>CAZAWX010000015.1:0-24860 GCA_964488985.1 uncultured Ectothiorhodospiraceae bacterium
GCTTGTCCACCGGCATTTTCTGGCGAGGGATTGATCACCAGCTGACCCGCCGGCAGGATTAAGCGAGGCGCCTGTTGATTGGGTGTGGCGCCGTCGGGGCCGGGATCGACCTGATCTGGATTCTTCAAACCCAAATCGGGCCGCTGCCCTGAAAATTTAGCCATCCAGCGCGCCCAACTGCCATCGGTATCCGCGCTGTCGGGATCTTGAGTCTTGTCTATCCCAGTTTGTGGCCGGTCGGAAACCTCCTCGCCGTTAATAGTTTTGAGAGTGCTGAGTAGATTCCCACTACTATCACGATCCTCGTCAACTACTACTAAGTCGCCATTGGCAAATAGAGTGTGCCGATATACATGGAATGTGCCATCCCGATTCGGTGTTTTCTCAAAAATATCATGCGACCCTTGTGCGTTGGGAGTCAATATACGTATTCCACCATCATCACGTCTTAAATGTGTTCTTCCACTACTATCTCTATAGCGCAGGCCATCAAGATACCATTCTCCACTGTCTTGTCCCGCCCCTCCACTGTCTTGTCCCGCCGCCCCACCCATAATCGCGGCGAGATCACCGGAGGGTGTGACCGGTGCGCCACCTAATACATCACCCGCTGAATTGCCCGGCCTGCTTCCGGGGGTTGTTGGTTTCGGCATAAATCCTGCACCAGTCGCGCCGGCTGCAGGCTCAAGCCCTGCCGCATCCTGACCTGGTAACTTCGAAAAATCCGCTGCCTGACCACCCAAACCCTGGCCACCCAAACCGAAATCTGTATTGATGCCTGCGTTCTGTACCGGCGCGCCCGGTATATTATGCAGTGCATCCATCGCGTCTTTGATACCCTCAAGATCATGGCCCTGATTGTTGTCCTGGATGGCTGCTGCCCTGCTATCGATTATCCTGGCCGGAAGCGTGTGGTTCACATTGCCGAGAGTAGCGGGACGATGTGGGCTTGGTTTGTTGACCGGCTTGCTCCTGAGGGTGGGCAGTTTGACCAAGGGCTGAGGGTTCTGTCTCAAGCTTTTTAGACTCGGGGCTACTACCTGGATCGCCGGGGCCTGGGTATCGGTCACATTGCGCGGTATCGGCTTTTGTGTCATGAGCGGGGCCACCTTGTGCGGGATCGGCTTTTGTGCCATGACCGAGGTCGTGGTCACTTTGGCAGCCAGCAGCAGCTCGGGGCTGGTCGCAATAATAGCTGCCAGCACTGCCCTGGTGAGTGTGTTAAAGAGTATGTGGTGATCGCTTGGGTGAGATTGCGTTTTCATGGTCTGGCTCCTGTTTGATCCGGGTTGTTTCTCCTTAGTCGTGATGGAACGAGATTTGGTTCAATCCAATAGGGCATTGATCACCTCCGGGTCTTCGGTGCAGGCGATCCCTTTCACGGTGCGACCGCATTCAACGCATGTCTCGATATCGATATTGAAGACGCGAGACGTCCCTTCAGGGGGGCCTACTGTTGGTGTACCCATGTCACTGAAAGGCCTTGATCACTTGCAGGCCGCCTTAGCGTAGCACTTTTGTTTGCTGCGCGACTGCGCAGTGCCTCAGGCAGTGTGGGGGGTTCCCAGAACTCACCCGAACACCTCATGCAAAACATCAGGGTGTTGTTTGGCAAACCGTGCGGGATTGCTCGTCGGGTCTGCACAAGTTGAATCGCATTACATCGAGGGCAGACCCAAGCTTAGGGGGGTCTACGGCCGCCTTGTGGCAGCCGTGCTAGCGATTATCGAGCAAATTGCCACTCTCGCCAGCCACCAAGGTGAGGGAAATACAACCCCAGGCGGATGGATTCTGGTTGCAGTTTTTGCATAATCGTTGCGTACCGTTCCAGCTGCGAACGATAGCGGTGCTGTTCTTGATCAAGAAACTCATCAACACGCCCTCCCGTGTGAGTTCCTGTCTTGTAATCGATAATCCAGCGTATGCCTTGATCATCCACAAACGTTCGGTCCATCACCATGTGGACTACAGCACCGTCGCGCAAACCGCTGACCGCAAACTCACAACTCGCTTGGTCGTGCTGCCCACTAAGAATCCAACGGCCTCGCTCATCTTGGAATACCGCCTGTAGTGCCACGGCAATCTCGGTGGTCGCAATGGCAAGGCGATTGCCAGAGACTCCCAGTTGTGTCAGCATGTGACGGCCAAGCCGCTCGAAACGTTGCAAGTCACCTGGTGCAATACATTCGATACCCACCTGTCCGATATATTGGAGCAGTCGATGCACGACCGTCCCCACATGCCGTGCAGTCTCCCCTGCCCAGTCAAACTCCAGCAATTCTTCCACACCCTGCTCGCTGATTGTATCGACGAAAGAGGCCGATTCCGGTGGGTCTGGCAACGACCAGTCCCGCACCAGTCGACTCCGCATGATGCTGTGGACTGTCGATACCGGGGCATTTTCTTGTACTGCTGTATCCATTTGATGTTCACCAAGACGCGCTTGATAGTCACTTTCTACGACCGACCACAGGCGCGCCAAAAGTGTATTGTCAGATGGCTCCTTTAGTATAAATCCGGCCTCCTGTTCCCGAACACTAACGTGTCCCAGCAGGTGCAGGTGTTGCCTGGCCCTGGTCGCTGCCACATACAGCAACCGACTGTTTTCAAAACACCCCTTCACTGTATCCAATCGCTGAAGATAGGCTGCCATCGGGTTCTTGGCCTCACCCTGTGCGCTGATCGGTGCCAGCAGAAGGTCTCTGTCGTCGGCTGTACGAGCCTCCGACACATGACTACGTTCCAGCCAATGCAACAATTTATCCTCATCACGACGCGGACTGCGGCCCAGCCCGGGGACAATCACCGTATCAAACTCCAGCCCTTTGGCTTTATGGATCGTCATGATCTGCAAAGATTCGTCCGCCTGTGCGTCGGGCAAAGCGAACAGCCGTTCTACCTGCTTGGTGAGTTCATGAAGATCCGCCACGTTCCCCTCAATACCAAGCCTTTCCAGCAACTGAAAGTAGACTTCAGCATCTTGCAGACCCGACTCGTCAGTCACGCAAGCCGGACCACCGAGTGCAATCCACACACCCTCGACGTTGCTGCGCAGGGAACACCGTGCCCGTTCCTGAAGTGCTGTGTTCAGCACTGGAAGCACCCGGGCAATTCGGCTGCGGCCGTCGTGACTCAATGCTTCCAGGCGCTGTGGCTGGTGCAACAAATCGATTATTGATCGGCCGGAGTCGGCCCCTGCCAGTGCGTGTAGATCCGTAAGCGTCAAGCCACAATACGGTGCTCGAAGTAGTGCCAGCCACGCGATGCGATCAGCGAGATGGTGTAGAGCCCGCGTCAATGCCAGCAGATCCTGAACCACCGGACGGTCTGCCAATCGCTCAATTTCCACGGCCTGAAACCGGAGTCCAAGCTGGCGCAGCTGTGCCACGATCTGTCGCAAGTGCGTACGACCGCGAACCAGTATGGCGGTGCTTTCCTGAGGATGCTCCTGCCTGGTCCGTTGCACAATCGAGACAACCTGGCGAGCTTCGGTGATGTCGTCGCGACCCAGTGACGGATACACCGTTACGGCAGCCCCTTGCCGTGATGGGTGAAAAGCGATCGACGGCGTATAAGACACGGCACCACCGGCAATAGTATCCGCGGCCGGTAGCACCTCAGGAAAGTGTTGGTTGACCCACTCAATAATTCCCTTCTGGGAGCGAAAATTGACCGTAAGTCGCAGAAACTCGAGTGGCAGCCCGCCGATCCCGTTGGCTGTGGCATCCAGAAACAACCCCACTTCCGCCTCCCGAAAACGATAGATAGACTGCATGGGATCACCCACCACAAACAAGCTACGGCCATCCCCCGGTTGCCAGCCCGCCGTCAAACGTTGCAGCAATTCGTACTGATTGAACGAGGTATCCTGAAACTCGTCCACCAACAAGTGGCGAATGCGGTAGTCGAGCGCCAGTGCAAGCTCTGTGGGAGCTTCCGGTTCACCCAATGCAGTAATGGCGGCTTGGTGCAAGGCAGGAAAATCAACCTGTCCTTGATCACTGAACACCAGCTCAAGGTGAGCGGCTGCCAGACGCAACACGGCGATCAGGGCCTGCAATGTGGCCCATTCATCCTCGGTATATTGATGCGGAGGCAATACCCTCAGCAATGCCAGCTGTTCCCGAAATGCCTCCTCAGCATGCCATGATGCCAACAAGCGGGTTATCCGCTGCTTCCTTTCGGTGAAGTGAGCCTTTTCTTGCTTATTCCTGGCTTGACTCGGTGCCGGAAATCCCTCACTTCTGGTGAACCGCTTGCGCCATGATCCTTTCTCCGTCAATAACAATGCTGCCAGCCCCTGCCACTGCGGACGATTAATGATCTGCACCCCAGGCCAGTCCTGAAGATCTCCACACATAGCAATTGGGGAATCTGTAGCTTGCAGATTATTCGCCGCAAACCGGGCCAACTCAATCAATTCCGACCCAGCCACCCCGGGCACCTGCTTGGCCAGTTCACGCAAGGCTTCGGTTACCAGGCGGGCCATGGCGGCCTCCAGGTTTTCCCGCTTCAGTACCCGGTGATCCCGGATGGCGATATGGCGCAACCAATGATCACGCCGTGCCAGCATGGCCGATATCAAACCCTGCAGCTTGTCCAGCCGGCCATCCAGATGTCGTGCCAGATGGGCGATGGCATCCGACCATACTGCACTGGATTCCAACTCGGCGATCGTGTTCCTGGCTGCTTCGAGATACAGTGGCCCGGCATCCTCAGTAATATCGGGCACCGAACCAAAACGAGACAGGATGGGCATCTGTCGTGCCAGGGCTGTACAAAGAGAGTCGATGGTCTGAATGTGCAGGCGTGACGGATTATCCAGCAGATGCCATCCCTGTGCCTGGTCGCGAGCGAGTACTCGCCGGGCCAACTCCCAGGTATGCCTAGCATGATCCTGAGCCGGAGCCGGGTCATTTTTTGCGCCCTCGAGCGCCTGGACTATGCGTTGACGCATCTCCCCTGCCGCCTTGCGGGTAAAGGTCATCGCGACGATCTCCTCCGGAGCCTCGACACCCGCCAGCAACACCAGAAACCGTTGCGTAAGCAACCCCGTTTTCCCAGAACCTGCCGGTGCCTGAACAATAAACGAAGTCGATGGATCAAGCGCACGAGCGCGCGCCTCCTGATCGACAACTCCTGGTTGGCCTTGGCTGGTCTCCTGCGGCGTCACCCAGGCTCCGCGAGAACTGACCTGTTCACTCATCCTGGATCCTCCATGCCGGTAGACTCGCTGTGTAGAGCAGTTAACTCGTGAATCCGGCACAATGGCTTGAGTTCACAATAGGCACAGGTCTGCGGATACTGTTTCGGATCAACCGACGCATCTCCACGACGAAAACCTGCACCCAGTCCTTCTATCGTGGTCCGCCAATTGCGTAGCACCTCTGGCCATGAACTGGCATCACGTGTCTGTGACAAGCTGGTATAGGACTTTACGTTGGGGGCCAATCCTGCGCTTTCCGCGACCCCTTTAAAGGCCATACCACCCGCTCTCACCTGGGCAAATAGTACGCCTGCAATAGCCCCTTCAACGGCCATACTGTACAGCGGCAATTGCGGTTCGTCGGGTCGTTCCCCAAACCATTGAGCTGGCTTAACCTCGCCGGTCTTGTAATCGATTACCAGCTGACGACCATCTTCGAGTTGATCGATTCGGTCAATCTTTAAGTGAACACACACGCCTCCGGCCGTGACTTGATGTTTTGCTTCCCTCTCAATCACGCAGAACGCTGCCCGCTGTTTTTCCAGCTCCAGCCATTCCAGCACTTGCCGACCCAAACGCTCTATCTCCAGGGTCCGAAAACGCCCAGTCAGGGTTTGTGAATGCCGGTTCGCCATCTCATTGATTGTCTCAACGACCCTGGCCTCAACCAGAGCATTGAGCTGACCAGCCTCCAGGTTGGCCAATGTCCCGTGGGCGTCCAGAGCCTGCCAGACTTTCTCGAGAACACGGTGCATCAACGAGCCCCGAGTCATGGCATCCAAACCAATATCCACCTGCCGCAATGCCTGTGCCCCCAAACGTAGTTCTGCAAACGCACGAAAAGGACACGCCGCCTGCAGCTTGAAAACCGCGCTGCCGCCGCTGACTTCTGTATGCTCCTGGAGTGGTACCGGGTCTTCCTCTACTGTCATCAAGCGGGCGCTGTGATGAACCTCCTCCTGCCAGGTCGACGCTGGCCAAAGCCGTAAAACCTCCGAATTCACCACCGGAAGATCAGCAATCAGAGGGCTTGGCCGCAATGCTTCGTCAGCATCACGCTGCGGAAAACTCACGATTACCTCGGATGCGCTGGTCAACATGCGGTGAGTCATAGTGCGTGACACCTGAAGTTCTCGCAGTTCACTGGAATGTGGCAGTCCCGCATCACGTTGCATCGGCAAGGGGATAAACGGGTTGGGATGCGGAGACATCGGCCATGCACCATCATGCAGCTGCATCACCCAGAGGTGATCAAACTGGAGTCCGTTGGTCTCGAGCATTCCCAGTACCTGTACCGGAACGATTCCGGTTTGTGGCTGAAACGTCCGCTCATCGGCCATTAGCCGTAACTGTGCTACGGCAGCAGCTAACGTCATCGGCTTGGTTACCTGTTCCAGGGCCGCAAATGTGCCGAGAAGCTTCCGCCAGGCTTCTGTGGCCTGGTACTCAGCACTTGATAATGGGCGACCACTCGCCCAGCCGATGATTTTCAATAAACCCGTAAACCGTTCTGACCACTGGCCCAGACGCTGCTTGCGTGGGCAGTCGCGAGCCGCCCTATGCCAGGCAGCAAGATTTTCCGCAAGCACCGGACAGGCATACGACCGCTCGGTTTGTGAAGCATAGTAGCCTAGCGTTCTTAGTGAGACGTGCAGTTCACCTGTTTTCCGCAATCGCCCGTCCAATAAGGCCCGGGCAGTGGCCTCCTGCTGCCAGGCGGCAAGAAACGGGGAACGCAGCAGGCTACTTACATCGTCCAGACGAATAGGCGGCACCAACAGCCCGAGCAAGCGCAGTGCAGCATGGATAATGGGGCAGGCACTCAATGGCGGACCCAGCGAGATCGTATAGGGGCGCACCATGGACTGACGTCCCGGCAGCAAGGCCGACGGCACCAGACATTGGTCGAGCGCATGCATCACCATATCCCGTTGTGCCGCGAGTTCCGGAACCACAATGCCGATCTGTGCCTCGGGGTTCTCATCGAGTCGCTGGCGAACCCAGCGGGCCATGGTGATGGCTTCCTGACGTGCATCGAGACAAGCGATTCTAGCTGCTCGACCCGGTCGTTCCGCCAGTTGCCTCCAGTGTACAGCGCAACCCGCTTCGATCAGTGTTTGCAACAGTGATTGCTGTTGTGGTGTCAACTCATCGAAACCAAGCAGCAGCAACTCCCTGGGCACAGACATATTTCCGGTCAGTATGCTACCCTGAAGTTCTTCTGGAAGACGCGCGCTGGACAACCAGCCTTGCTTAGCACACTTCGCCTCGAACTTTGTTGCCCATAGAGAAAATGCGGCACTGTCACTATTGTAGCGAAATGCTGCATTATCCAATGATAGTTGCCACGATTGCAGCAACTGCCACGCGCCCTGCACCTCACAAACCGTTCCCTCTACTTGCAACAACGGCTGTTCAGCCAGGCTTTCAGCAATGATATCTGTCCAGACACGCTGTTCCTGTTGGGAGGTAAGCAGTCGCTCAGGTGACGACAGGCCCCCTGAGATTACGGCCTCTTCCCAGACCTGGTGCACCCAGGCGGGCCATGGCAATATCTTCGGAGTAGGCCAGGCTTCCAGCCCTTGATCCATTGCCGCTCGATCAAAATCCAGACGGGTAGCCCCTGCCAAACGATTATTTCCGGTAATTACGGTGACTCCACGTCCCAGCGCATCAAGAATTTCCAACAAAGAAATGGCCTGTCGTTCAATCATTTGTTTTTTAAAAATCGAAAAAATAGGGGGACACAATACCGATTGCAAATAAAAAAGGGGGACACAATACCGATTGCAAGCAATCGGTATTGTGTCCCCCTATTTTCCCTATTTTTCTGGTCACCCCGGCGAATCATACAGTGCCCCACTTTTGGTCTCCAGAAAAGCTTGCAGCGGGGTATCTTCCTGCTTTAAGAATCCGCGTGCTGGCAACTGGCCTTTGCTGACCAGCTCGATGACCGCGCTAACCGAGGCTGAGGTAGTCCAGGCAATGGCGGTTCTTCGCACACCACCTAGCTCGCGTGGAAAATAGGCCCGGACATATTCATGGCGCAGTTCTCGACCCTCAATCTTGCCTTCGGCCGAGGCATGCAGGTACACCACATCCTCGTCCACCGGTGGCTTGGCATGGGTCAGTATCTTGCCAGCCTGCGGCCGGTCTTCGCGCAGCAGCAGTTCATGGAAGAAAAAATTCATCAACTCGACATGGCCAGGATAACGCATGGTTTTGTAATCCAGGTTTTGAACCCGACCGGCGAAGGTTTCACAGAGGGTACCCAGGCCACCCGAGGTGGTAAACGCCTCCAGCTTGACGCCCTGGATATACAGCGTTTCGATCCATTCCATGGGGGAGACCCATTTGTGCTCACCATTCTCGATGACTTCGCAATCATTGAGGTATTCATTGACCACCCCCTCCGGGGACCAGTTAAAGGCGTAACCCAGCAAGCCGGTTGGATTCTGAGGCAAGGCACCCACCCGTAGCTTAATGGCCCGAGTAGATTCGAATGGATTGGCCAGATGAGCACCGACAATACCGATAAAGCCCGGGGCCAAGCCACATTGTGGCGCCATTACACCAGCAGCAGTCGGACTCATTTCACGAATAGCACGGGTCACATCAACATCTTCGGTCAAATCAAAATAATGCATGCCCAAAGCATGGGCGACCGTGGCCACACCCACATTCAGGTGATAAGGCAAACAGGACAGCACGGCGTCAAAGCCCCGCAGCTTGCCCTGCAAATCTTCTGTACTGGCCACCTCACAGCGACGTGTGGCATACGGATGCGGTTGCTGCAATGTCCGGTTATCAAAACCGGTGACGGCAAAACCGGCTTCCTGCAGCAACACACCGGCCAGTGCACCCACCTTGCCGAGTCCGAGTACGGCGATACTGTTGATGGTCATTTCATGCATCCTCAATGGGGAATTCAATGCCCTGTGCCAGCGGTAGATCCCGTGAATAATTAATCGTATTGGTCTGCCGGCGCATATAGCCTTTCCAGGCATCCGAGCCGGATTCCCGACCCCCGCCAGTGGCTTTTTCACCGCCGAATGCACCGCCGATCTCGGCGCCCGAGGGGCCGATATTGACATTGGCGATCCCACAGTCGGAACCGCAAGCCGAGAGGAAATATTCGGTCTCACGCACATCTGTAGAGAAGATTGCCGACGACAAGCCCTGAGGTACATCATTTTGCAGGGCAATCGCTTGCTCCAGCTCCTGGTAGCGCAGCACATAGAGAATGGGGGCAAAGGTTTCCTGGCAGATAATCGCCGTGTGCGCGGGCATTTCCACAATGGCTGGCTGTACGTAACAGGCTGCCGGGTAGCGCTCTGCAAGCAAGCGCTCGCCGCCAGTGACCTGCCCACCCTGCTCTTTCGCTGCTTGCAGGGCCTGCTGCATGGCCTGCAGGGCTTGTGTATCAATCAAGGGGCCAACCAGGCTGCCTTGCTGCAACGGGTCACCCACCGGCAAGCCGGCATAGGCTTTTTGTAGCCGTGGCAATAATGACTCATAGATACTGTCATGCACGAACAACCGCCGCAGGGAAGTACAGCGCTGACCCGCAGTGCCAACTGCGGCAAAAACGATGGCCCGCAACGCCATCTCCAGATCGGCCGAAGGCGCCACAATCATGGCATTGTTCCCACCAAGCTCCAGGATACTGCGGCCAAAGCGCTGGGCGATCCGCGGCCCGATGGCCCGGCCCATGGCAGTGGAACCTGTGGCCGAAATAATGGGCACCTGTTCGCTCTCGACCAATACCGCTCCGGCCTCACGTTCACCGATGATCACTTGCAGCAAATGCTCTGGGGCTTCGGAAAAATCCGCTATCGCCTGGGCAAAAATTGCCTGGGTTGCCAATGCACACAGCGGGGCTTTTTCTGATGGTTTCCAAAGTACCGGGTCCCCGCAGATCAAGGCCAGAGCAGCGTTCCAGGCCCAGGGGGCAACCGGGAAATTAAAAGCCGTGATCACCCCGCAGGGCCCCAGAGGATGCCAGCTTTCCCGCATGCTGTGGCCCGGCCGTTCGGAGACGATGGTCAAACCATGCAACTGCCGGGACAAGCCCACCGCCAAGTCACAGATATCGATCATCTCCTGGACCTCACCGAGCCCTTCCTGATAGATTTTGCCACACTCCAGTGTTACCAGCCGCCCCAAGGCTTCCTTACTGGCACGCAAGCGCAGGCCGAGCAAGCGGACCAGCTCACCACGCCGTGGTGCGGGGAACTGGCGCCAGTGTCCGAAAGCGAACTGGGCCGCCGCGATTTTGGCCTCGACATCTGCCGGTGAATCAACCTGCAGACGGGCCAGCGGTGAACCATCGATTGGCGTCTTGACGGACAGGCTACCCGCTGTCAGCACCGCATCGTTCAAACCAACCTCGTGTACGATCTTTGCATACGTCATCATTTCACACCTCACCAATCTACGGATTCAAGCCTGAAAATTGAGAGCGATTGTAGCACTCTCAATCCGGCCAAACACCGATGAAATCGGGCGTATGCGAAGCTAACAATTGATCGGCAAAACCGTGGTGTACTTGATTTGCTCCATGGCAAAGCTGGAGGTTACATCTGCGAGCTCGATCCGTGAGCTCAAGCGTTTGTAGAACCGATCATACTCTTCGATGCTGGCAACGGTAACCCGCAGCAGATAATCAACCTCCCCACTCATTCGGTAAGCCTCGACTACTTCGGGCATGCTGCATACTTCGGCCGCAAATTGCTCGATCCACTGCGTGTTGTGCTGACGGGTACGAATCGCCACAAAAACAGTGACATTCGCCCGCACCTTTTCGGCATCAAGCAAGACCACACGGGCACGAATCACGCCATCTGCAGTCAGCTTCTGGATTCTTTTCCAGCAAGGTGTCACCGACAAATGGACCTTTTCTGCGAGTTCTTTGATGGTCAGATCCGCATTGTGCTGCAACAAACCCAACAATTTGAGATCAATGTCATCCATTTATTCTATCAATTCCTATTTTGTAGTATAAGTTTTTCTATCTATCCGATTAATTCGTAGCAATACGTTGTTATTTTTTCTATTTTAGCATTTATATAGAATATTTTTGTATTATTTCGTCTCCTTGACACAACCGATCTGACCCCAGCCATGTATGCATACAACACCTTCGATCAGCAGTTGCTGCGCCAGCGCATCGATGAATTCAGCGACCAGATTCAACGCTATCAAAATCAGGAACTCAGCGAAGAGCAATTCAAGGACTTGCGCCTGCGCAACGGCCTGTACCTGCAGCGGCATGCCTATATGCTACGGGTCGCCATTCCCTACGGCTGCCTGCGGGCCGAACAACTCCACCAGCTGGCCAGCATTGCGAACGATTTTGATCGTGGCTACGGCCACTTTACCACGCGCCAAAATATCCAGTTCAACTGGCCGCAACTGCAACAGGTGCCGGCGATTCTTCAACAACTGGCCAAGGTGCAACTACACAGCATCCAGACCAGTGGCAATTGCCTGCGCAATATCACCAGCGACCCCTTGGCCGGAGTTGCCGCTGATGAAGTGGCAGACCCACGACCCTACTGCGAGCTACTGCGGCAATGGTCAACCCTACATCCGGAGTTTTCCTGGTTGCCGCGTAAGTTCAAGGTGGCCATTATCGGTGCCAAAGAAGACCGGGCCGCCATTCGCTTTCATGATATCGGCCTGCAACTGATCAAGCAAAATGGGCAACTCGGATTCATAGTCTACGTTGGCGGTGGGCTCGGGCGGACTCCGGTTATCGCCACCAAACTGTGCGCTTTCTTGCCCCAGGAGCACCTTCTTTCCTACATCGGAGCGATATTGCGGGTCCATAATCTCTACAGCCGTCGGGACAACCTTCACCGGGCGCGCCTCAAGATCCTGGTAAAAAACCTCGGTATCAAACGCTTCCAGACCCTGGTCGATGAACAATGGCTAGCAGCCGACCGGGATGCATTGGCACTGAAGCAAGATGACTTGGTGCGCATGCAAGCTTTTTTCCAAAGCCCAGTTGGCTCTCTGGAAAGTTCCACGAAAGAGACCAAAACAGCCATTCTCGATCCGGCTTTTGTTCGTTGGAAACGCCACAACACAACCCACCACAAATACGCCGGCTACCGGATTGTCTCGGTCTCTTTAAAAGCTCCAGGTTTGCCGCCGGGCGACATGCCGGCGACCAAGATGGCCACGCTGGCGACACTGGTGGAACGCTACAGTCTGGGGGAACTGCGGGTTTCCAGCGATCAGAACCTGCTTCTGCCCTATGTCAAATCAAGCGAACTCTACCACTTGTGGCTACAACTGCAACAAGCAGGGCTGGCCTGCGCTAATATCGGCAGCTTGCAAGATGTGATCTGCTGCCCGGGCCTGGATTACTGCAACCTTGCCCATACCAGCTCGCTGGACGTAACCCGGGACATTCAACTGGCTTTCAATAATGATCAGGAACTGGACGAGCTGGGCCAGATCAAACTGCGTCTATCCGGTTGCGTCAATGCCTGTGCGCATCATCATGCCGGCCACATCGGTATTCTCGGCGCCGATAAAAATGGCGAAGAGTGGTATCAATTTACCCTCGGCGGCTCAGCCACACAAAACCCTGTGTTTGGCCGACGATTGGGCCCGGCCGTGCCAAAACAGAAAGTCGCCAACACGGTCAGAAAAATCATCACCGTATACCGCTCCGAGCGCCTGAGCGGTGAATCATTTCTGCAGACCCTGCGACGCATCGGTCTGCAACCCTTTCAGGAGAGTGTCTATGAATATCATTCGCAATCAGCATATCGAAGCCAATCACTGGCTGCATCTGGACGATGAAGCAATCGTTACCAACACCGCCGTCAGCTTGTCAGTGCCACGCTGGCTGCAGGAACGCGAAACCCTTGCCTTGTACCCAGGCCCAGTGGCCGTACGACTGAACCCTGAGGATGACCCGGCCTGCCTGTTGGAAGATCTCCCCAAGCTAGCGATGGTGGTGATTGTGTTTCCGAGCTTTGCCGAAGGCCGTGGCTATACCCAGGCCCGCAGGCTCCGCCAACATTTTAACTATCCGGGTGAAATTCGGGCACTGAATGCCCACCGCGATCATCTGCAATTCATGGAACGGGTCGGTATCAATGCCTTCGAACTGGCCCCCGGAGAAAACCTTGAAGCGGCCCTGGCCACGTTACAACAGCAGCGGGTGTACTACCAAATACAACCAAAACCCAACGGTGCAGAACCCAGCTGGCTACAGTAACCATATCGTTTCCCACTTTACCATTCATCCAGGAAGTCAATCATGACCGAAGTCAGCATCAGCTGTGTGCCCAACACCCTCCCTGTTCGACCCTGATCATCACTGATTATCAGAAAGGGATGTCGTCATCAAAATCCTCCAGAGGGGGTGTCTCGGGGGAATTGGTCGATACAGGTTGTGGTGCCGGTTGCTGGGGCCGCCCCTGTGGGTAGTTTTGGCGTGACGAAGGGGCCTGAGAACCTGTACCTTCATCACGGCCACTGAGCATCTGCATGTCATTGGCAATAATTTCAGTCGTGTAGCGATCGTTGCCATCCTCGCCCTGCCACTTACGGGTCTGGATACGCCCTTCCACATAAATCTTTGACCCTTTATGAAGATACTGGCCCACGATTTCACCCAAACGGGCAAAAAATACGACTCTGTGCCATTCGGTCTTTTCTACTTGTTCTCCCGAAATTTTATCCTTCCAGCTTGTGGAGGTCGCCAATGTGATGGTCGCCACAGTACTTCCACTGTTGGTGGATCGAATCTCAGGGTCCTTGCCCAAATTGCCGAGCAGTATTACCTTATTGACACCTCTTGCCATGGTCTATCTCCTTGTAGAAAAGCTGTGAAGTCTTTGCCAGGGACGGCAGAATATGCGTATATTAACAGGTTGTCCAGCCACACAGAAACGGCACATGGAATTCATTCGTATCCGCGGTGCGCGAACACACAATTTACAGAACATTAATCTGGACCTGCCACGGGATCAGTTTATTGTTATCACAGGACTTTCCGGCTCTGGCAAGTCCTCACTGGCCTTCGATACCATCTATGCTGAAGGACAACGGCGCTATGTGGAATCATTATCCACGTATGCCCGACAATTTCTGTCACTGATGGAAAAACCGGACATCGACCTTATTGAAGGACTTTCACCGGCGATCTCGATCGAGCAGAAAGCCAGCTCTCACAATCCACGCTCCACGGTCGGTACAGTGACCGAAATCTACGACTATCTGCGTCTGCTGTATGCCCGCATCGGTACCCCACGCTGCCCGGATCATCAGGTAGATCTTCAGGCACAAACCGTCAGCCAAATGGTTGATATGACACTGGCCTTACCAGCAGGCACAAAAGTACTGCTGCTGGCACCGGTAATTCGCAGCCGCAAGGGCAGCCACGAAAAACTGCTGGATGAATTACGCCACCAGGGCTTTATCCGCGCCCGTATCGACCAGCGGGTCACCGAACTGGATGATATTCCGGTACTGGATAAAAAGTTCAAACATGATATCGAGGTCGTTGTCGACCGCCTGGTGATTCGTGAAGGCATCGCGCAGCGCCTGGCTGAATCTTTTGAAACCGCGCTGGCGCTGGCTGATGACCTGGCGATTGTCGTCCCGCTCGACGTCACTGCAGAGAGTGGTGAAGAAATGCTGTTTTCCGCCCACTATGCCTGCCGGTATTGTGGATTCAATTATGGAGAGCTCGAACCTCGCAGTTTTTCATTCAACAACCCGGCCGGTGCCTGCAAAACCTGTGACGGTTTGGGTGTTCGACAGATTTTTGATCCGGAGCATGTGGTTCGGGATAAAAACCTCAGTCTGGCGGCAGGTGCCATCCCCGGATGGGACCGCCGTAACCCTTTTGTTTTCAGCATGCTCCAAGCCTTGAGTCGGCATTACCACTTCGATATCAATACGCCGTTTGCGCAATTGCCTGCCACACTGCAACACACCATTTTGTTTGGCAGCGGTAAGGAAAAAATCGATATCGAGTATCCAGGCCCACGCCGCCGCCAACATACCTTTGAAGGGGTGATCCCCAATCTACAGCGTCGTTACCTGGAAACCGAATCGAACAACATACGCGAAGACATCGCTCGCTTTATCAGCAACCAGCCCTGCGATAGCTGTGCCGGTAGCAGACTAAAACAAGCGGCCCGGCATGTTTTTATCGCTGATCTGGCCATCCATCAGGTTACCGCACAACCCATTGCCCGCTGCCTGCAATTTTTCGAAACCCTGAACTTGTCAGGCAATCGGGCGGCCATCGCCGAGCGAATTATCCGCGAAATCACCCAACGACTGCACTTTCTGGCCGATGTCGGCCTGCAATACCTGACCCTGGATCGTTCGGCAGACACCTTGTCCGGTGGCGAATCCCAACGGATTCGCCTGGCCTCACAAATTGGCTCCGGCCTGGTCGGGGTAATGTATGTGCTAGATGAACCGTCCATCGGCCTGCACCAGCGTGATAACAAACGACTGCTCAACACCCTGTTTCGCCTCCGCGACCTGGGCAACACGGTGCTCGTCGTGGAACACGATGAAGAAGCCATTCTGAGCGCCGATCATATCGTTGATATCGGCCCGGGCGCCGGTTTGAATGGGGGCAAAATTGTCGCTCAAGGGCAGCTTCAGGACATCACCGACAACCCCGAATCCATAACTGGCCAGTATTTGTCTGGTGCGGAGCAAATACCCCTGCCTTTGGTTCGCCACCCGGTCAAGCCAGACCGCAAACTGATCATCGACGGTGCCAGCGGTCACAACCTGCGAAAAATTCGGGTCACATTTCCGGTCGGTCTGTTTATCTGTGTTACCGGTGTTTCTGGCTCCGGAAAATCAACACTGGTCAACCATACCCTGTATCCAGCCATTGCACGCCAGCTCAATAATAGTCGTATTGAGGCCGCACCGTTTACGCAGATCAAGGGAATCGAAAACTTCGATAAAATTATCGATATTAACCAGCGCCCGATTGGTCGTACACCACGCTCCAACCCGGCCACCTACACCGGCCTGTTTACCCCGATCCGGGAGTTGTTTACCGGCACTCCGGAGGCCAGAACACGGGGTTATAAACCCGGTCGATTTTCCTTCAATGTTCGTGGCGGTCGCTGCGAAGCCTGCCATGGTGATGGCATGGTACGGGTAGAAATGCACTTTCTGCCGGATATCTTCGTGCCGTGTGACGTTTGCAAGGGTGCCCGTTATAACCGTGAAACCCTGGAAATCACCTACAAGGGCAAGAACATCCGGGATGTACTGGCCATGAGTGTGGAGCAGGCACTGGCGTTCTTTCAGGTAATTCCGATCATCCGTCGCAAGCTGGAGACGCTGATAGATGTCGGCCTTGGCTACATTTGCCTGGGGCAAAGTGCCATAACCCTGTCGGGTGGCGAAGCCCAACGGATTAAATTATCCCGCGAGTTATCAAAACGCGATACCGGCCGAACCCTGTATATCCTCGATGAACCCACAACCGGACTGCATTTTCATGATATACGGCAATTATTGCAGGTTTTACACCGCCTCCGCGACCAGGGCAATACCGTAGTCGTTATTGAACACAATCTGGATGTGGTAAAGACGGCTGACTGGGTTATCGATCTGGGACCGGAAGGGGGTGATGAGGGGGGCACCGTGGTAGCTTGTGGAACACCAGAACAACTCGCCGCTCATGATACTTCCTACACCGGCCAGTACCTGGCCGGGCTACTGGATCAGGGACCCTTGAACAAGGCTGTGATATAATTCCTGCATCTACGAACGTGGTTTACCAAGCCCTCTATCGATACCCAATGATCGAAGCATCCGAAAAGAACAAACAACGCCCTGTTGTCGGTGAAAAACAGCGCGCGGCAGCCAAAGTAGCCCGCCTGCCGGTCAAGATCGCACCCAGCCGTGAGCTGGTACCCAAACCGCCCTGGATTCGGGTGCGGCTTCAGAATGGAAAACGTATCGAGCAAGTCCGTCGTCGATTACGGGCCAGCAAGCTGCATACGGTCTGTGAGGAAGCCGCCTGCCCCAATCTACCGGAATGTTTCGGAAGCGGTACTGCCACATTCATGATCATGGGTGATATCTGCACCCGCCGCTGTCCCTTTTGTGATGTTGCACATGGACGGCCCTTGCCATTGAATGCACAGGAACCACAAGAACTGGCGACAACGGTAGCCGCAATGAAGCTCAAGTACGTGGTGATCACTTCGGTGGATCGCGACGATTTGCGTGACGGCGGTGCCGGGCATTTTGCCGCTTGCATCAAGGCCCTGCGCCAGCAAGCACCAAACACGGTAATCGAAATTCTAACCCCGGATTTCCGGGGTCGCATGCCAGCAGCCTTGCTAGCACTGACCGCGAGTCCTCCCGATGTATTTAATCACAATCTGGAAACCGTGCCCCGACTGTACAAGTCCACTCGCCCTGGGGCGAATTATCAATGGTCTCTGCGTTTATTAGCGCAATTTAAAGAGCAACACCCCGACGTGCCAACCAAATCAGGACTGATGCTCGGCCTCGGCGAGAGCCTTGATGAAATTACCCGGGTGATGCGGGATCTGCGTGATCACGGTTGTTCCATGTTGACCCTGGGCCAGTATCTGCAACCCAGCCGGTACCACCTGCCGGTAGCGCGTTATGTGCACCCGGATGAGTTCGACCGGTTGCGTGAATCCGGTGAAGCCATGGGCTTCAGTCATGTCGCATCCGGGCCCATGGTACGCTCTTCATATCATGCCGATCAGCAGGCTGCGGAAGTTATCGCTGCTCCCTGATGGGTAAACCACCATCAGTCGACAACAAAACAAGTGATCTTATGCGTCATAATCCCTGTTTGAATGCATACCCAGGAGAAACAGATGGCTGAAGCAATCAAATCCGTTGATATCGATCCGACCGAAACCACCGAGTGGCTCGAAGCCTTGCACAGTGTTCTGGAACGAGAAGGAGAAGGCCGTGCCCACTACTTGCTGGAAGTTTTGATCGAGCAGGCACGCCGCTCCGGTGCCCATATCCCTTTTAATCCCCATACCGCGTATTTGAACACCATTCCGCCCTCCCGAGAACAACGCAGCCCCGGTGACGCTGCATTGGAATGGCGCATTCGCTCACTGATTCGTTGGAACGCCATCGCCATGGTGGTACGTGCGAATCGCAAAAGTGACGGCATCGGTGGGCATATTGCCAGCTTTGCTTCAATAGCCACGCTCTACGATATCGGGTTTAACCATTTCTGGCATGCCCCAAGTGAGGATCATGGCGGAGACCTGGTGTTCTTTCAGGGCCATTCAGCCCCCGGCATTTATGCTCGGGCTTTTCTGGAAGGCCGACTTTCTGAAGATGACCTGAAAAATTACCGTCGGGAAACCACTGGAAAAGGTTTATCATCCTACCCTCACCCCTGGCTGATGCCAACATTCTGGCAATTTCCCACTGTTTCCATGGGTCTGGGTCCAATTCAGGCCATCTACCAGGCCCGTTTTCTAAAATACCTGCACAACCGCGGGCTCGTTGACACAGCGAAACGAAAAGTTTGGTGTTTTTGTGGCGACGGTGAGTCTGATGAGCCTGAATCTATGGGTGCTATTGCCCTGGCCGGCCGGGAAAATCTGGACAACCTGATTTTTGTCGTCAATTGCAATCTGCAACGCCTGGATGGCCCGGTGCGTGGTAACGGTAAAATCATCCAGGAGCTCGAAGGCTCCTTCCGGGGTGCTGGCTGGAATGTACTCAAAGTCATCTGGGGCAGTTATTGGGATCCTTTGCTGGCTCGTGATACCAAAGGCCTGTTGCGCCAAAGGATGGAAGAAGCCGTGGATGGTGAATACCAGGCCTTCAAAGCCAAGGGTGGCGCGTACACCCGGGAATACTTCTTCGGCAAATACCCTGAACTGAAAGCCATGGTTTCGAATATGACAGACTCCGATATCTGGCGATTGAATCGGGGTGGCCATGACCCGCACAAGGTCTATGCAGCCTATGCCGAGGCCGTAGCTCACACCAAACAACCGACGGTCATTCTCGCCAAAACCGTCAAGGGCTACGGCATGGGCATCTCCGGGGAGGGTCAGAATATCACCCATTCCCAGAAAAAGCTCGGTCATGAAGCCATGCTGGCTTTCCGGGATCGTTTCAAAGTACCGCTAACCGACGAACAACTCGAGGATGCGCCCTTTTTCCGGCCTGCCGATGACAGTCCGGAAGTGCAGTATATGCGCAAACGGCGCGAGCAACTCGGTGGTTATTTGCCGGCCCGCAATACCGATTGTGAAACGCTGCAAATCCCGCCGCTAAGCGCTTTTAAGGCACTGTTGGGGGACAGTGGAGAGCGTACATTCTCAACCACCATGGCCTTCGTTCGTATTCTCACTGCACTGGTTCGGGACAAGACAATTGGCGATCGAGTTGTCCCGATCGTACCGGATGAGGCTCGTACTTTCGGGATGGAAGGCCTGTTTCGACAATTGGGAATCTATGCGCAAAAAGGCCAGTTGTATCGCCCCGAAGATGCCGATCAACTGCTGTATTACCGTGAGGACAAGGACGGCCAGGTGTTGCAGGAAGGCATTACCGAGGCTGGTGCCATGTCATCATGGATGGCTGCTGCCACCGCCTATTCCAACAGTGCAATTGCGATGATTCCGTTCTATATCTATTACTCCATGTTCGGTTTCCAGCGTATCGGGGATTTGGTCTGGGCCGCCGGTGATATTCAGGCCCGTGGCTTCCTCATCGGTGGCACGGCCGGTCGCACCACCTTGGCCGGGGAAGGACTGCAACATCAGGATGGTCACAGTATGGTGCAGGCTGCTAGCATCCCCAATTGTGTATCCTATGACCCTGCCTTTGCCTACGAATTGGCCATTATTATTCATTCAGGCCTTGAACGCATGTTCATAAATCATGAGAGAATATTCTTTTATATTACTGTTATGAATGAGAATTACACACATCCAGAGCTACCGAAAGGGGTCAACGATGACATTATCAAAGGGCTGTACCAGTTCCACAAAGCCCCTCGGCGACGCAAGAAAAAACCCCTGGTTGAACTCATCGGTGGGGGAGCTATTTTACGGGAGGTGATTGCAGCTGCTGCACTGCTGGATCAGGATTTCGGTGTCGACAGCACAATCTGGAGTGCCACCAGTTTCAATGAACTGGTGCGTGAAGCTCAGGATTGTCAGCGCTGGAATACCATGCATCCTGAAAAACCACCCCGGATGAGTCATGTGGAACAGTGTTTTCACAATCATACTGCGCCGGTCATTGCCGCAACGGACTACCTGCGTAGTTACCCGGAACAGATCAGGGAATTTATCCACCAGCCTTATCATGTTCTTGGTACAGAAGGCTTTGGTCGCAGTGATGCCCGTGAGGAATTACGTGCCTTCTTCGAGGTGGATCGTTACCATATTGTCTTGCATGCTCTGAAATCGCTGGCTGACCAGGATGAAATCCCCCTGAGCACGGTTGCTGAAGCCATCGTACAATACCAGCTGAATCCGGACAAACCCAATCCAGCAACGGTTTGAGGAAACTGCGATGACTGAATTAAACACAATCAAGGTACCGGATATCGGTGATTTTGATGCGGTCGAAATCATCGATGTATTGGTCAAGCCAGGCGATATCGTGCAAGCCGAAGACTCCCTGATCACACTGGAAAGTGACAAAGCCAGCATGGATGTCCCCACTGAGCAAGCTGGAATTATCCGTGAGGTGTTGGTCACAATTGGAGACCAGATCGCACAAGGCAGCGCAATCGCCGTTCTCGAACCCACCCCTGCAGCGACCTCGCGCTCAAAACCTGCAGCACCCCGCCCAGAAGCTGCCAAACCGGCAACAACTGCCGTCTCCGTTGATGAGTCCAACAAACCAGCACCTATTGAGTCACTGCACCCTGCTCCACCCAGCAGTCTGCCACCACCGGCAGAACGCTCCGGTACTGCCACCCCCCATGCCAGCCCGTCAATTCGCCGTGTCGCCCGTGAACTGGGGGTTAATTTGCGAGACGTGCGAGGCAGTGGCTCAAAAGGGCGGATTACCCGAGAGGATGTGCAGCGTTTTGTCAAAGGCCGCATGCAAACTGAACAAACCGCTTTTCAGAGTGGCTTTGTCCTGCCGGTGATGACCGATCAGGACTTCAGTAAATTTGGTGAAATCGAGTACAGTGACCTGCCCCGGATCAAGAAAATCTCTGGCCCCCACTTGCATCGGGCCTGGCTCAATATCCCCCATGTCACCCATCATGATGCAGCTGACATCACCGAAATGGAAGCTTTTCGTCAACGCATGAAAGCACAAGCCGCCGAGCAGGGTGCCCGCTTGACCGCACTGGCCTTTATCATGAAGGCGGTCGTCTACAGCCTGCGGAAGTTTCCGGCGTTTAATAGCTCACTGACCGCCAATGGCGAACAACTGGTACTGAAAAAATATTTCCATATCGGGGTCGCTGTCGATACGCCGCAGGGCCTGATGGTGCCGGTACTCCGTGATGTAGACCAAAAAGGCATTATCGAACTGGCCGTTGAAATGGCCAATATCAGCCAAAAAGCCCGGGATCGCAAACTGGGCCCGACCGACCTGCAAGGTGGCAGTTTCAGTATCTCCAGTCTCGGTGGTATCGGTGGCAGGGCCTTCACCCCCATCGTTAATGCTCCCGAAGTTGCCATACTCGGAGTCACCCGGGCCCGCATGGAGCCGGTCTGGGATGGCACAGCCTTTCAGCCCAGGCTAATGCTGCCGCTGGACCTGTCCTATGACCACCGTGTCATCGACGGGGCCCAGGCCGCGCACTTTGTCGCCCACCTGGTCGATGTACTGGGTGATATTCGCCGTCTGCTCCTGTAATCGTCGCAAACAACGGAATTGCCCATGAAAACCACTGTCGAGATACCCGTACCCGATATTGGAGACTTCAGCGACATCGAAGTCATTGAAGTGTATGTTGCTCCCGGTGATGAAGTGGCTGCAGAAGACTCCCTGATCACCCTGGAAAGCGACAAAGCCACCATGGATGTGCCCTGCCCTGCTGCGGGCTCGGTCGTGGAAGTGTATCGTAAACCCGGCGACAAAGTATCCCAGGGCACACCCATTCTGGCCCTGCTCACCATAGCGGAAGACCAGGCTGCCGAGTCCGCCAATCAGGACACCCCGACAACTACAGTTTCCGCAAACACCACTCAAGCATCAGCGACAACTCCAGACTCCAGTCCTGGCCCGGATGCACACACTGAACTGGTGGTGATCGGCGCCGGGCCGGGTGGCTATACGGCTGCATTCCGGGCTGCTGACCTGGGGTTGTCGGTTACCCTGGTCGAACGCTATCCTGATCTGGGGGGTGTATGCCTGAATGTCGGCTGTATTCCTTCCAAGGCCCTGCTGCATGCTGCCAAAGTCATTGTCGACAGTCAAGAAATGGCTGCCCACGGCATTCAATTTTCGACCCCGGAAATTGACCTCAGGAAACTGCATCAATGGCAGCAGAGTGTGGTCAAAAAACTCACCGAGGGCCTCAAAGGATTGGCCAAACAACGCCAAGTCAAGGTCATCCAAGGTCTGGCTCACTTCAGTTCGCCACACACCCTGACTGTTGTTAATGCCACTGGCCAGCACCACAGCCTGGGGTTTGAAAAAGCCATTATTGCAACCGGCTCTTCGTCCATCAGAATTCCTGGCTTACCCGAAGACCCTCGAATCTTTGATTCTACCGGGGCGTTGGCATTGGCCAGTATTCCCGAACGTTTACTGGTTATCGGCGGAGGCATTATCGGTCTGGAGATGGCTACGGTCTACCACGCCCTCGGCAGCGTAGTGACAATTGTGGAAATGCAGGATCAGATCATCCCTGGCGCCGATCCCGACCTGGTTAAACCATTGGCACGCAGGCTCGGCAAGCAAGTGGCTGCCATCCGGACAAAAACCCGGGTTGATTCAGTTGTTGCGGGTACTTCACTTCGGGTCCGGCTTAGTCACAACAAAGGCACAGAAGAGCTGGAATTCGACGCCATCCTGGTCTCGGTCGGCCGCCATCCAAACAGTCGCTCCCTGCAACTTGAACAAGCTGGCTTAACCGCTGATGAGCATGGCTTTATCCAGGTTGATTCCCAACAAAAAACCCGGGTAGATCATCTCTTTGCCATCGGTGATATCGTTGGCCAACCCATGCTGGCCCATAAGGCGGTTCATGAAGGCAAAGTTGCGGCAGAAGTCACTGCCGGTCAGAAAAGTGGTTTTGATGCCCGGGTGATTCCTGCCGTCGCCTATACTGATCCGGAAGTTGCCTGGGTCGGGTTGACTGAACTGGATGCCAAAGCGGCCGGAACGGACTATGAAAAAGGCGTATTCCCCTGGGCTGCCAGTGGTCGATCCTTAAGTCTGGGACGTAATGAAGGCATGACCAAGCTGCTGTTTGATCCGCAAAGCAAACAACTGCTGGGTGCCGGAATCGTCGGCCCGGGTGCGGGGGACCTCATTGCCGAAGTGGCACTGGCCATCGAAATGGGTGCAGATGCAGAAGATATCGCCCTGACCATCCACCCCCACCCCACTCTCTCGGAAACCATTGCCATGGCGGCAGAGGCCTTTTCCGGGTCCATCACTGATCTGTACGTGCCCAAAAAGTGAGTCACGCCTCCGCTCACCCCAATCATCGAGCCTATAGTTGACCCATCGATGGCCGTAGCTTTACAGACCAGCCACTACGGAGCCGGGTATCCGCTGCTGATCCTGCATGGTCTGTTCGGTTCCAGTACCAACTGGCGCTCGATAGCCCGTCGACTGTCGCAACACACAATCGAGGTGGTTACGGCTGATCTGCGCAACCACGGCGCTTCTCCCTGGTCGGAGACAATGGATTATCCCGCGATGGCAGAAGACGTCATTGCACTGGTTCAAAAAGAGTTCAAGCAACCACCCTTCATCGCCGGTCACAGCATGGGTGGCAAAGTCGCGATGTGTCTGGCCTTGCAGCAACCCACGCTGATTGCCGGTCTGGTGGCCATGGACATCGCCCCGATCCCCTATGCTCACAACCATCTCTCCCTGATCGAAGCAATGCGAGGCCTGAATCCTGGTGACATCGGCAAACGCAGTGAAGCCGATGCCCTACTGGCGAGGCAAATTCCCAATCCCATGTTACGATCCTTCCTGCTACAGAATCTGGTCTACAACAATGCCTACTACGACTGGCGTCTGAACCTGCCGGTGCTGGCTCAAAGCATGGTAAAGCTGACGGGCTTTCCCGAATACCCGAAAAAAACCTACAGTGGCCCCAGCCTGTTCCTGCGTGGAGCAAACTCCCACTATATCCCGGATTCCGCCACGAGCACCATCAAGCAGCTGTTTCCATCAGCCAAACTACGCACCATCGCCAATGCCAGCCACTGGCTGCATGCCGAGCAGCCAACTGCAGTCGTCGAGGCACTGTTGGAGTTTGTGGCAGCCCACATAAATTCAGCGTGAGCCTGTCCCTGACATCACGAGCTGGGCATTCTGACTGATGAGGCGGTCCGTGATACCGTTACCAAACTCTTCATGCCCTTTGCGTATCTGGTTGGCACGATTATACTTATGACAAGGGACGCGAGTTCGCTGACCAGGAAGGCATGGCGAACGACCTTGAAACCGGGATCTGACAACCGTC
>CAZAWX010000015.1:24960-33274 GCA_964488985.1 uncultured Ectothiorhodospiraceae bacterium
TCGCTGACCAGGAAGGCATGGCGAACGACCTTGAAACCGGGATCTGACAACCGTCACCGTTGAGGAGACCGAACAGGCTATGGATAAACTCAACCACTGTCCGAGAAAAACCCACTGTCCGAGAAAACCACTGGGTTATCGGACACCCCATGAAGTCTTGTTTAAAACCAGGACTTTGTTAACTGTGGTAACAATTTCTGCGGCATTTCCAACATCCACAATCTGATCAACAGGAGAATAAAAAAACAGCAACGCCTTGCCCAGACAATGAATACCTTGTTCCATAGTGTGTTGTTAAATATCCTCGAGAAACTATTTTTGATGGTAAATTCACGCCCGGCCAGTCGACAATTCCTGGCCAGAGCTGTCGCATCAACTGCGCCAAAAACTCCTGGAAAAGAGTACCAGCAGGGTGAACAGCTCCAATCGACCCAACAGCATAGCGAATATTAGCAACCATTTTGCCGTGGTGTTGAGGACAGCATAATTGGATATCACCTGACCCAAACCGGGACCGAGATTATTTAGACTGGCGGTCACTGCGGAAAAGGCGGTCACCAGATCCACACCGGTGGCGGTAACCGCAAGTGCCAGCAACAGAAAGCTCAGCATATACAAGGCCAGGAAACCCCAAATCGCACTGATCACATGTTCCGAAACCGGACGCCCACCGAGTTTGATTGGAATCACTGCACGGGGATGGATCAACTTGGCGATTTCCCGCTTGCCCTGTTTGTACAGCAACAATACCCGCACCACCTTGATCCCTCCGGCCGTTGAGCCGGCACTGCCGCCCACTGCACTCATCATAACCAGCAGAACCGGCACAAAGGTGGGCCACAGGCTGAAATCTTCGGTAGTCAACCCAGTGGTGGTCATCATTGAGACCACTTGAAAGACTGCATGACGCAATTCATCCCAGGGACTGGTGTTGATATGGGCCCGGGAGAGAGCCACCCAGACCACCAGAGAGACCAAGGCCACGATCGTGAAGTAGGTAGTCGCCTCAGGATCTCGCAGATAAAGATACAGTCTGCCTCGACTCAAGGCCGAAAAATGCAATGCAAAATTAATCCCGGCCAACAACATGAACACGATAGCCACCCACTCCACAGCGGGAGACTGAAAATAACCCAGACTGGCATCGTGGGTAGAAGAACCACCGGTAGCGACAGTGCTGAAACTGTGGGTTATGGCATCGAACCAGCGCATTCCTGCCAAACGATAGGACACCGCACAGGCCACCGTCAGGCCCAGATAGGCCATCCACAAGGCTTTGGCTGTTTCCGCAATGCGCGGTGTCAGTTTGCTGTCTTTCATCGGTCCTGGCGTTTCTGCCTTATACAACTGCATGCCACCGATTCCCAGCATCGGCATCACCGCTACGGCCAGCACCACAATACCCATACCACCAAACCACTGCAGCTGCTGTCGGTAGTAGCGAACAGACAGGGGCAAATCATCGATACCGGACAGTACTGTGGCACCGGTCGTGGTCAACCCTGACATGGATTCAAAAAAAGCGTCGGTAAAACTTAAGGAAGGGGATGCTCCCAACACCAGGGGAAAGGCCCCAAAAACAGCCAAAACGACCCAGAACAGCACCACAATCCAGAACCCCTCCCGGTGACGCAACTCGCGCGTATCTTTACGGGTCAGTGACCAGAGCAGCAACCCAACCAGCAAGGTCAGCACATAGGACTGCAAAAATGGCCAGACATTCCCGTCGGAGGCCAGCAGTGAAACTGCGATCGGCGGTAATTGCGTATGGCTGAAGATAATCAGCAACACCCCCAGCAGATGAAGCACTACCGCCCAGTGCATGACGTACTCACGGCCAGGGTCAGGGCTTCTGCAATCATCCTTTCTGACCCGATGTCGTTCTCTGCAATTTGTTCTCTGGGGGACATCAGATAAACAGAGCAGAGACCTGAAACAGCTTTTCAACATCCCGTATATAACGTTTATCAACCAGAAACAGGATGATGTGGTCTTCTGATTCCAGCACCAGATCCATTCGCGCAACCAGCACTTCCTCATCCCGATACACGGCACCGAATGCAGCACCGGGTGGAAGGCGAATTTCCCGCAGCGATTTACCGACCACCTGAGAAGTGTTTTTATCCCCGTGTACGACCACCTCGATGGCTTCTGCCGCGCCCCGCCGCAAGGCATGCACGGAAACCATGTCGCCTCTTCGGACATGGGTCAGCAAAACCCCGACCGTCTCAACCTTGGGTGAGACGGTCATATCCAGCATACCTTCATCCAGTAAATTGTTATAAGCCGTTCGGTTGACCAACGGCATTACCCGTTTGGCGCCCAAACGCTTGGCCAGCATGGCAGAAAGAATATTGACCTCGTCGTTATCGGTCAGCGAACAGAATACATCCACGGTATCGATATTTTCCTGCCGGAGCAGTTCTTCATCCGCTGCATCCCCCACCAGAACAATGGTCTCCTGCAGTTCTTCTGAAACTCTGGCTGCGCGAACCGGGTCCCGTTCGATAAGTTTGACCACGTAGCCCTTGTTTTCCAGAAACAGGGCCAGACGAAAACCGATATTGCCCGCCCCGACCAGCATGATTTTACTGCCCGATTTACCCAGTTGGCGCAGTTCGCTCATTACCGGGCGGATCTGTGATCTGGGGGCAATAAAAAACACTTCATCATCAGGCTCGATGATGGTATCCCCACTGGGGATAATCGACCTTCCCTGGCGAAATACCGCAGCCATGCGGGTGTTAATATCAGGAATGTGCCGACGTAACTCTTTCAGGCGCTGTCCCACCAAAGGACCATCATGAAATGCACGAACACCCACCAGCTGGATTTCGCCATCGGCAAAATCCAATACCTGAATGGCACCCGGGTGCTCGATCATACGGCTAATGCGTTCAGTTACAATGGACTCAGGGCTAATTCGTACATCCACCGAAAACCCTTTGTCACCAAAGATCTCGGGCGTACGAAGATAATCCCTCGAGCGAATACGTGCGATAGTGGTCGGGGTACTAAACATGGTGCGACAGATTCGGCATGCCACCATATTAATTTCATCTCGATCGGTGACCGCCAGTACCACATCAGCATCATCCGCTCCAGCCTGCTGCAATATGGATGGATAACTGGCCGAGCCCACCACAGTGCGGATATCCAGCCGGTCCTGCAGGGCACGCAAGTGCTCTGCCTGGGTGTCCACCAGGGTGATTTCGTAGTTTTCGATGGCCAGCATTTCTGCAGCCGAGGTGCCGACCTGGCCTGCCCCGAGAATTATGATTTTCATTGGCTCGCCCCCTTGAGTGATCCACAAATACGAAACGAAAGCAGCTGATCAAACGCGTTGCTGTTCATCCAGTGCCTCCAGTTGTTCACTGCGCTCCAGCCAAGTGACCTCGGCCACACTCAGCTGTTTTTGCTTTTGCCCATATTCCTCATTGAGACGTTGCAGTTGAACACCGTTGTTATTTTCATAAATTGACGGATCCTCAAGCCTGGCACACAGCCCCTGTACCTGAGTTTGCAAGCGGCTGATCGTTTGTTCCAGGCTGCGAATTTCCTGCCTCAGGGGTTGGGTTTGTCGACGCAAGGCAGCACTGCGTTGTCGTTGCGCCCGCTTTGAATCTGCCGAGCTTATCGATCGGTCTGGCGTTTCCCCCTGTTCTGATGAACACTTCAAGTTCGCCGTGTACTCATTCAGATCACCGGCAAAATGCTCAACCTGACCATCGTGAACAATTAACAGACTATCACAGACTGTTCGCAACAAAAAGCGATCGTGTGAAACCAGGATCAAGGCCCCGGTAAACGTCTGTAAAGCCATGGTTAAGGCATGGCGCATTTCCAGATCCAAATGGTTGGTCGGTTCATCGAGAAGCAATAGAGCAGGCTTTTGATACACCAGCATGGCCAACACCAGACGTGCTTTCTCACCCCCCGAGAATGGGGCTACCGGCTCCAGGGCCCGATCTCCTTGAAACCCGAAACCACCAAGATACTGTCGTGACATTTTTTCCGTGGCCCGGTCATCCAGGCATTGCAAATGCTGTACCGGAGAACTGTCCAGGCGCAACTGCTCCACCTGATGCTGGGCAAAATAGCCAATACGCAGTCCCTGTCCGATCAGACGTTGGCCATTACTGACCGATTTCTCTCCAGCCAATACTTTAACCAGGGTCGACTTGCCCGCACCGTTCAGCCCCAGCAGGCCGATTCGGTCACCAGGCCGTACCGTCAAATTGATACTCTTGAGCACCTTGCTCACCCCATACCCGGCATCAACTGCTTCCAGGCGCAACAAAGGATCGGGCATGTGTTCGGGGTCGGAAAAGACAAAATCGAATCCAGAATCCAGATGTGCGGGGGCAATCTGTTGCAAATGTTGCAATGATTTGATCCGGCTTTGCACCTGACGGGCTTTGGTGGCCTTGGCTCGAAAGCGACTGACAAATTGACTGATGTGGGCTATTTGCCGCTGCTGTCGCCGAAAAGTGGACTGTTGCTGCAATAATCGTTCGGCACGTTGCAATTCAAAAGCCGAGTAATTGCCGCGATACATGGTCATTTTCTGCTGCTCAATATGTGCGATCTGGCGCACACAACGATCCAGAAAATCTCGATCATGGGAAATCAGCAATAGAGTTCCCTGATAGTGTCGCAACCAGCGTTCCAACCAGACAACTGTGGCAAAATCCAGATGATTGGTTGGCTCATCGAGCAGCAGCAGATCCGAGCGACACATCAGGGCCCGAGCCAGATTCAAACGCATCCGCCAACCACCGGAAAATTCCGCAACCGGCTGCAGCTGTTCCGACGTCATAACGCCCAGACCAGACAATAGCTGAGCGGCCCGACCTGTGGCTCGATACCCGTCGATGGTTTCCAGCTCCTGGTGCAAAATACTCAATCGCTGCCCATCATCACGCAGCTGTGCCTGAGCCAATTGCTGCTCGAGACCATGCAATCGAACATCCCCCTGCTTGACATACTCGATGGCCGGCAAGTCAACTGCAGCGGATTCCTGGGCGACATGAGCAATCGTAATGTCTTCAGCAAGCCTTAGACTGCCACTGTCCTCCTCAAGCTGACCGAGAATCAGGGAAAAAAATGAAGATTTACCACAACCATTCGCCCCGGTAATGCCGACCTTGTCACCTGGGTGCAGAGTAAAGCTGGTATTGGCGAATAGAACACGGCCACCGATACGAAGTTGCAATTCTCGACAACGAAGCATGTGAACAATCCGGTAGTAGGAGGCTACGGTTCTCAGCTGTTACTAAATTGGGGCTCACGTTTCTCAATGAAAGCGGACATGCCTTCTTTCTGGTCGGCCGTCGCAAATGCGGCGTGAAACAAGCGACGTTCAAATGTAAGGCCTTGTGCCAGCGTGGTCTCCAGGGCCTGATTCACTGCCTCCTTGACCATATACACAGCCGTACGGGAATAGCCGGCGATACGACGCGCCGCTTTCATGGCTTCGGCTTCCAGATCAGCCAGCGGTACCACCCGTGCCACCAGACCACAACGCTCGGCTTCTTCAGCATCCATCATGCGACCGGTTAGACACAGGTCCATCGCCTTGGATTTACCCAGCAGTCGGGTCAAACGCTGGGTACCCCCGGCACCGGGAAGAACCCCTAATTTAACCTCGGGCTGACCAAAACGGGCGTTCTCTGCAGCGATAATAAAATCACACATCATCGCCAGCTCACAACCACCACCCAGGGCAAATCCAGCAACCGCGGCAATCACCGGCTTGCGACAACTGGCGACACGCTCCCAATCGACCGTAATAAAGTCAGACATATACACATCAGAATAGGTTTTCGACTGCATTTCCTTGATATCCGCACCGGCAGCAAATGCCTTCTGACTGCCAGTGAGAATAATGGCAGCGACCGAATCATCCGCTTCCAATGTATCCAGTGCTCGGGCCAGTTGCCCGACCAGAGTGGCACAAAGTGCATTCATCGCCTTGGGTCGGTTCAGGCGCAGCAATGCAACACCGTTTTGAATATCCAGCTTAATCATCTGCTCTTCCACAATGAGTTCTCCATTGTTCATAATTGAGTGCATCCGGCATAGCCCTGCAGAGTATACCGGGCAGATCCCGGGTGAGGTTGGGCATGGTACCCGATTCGTAGCGGCAGCAACATGACATGTTCAACACGCAGCAAGCGCGGAAAAACCATCCGCCATAGCTGGAACCCGGCCGAGAATGCCTGTCAGGCAGTCGCCAGGGTATCGATATCCAGTGCCGCCAATGTGGTATCGCCAGATTCGATCGTCACTGCCAATCCAATTGCCTGGCTCAGCTGATGATCGGCAAAGAACCGGGCACTGGTAATCTTGCCTTGCAAGTAGTGGCTGTCTGCGTCAGCTTGTTGCAGCTTCGCCGTCGCGATTCGTGCCGAGCGAGTCAGTAACCAGCCACCACAGACCACACCCCAGAGCATCAGATAAGGCACGGAAACTGCGAATACATTTCGCAATTTTCCGGCAGCTGCCTTACCCAGCAGTGCTTGAGTCGCTTGCTCCAATGCATCAATGGCCTGGGCCAGTGCGGTTGCCAGATCAGGATCAGTATGCCTTGATGTTGCCTGCTCCTGGCGCATTTGGGTGATCAGCGCCAGGGCGGTCTTGCCCTGATCACGCAACAATTTACGACCCAGCAAATCAGCCGCCTGAATTCCCGTTGTTCCTTCGTAGATCGTGGTGATTCTGACATCCCGATACAACTGCGCCGCCCCGGTTTCCTCAATATACCCCATCCCGCCGTGGACCTGTATTCCGGTAGAAACCACTTGGGTCGCAGTTTCGGTACTCCAGCCTTTGACCACCGGGGTCAGAAAATCATACAGCGCCTGACTGGCTTGCCGCTGCTCAGGATCTGTTTCGCGCAGGGAACAGTCCAACTGCAAAGCCGTATAGTAATCCAGAGCCCGCATGGCTTCGACCCCGGACTTCATCGACAGCAGCATTCGTTGTACATCGGGATGCTCAATGATCGCCACACTGGACTCACCACCTTCCAGGGCTTGTCCCTGCCTCCGGTCAGCTGCATAGGCCAAAGCCTGCTGCCAGGACCGTTCTGCCACACCGAGCGCCTGCACACCGACTGCATTACGGGCCAGATTCATCATCACAAACATGTATTTCAGACCCTGATTGATCTCACCGACCAGATAGCCCAATGCACCTGCATCGTCCCCATAGGACAAAACGGCCGTAGGACTGGCATGAATCCCTAACTTGTGCTCCAGCGACACCGTGGTGACATCATTTTTCTGCCCCGGCTTGCCTTGATCATCAAGCAGGTTACGAGGCACTAAAAACAGCGAAATACCCTTCACCCCTTGCGGTGCATCAGGAGTTTTGGCTAACACCATATGGATAATATTTTGCGTTAAATCGTGATCTCCATAGGTGATGAAGATTTTCTGCCCATGCAAGCGATAGTGGTCGCCCTCGGGCACCGCCATGGTCTTGATGGCCGCCAAATCTGAACCGGCCTGGGATTCAGTCAGGTTCATGGTGCCGGTCCATTCGCCACTGATCATGTGCTCCAGATAACCCGCTTGCAAGTCCTTACTGCCGTGGCGAATCAGCGCTTCTACTGCGCCCTGGGTCAACAGTGGACACAAACCAAAAGACATATTTGCACCGGCCCAAAGTTCCTGCACGGCAGTCGAAACCAGCCACGGGAGGCCCTGCCCACCGTATTCAGCATCCACAGCCAGACTGTTCCAGCCCCCGTCAACAAACAGCCGGTACGCCTCTTTCCAACCCTCTGGGGTCACGACCGCACCATCCTGCCACTGACTGTGATCGCTATCACCCGTACGATTCAATGGGGACAACACCTCCGTTGCCAGCCGGCCGGCTTCACCGAGAACCGCCTCAACCAAATCTGGTGTGGCCTCTTCCAACCCCGGCAAAGCCAGGACCTGTGAATAATCCAGCAGATCAAAGAGTACAAAAGACACATCTCGCATCGGTGCTACATATTCAGCCATGATCAATACTCCAGCAAATATATGAGATTAAAGGACCCGAACGTTCCTCAATAAGGGTTGCAGACCAAGCAGTGAGTAGATTACTGCAGGCCTGCTGTTATCGATCCATCTTCCCTGGTCTGTCGCCACGTCTCAGAGCACGTTGACCGGTTATTATCTCACATCACACCCGTTTCTGTTCAACCGGCCAAGCGCTGTGGCAACCCCATAATCTTGCGGGCCTCATCAGGGGTGGCAATTTCACGGCCCAAAACATGCGCCAACGCCAGTAACTGTTCCACCAATAGCCGGTTCGTTGC
>CAZAWX010000016.1:0-12175 GCA_964488985.1 uncultured Ectothiorhodospiraceae bacterium
CCCCTCTTGCTGGCGGGCACCCCACTGCGATTTTCTGAAGTGGATTTATGCGCAGTTATTTTGCGACAGACCCTAAGGTGCCGCTGATCTCCGGGATGTTATTACAGCCTGGAGACAACCCAAATTTCGACTCAAGCGCATTTGCGTGTTAGCCTGATGTTAATAATAACGATTGGGGGGAGTCTGTGGGGCGGAGCAATTCACTTGCCAAGACCACGCGCCCGAGTGTTGGCAGTGTGTTACCACGCAAGCGTTTGTACACGGCCCTTGATGATCGTCGCCGGGCGCATATGGTCTGGTTGCAGGGCCCACCGGGTTGTGGCAAAACATCTTTGGTATCGAGTTACATCGAAGCCCGTGCCAGCCACTGTCTATGGTATCAGGTGGATACGGGTGATGAAGACCCGGCAGCATTGTTTTTCTATCTGAGCACAACCGATATTCAAGGCGCCGACGAATTACCCTTGTATACCGCCGAGTACAAGACGGAACCTGAAGCTTTCGTGCGGCGGTACTTTCGATCCTTGTTTGAACGTATATCCAGTCCTTTCATTATCGTATTTGACAACTATCAGGAACTCGCCGAAGGCAGCCCTGTTCATGCTCTCTTGCGCCAGGCTGTCGCGGAACTGCCGGCTGAAGGCTGCATCATGGTGATCAGTCGTAACGAGCCGCCGACAGAGTTTATCCGTTTGCGGGCAAATCGTGATTTGGAGGTTGTGGGTTGGGGGGAGTTGCGCCTGACACGCGAAGAATCCGACGATATCGCCCTGCAGGCGAATAACCGATTTGATGAGATCGAACTCAAAGAGCTTTATAAAAATACTGAGGGCTGGGCTGCCGGGTTGATATTGATACTGGAGCAACTGCGCACATCTGAATTAAATCGCCTGCCCGACTCTGTTTTGACGCAGCCGTTGCTGTTCGATTATCTGGCAGGGGAAATTTTTGAGGGAATGGCCGCTGAGATTCAGTCGTTGTTGGTAAAAACAGCCTGCGTCAGCGAAATGAGTGTGCAGGTTGCTGTCGCATTGAGTGGTGACCCCAGTGCGGGTGATATGCTGGCAATGTTGCACCGGCAAAACGATCTAGTGGGCCTTAAGCCTGGTGCGCGTGGTCCAGTGTATCAGTGCCATCCATTAATGAGGGAATTTTTACGTGCCCGGGCCCAGGATATGCTCGATGAGCATGAGCGTAATGAACTTGTACAACGAGCGGCGAAAGAACTCGAGGCTGAAGGCTCCGTTGATGCGGCTGTCCGTTTGTTGGTGGAAGCACATGAACCCCAACGCCTGCTAAAGGCGATTCTCGATCATGCTGGCGGTATGCTTAGCCAGGGTCGTGCGGCGACGCTGGAAAGTTGGCTACAGGCCTTACCCAGTGCTCTGCGCGAAGATGACGCGGAGGTTTTGTATTGGTTGGCCGCCTGTCGTTACCAACATTCCCCGCTGCAGGCAGGGCCTTTGTTTGAACGTGCGATGTCGGCCTATGAGAGCACCCGTTCTGATGATAGAAAAGGGATGATTCTCGCCTGTGCAGGGGTAATGGATTCAATTCTGTACGGCCTGGATGACTTGAGTGTTCTGGATTGTTGGATCGCCAAAGTGGATCAACTTTGTGGTGAGGAATTTGATGTTCCCTGGCCAGAGGCCCGGGCACGAATCGCTGCGAGCATGTTTATTGCACTGGTATTTCGCCAACCCCAACATCCCCATATCGGTACCTGGGCACATCGCGCCATGGCCCAGGTTGCGGATATTCCGGATCCGCTCTCGCGTATGTCCGTGCATATGTGGGTGGCGATTAAATTGAATTATTCAGGACAGTTTGACTCAGCTTTTGAGTTGCTGGAATTGCTGCGCAAATTGTGTAAAGAATCAAATACATCGCCTCTATCTGAGTTGACAGTAAAGATTGTTGAATCCCTGTATTACATGATTACTGCCGATACAGAGCAATGCCTTCGAGCCGTCTATGATGGGATTGAAATCGGTCGTGAGGCTGGGGTGCAGCTCTGGAATTATCACTTGTTGTCGAATGGTGTGGCAGGTGCGCTGGCCAATGGCGATCTTGTCTCAGCAGATGAACTGTTAGCACAAATGGCCACCTATGGTGGCCTGATCCGGCGCCTGGATCGATCCCGATTCCATTATTTTCGCGCCTGGCGGGCGATGTTGGGCGAAGATCTTGAGGGTGCCTGTGAGGAAGCTAAAATGGCCCTTCGACTGGCTGAAGAAGTGGGTTGTCCATACTTTGAAGTGCATTGCAGGTTGGCATTGTCGCAAGTGCTGGTAGCAAGGGGCGAGGCGGATAAAGTAACGGATGATATGCGTCTTGTGCATCAACTGACACGACAAATCAAAAATAGCCTGCTGGAGTTTATGGCGCTGATGACGTTCAGTGATATTGCCCAGGCGACCGAACGGCAGACCATTGGGCGTTCAACTTTGAAGCGTGGACTGGAGGTCGGTCGGGAAAAATCCTTCCAGCATTTTCTATGGTGGCAACCGCAAATGATGTCTCGCCTGTGTAACCAGGCATTGCACGAAGGCATAGAACCGGACTATGTCAAGATGCTGATCCGCAAGCGTAAACTACAGCCCGTCGCGATTGCACAGGTGGCGTTGGACTGGCCCTGGGAATTTAAAATACATACATTCGGGGCGTTTGACATCATTCGCGATACTGAATCACTGACTACCGCAAGTCGAAACTCCGTGCGCCCATTATCCCTGCTCAAAGCGCTTATCAGTTTGGGGGGGAACAAAGTTCCAGAACGAACATTAGCCGCACAGCTATGGCCGCGAATTGATGCGCAATATGCCCACCAATCCATGAATACAACGCTACACCGTTTACGTAAATGGTTGGGCGATGATTCAGCTATCGTTCTACGCCATGGCTGTCTGAGTCTGAACCCCAACGTATGCTGGTCAGACATTCAGTTATTTAACTCAATAGTTGAGCGAATAACAGCGCAACAGACAGGCGATAAATCTTCATTGCAACCAGAAGACATGCATCAGCTTGCTGAGCAGTTACTTGAGGTTTATCGTGGCCCGTTTATGGTGCAGGAAAATGAGTTGGACGTCATCGAGACTAGCAGGGAACACTATCGAAACCGGTTTCTGCGGGCGTTGGGCGAAATCGAACAGTGTTTGTCGGACACGGGACAGCAACAGGTGTTGGATTACTACCGCAGGGCTCAACAGGTGGATCCTCTGGCCGAGGGTTTATATCGTCGCATGATGTTGATTTGCCGTCATCTGTCCAGGTATGACGATGCCGTGGCAATCTATAAAGACTGCCAAAAGGCGCTCGCTGAAAAAGGCAACATACAACCTGGACCCGAAACCGATGCGATATATCAGAGCCTGCAAAAAGGTTCATAATCGATCATGAAATTTGCAATTCAAGTCAATGCCGGGCCCTATCAGCACCAGGCCAGCGACAGCGCCTATCGATTTGCGTGTGCGGTGATAGAGGCTGGCCATGAACTGGCACGGGTATTTTTTTATCACGATGGCGTCAATGTGGCGACCTGTCTGGCGACACCCCCTCAGGATGAACGCGATTTAAGTGCATTGTGGAGTCAACTTGCCGCTGAGCATGAAATCGAACTGGTTGTCTGTGTGGCAGCAGCGCAACGCAGGGGAATTGTCGATGTCGAGGAACAACGCCGGCACGGTAAAGTCTGTGCGAATATCGCAGACGGATTTCTCATTGCAGGCCTCGGGCAGTTGATTGATATGGCCCTGAAAACAGATCGCCTGGTGGTCTTTGGTGATTGAGACAGAAACGATTGAGACAGAAACGATCGAGGCCATGGTATCCACGCGTTCACTCCTGTTTTTGAATCGCCATGCACCACACGGCACTATTCATGCTCAGGAGGCTCTGGATGCAGTGTTGATGGCGAGTGCCTTTGAACCCCATATTGAGCTTTTGTTTATCGATGACGGTGTCTTTCAATTGTTAGCAGGGCAGTTGCCAGAAGAGGCGGGCTTGAAAAACTTTTCTGCTGCTTTTCGGGCACTGCAGATGTATGACATTGAAGATGTTTACGTTGATCGCGAGTCACTGCAGGTACGCGGTCTCCAGGCCCAGGATCTATTGTTGGCAGTCAAATTACTCAATCGACAACAGTGCGAAGATAAATTGGAAATGGCCGATGTGGTATTAAGCTTTTAGTCATGTCGATATTACATACGATCAATAAATCACCCTACGAACACGGCGCTTTATTTAGCTGTTTGCGACTGGCCGCAGTGCAAAGTAGCATCCTGTTGTTTGAAAATGGGGTTTATGCAGCACTACCGGGCCACCCTGCACAGCAACCGTTAGAGACTTACGCTGCACATTCACAAATTTTTGTACTTGAGCCTGACTTGCTGGCACGAGGTCTGCAAACACAGCCCTTACTGGAAGGAATTGAGCGGGTGGATTATCCTGGTTTTGTTGATTTATGCGTCCGTCATGCAAAAGTGGTGTCCTGGTTTTAGTGATATGGGTATAGAGGTAAATGGACGAGTTCTGGAGACCGATCCTGAAGGATATCTGCGCAACATTCAGGATTGGGATGAGCGGGTTGCACAGGCTCTGGCACAGAACGAAGATATCCATCTGGATATAAATCATTGGGAAGTCATTCACTTCCTGCGCGAGTATTATGACGAATACAAAATGGCCCCGGCGATGCGTATTCTCGCAAAAGCCATGGCGAAAAAGCTTGGCAGAGACAAAGGCAACACCCGTTACCTCTACCAGTTGTTTCCAGCGGGCCCAGCCAAACAGGCCTGCAAATTTGCTGGCTTACCCAAGCCGACGGGCTGTGTTTAAGCGTTTGTGAGGCTCGCTATGCCTGAACTGGAACTGCAAACTGCCCTGGCGCTGGTGACTGGCGCGGGCAGTGGTATTGGCAAGAACATTGCTGAGGCCTTGCTTGCCAGAGGAACTCGGGTCATACCGCAAGCCTGGCGTGACGTCGATATCCTGGTCAATAACGCCGGTCACGACCGTGGTGGCAGGCAGGCATTTCGCAACAGCGGGATTCGTGTAACGGAGATTTTACCCGGCCTGGTGGAAACGGAATTTGGACTACGGCGGTGGGATAATGCGGAAAAAGCTGAAAAATTCTACGCCGGATTTGATTCTGTGTTACATCCGGAAGATGTTGCTGGCGCCGTAATTTACGCATTGGATCAACCAAAACACGTCAATGTTGCTCAGTTGGTCATTGTGCCTTGCGGTCAGGAATAGCTGTAACTAGCTGATATATAAGAATAAATGGTGCTCCCTAGGGGGCTCGAACCCCTGTCTCCAGCGTGAGAGGCTGGCATCCTGGACCACTAGACGAAGGGAACGAATGATTGCAAGCGCAGATTTGCTGATCTGACAATGACTGCTATTATACGGGTACAGGCTGGCGTCACAATGGTGATACCGCACTGGGCGGGAAATTTATTTCTGCCCGCTGTGCTGAGTCGAGAGTCGCATGCTCCATCAGGCTTGTTGAGAATCGCAGATTAGTCGAAAACGTCAGTAGTGCAAACATGTGCTACCTGTGGCTTGCCGAAAAATAAACGGTAACGGCACGCCACCTTGTTAATTCCCGTTATATGGGTTTGGGAACCATCACAACAGCAACTATTATTCCGCCGGCCGAACACGGTATCAGGCGTGAACACATCAGCGCCGCAGCGCTCAAAGTACTGGATTCACTTCACCAGGCCGGGTTCAAGGCATTTCTGGTGGGTGGTGGTGTGCGTGATCTACTGCTGGGCCTGCATCCTAAAGACTACGATATCGCCACAGATGCGTTACCTGAAAAGGTTAAAGAACTGTTCGGCCGTAATTGTCGTTTAATCGGTCGACGGTTTCGCCTTGCCCATGTGCGTATGGGGCGTGAAAGGCTTGAGGTCGCCACCTTCCGCAGTTCCACTGGCACCCAGGATGAAGGCGAGTCCAGCGGTGAACAGGTCATGGTGAACGGCAGTGGACGAATCGTACGTGATAATGTCTACGGCGATTTGACACAGGACGCATGGCGCCGCGATTTCACCATCAACTGCCTGTATTACAATATTGCCGATGAGACGTTGGTTGATTACACCGGTGGTCTCGCCGACTTGCAAGAAAAAAAATTACGGATGATTGGCGATCCCGAGGTTCGTTACCGGGAAGACCCGGTAAGAATGCTACGGGCAATAAGATTTGCCGCAAAACTTGATTTCTCGTTGGATCAAAACTGCGAAATTGCGATAGACAATTGCGCTGATCTGCTCCGCGATATACCACCAGCACGACTCTATGATGAAACCCTGAAGCTGTTTATGACAGGTCATGGACTGAAGTCATACGAACAAATGCAGCGGTTTCGGTTGTTTGAGTATATCTGTCCAGAGACGGCGGCCTGTATCGACGACATTGATGATGCAGCTGGAATGGTGGATCGTTTTGTCCGCCAGGCGCTGACCAACACTGATAACCGCATTCACTCGGGCAAGACGGTGACCCCGGCCTTTTTATTCGCCGCCTTGTTATGGGAACCCGTGCGGCGTGACAGCCTTGCCATTGAGGCTCAGGGAATGGGGGCTATCCAGGCAATCGATAGTGCGGGAGTCGATGTGTTGGAGCGGCAGATAGAACAGGTATCGTTACCAAGGCGTTATTCAATGGTTGCGCGTGAAATATGGGGGATGCAACCACGGCTTAAACAGCCGCAGGCACGGAAAGTGGAGGAACTGGTTGAGCAGTCGAGATTCCGTGCTGGTTACGATTTTCTTCTACTTCGCTCTGAGTCGGGTGAAGCATTGGGTAAAATTGCTGACTGGTGGACAAAATACATTGCCGCGAGTCAGGAAGATCGGCCTCAACTTCTCGCCCAGCTAACGCATAAACCTGCTGGAAATCAAGCTAAGAAACGCCGCAAGCGCAGGCGTAGGCCCCGACAACGTAATCACCAGGCCCAATCTGTCTGAGTCAGTCATTGGACAATCTGGCCTATATCGGTCTAGGCAGCAATCTGGCCGATCCTCTGACACAAATTCGCCGGGCGATTGCAGCGATAGCCGAGTTTTCATCGACTCAAATCCTGGCTTGCTCGTCGGTGTATCGAAACGGTGCAATGGTGGATCCCCTGCAGCAATCCCAAGCCAGTCAACCTGATTATCTGAATACTGTCGCCGCCATAAGAACCCGCCTGGGGGCCAGCGAATTACTGGCGTCCATGCTGGAACAGGAATCCATTCAAGGGCGGGTGCGAAATGGTCGGCACTGGGCAGCCCGATGCATTGACCTCGATTTATTGCTCTATGGCGAAGTGTGCATGGCAACACCCACCCTGACGCTACCGCACCCAGGTGTGCATCAGCGGCCGTTTGTTATTCATCCACTGGCAGAAATTGCTCCCCATACACAGATTCCCGGTATTGGCGAGGCTGCCCAGGTTGCTAAACTTATCTCGCGACAATCGCTCATCCAGGTGTGTCACGGAAGCGACCTTTTGGAGTAAGTCATCGTGCTTGAAACCGATTTCAGTCATATTGTTGTTGAAGGACCCATCGGTGTTGGGAAAACCACACTGACGCGCAGGTTGGCGGCATCATTTGGTGGCGAAGCATTGCTGGAACAACCCAAGGACAATCCCTTTCTGGAACGTTTCTACGCAAATCCCGAAAGTAATGCACTGTCTACCCAATTGTCCTTTTTGCTGCAAAGGGTTCAACAGTTAAAAGTCTTTACCCAGCGCGATATGTTTGCTGCACTGAGGGTCGTAGATTTCATGCTCGAAAAAGATCGCCTGTTTGCCCAGTTAACCTTGCAGACGGATGAATTAAACCTCTACGAACAAGTGTATGCCCATCTTGCCAGCAGCCCACCAACACCGGATCTGGTCATCTATCTGCAAGCTCCGGTTGATGTGTTGCTTGAGCGGATAGCACAACGCGGGATTGCTTGTGAGGCACATATGGACCCCGTCTATCTTGAGAGCCTTGTGGCCGCTTATACCCATTTCTTCTATCACTACGAAAGTGCGCCACTGGTCATTATCAATGCGGCGGAAATCGATCTCGCCCATGGGGATGAGGATTACCTGGAGTTGTTGCGGCAGTTACAAACCGTCAAAAAGGGCCGGCATTATTTAAATCCATTGCCATTTTAGAGTGAGGTAATCATTAACAAAGACTATGGTGCGATTTGAAAGCTTTGGCATAATGCAATGCTTCCTGAGTCACCATCTGCCGCAGAGGAATTCACATGACCCTGATTCGCCATAATTTCGGCTACCGTGCGCAGCACCCGCGCCATGTCAGGGTCATGTATGGCCTTGATGAACTGCGATCTGAACTTGATGCACTGCGTAAGAAAGGCAAACGGATTGCCCTGGTGCCGACGATGGGAAACCTGCATGAAGGGCATCTTTCACTGGTAAAAAATGCCCGGCAACTGGCTGATATCGTGGTGACCACGATTTTTGTTAATCCTTTCCAGTTTGGTAAAAACGAAGACTACGATACGTATCCACGCACCTTCGATCAGGATACCGAGGCGCTGGACAGGGAAGGTTGCGATATCCTCTTTGCCCCGGATGGGCATCTCATTTATCCGCGAGGCGATGAGAGTGTGACACGAGTTGAGGTTCCCAGTTTAAGCAATATTCTTTGTGGTGAAAGCCGGCCGACCTATTTTCGTGGTGTTGCCACTGTAGTGAATATTTTATTTAATATGGTGAGCCCCGATGTGGCGCTGTTCGGGGAAAAGGATTATCAGCAGACGCTGGTGATAAAACGCATGGTACAGGATTTGCACTTGCCTGTGCAGATAGTCCCGGTGACAACGGTTCGTGAGGTTGATGGCCTTGCATTGAGTTCTCGGAATCATTACCTCACACCGACACAACGGGAGATCGCTCCGGCGTTGTATGCAACTCTGGGCAAGATCCGAGAACAAATTCTGGAAGGCAACACCGACTATCACGGCTTGGCGCAAACAGGTACGGAACAACTCGCCTTTGCAGGATTTCGCCCGGATTATTTCAGCATCCGCAGACAGGATGATCTCGCTGAGCCTGAAACCGGTGAGAGCCGTTTAGTGATACTTGCCGCGGCCTGGCTGGGAAAAGCACGTCTCATCGACAATCTGAAAGTCTGAAACCGACTGCCGCCTGTCCTGATATCTACACCGTTTGTCTGTATTGGCAGGACTTTTAGCCTGGCAACTGTTATCTATAGGTTTAGCGCCAGAATCGATGCATCTGGCGATAGAAACTGGAGTGCAGAGCCATGGCAATCACCTATTCACGTTGGACGGAAGATGAGTTGCTGGCGGATATAAATCGTCTGGGCCAACTTATTACACAAACCCGGCAGCGCACAGGCCATAAGTCGAAGTGTGCGGTTGCTTACCTGACCCAGGTACTGCGGGATCGACGCGATACTCTGGCAACAATGCGGGTAGATAACAACAGATAAGGCGCCTTTGTCCGGGGTCGTTTTGGGCAACAACAGTTACACTGTGCGCTGACGAATTGTTAGCGGACGGTCACTATCATGCAACAACCTCTGTGCGGGATCCGGGTACTGGATTTCAGTACCCTGCTGCCAGGGCCGATGGCCACTTTGATGCTTGCCCAGGCCGGTGCTGAGGTTATCAAAATCGAGCCACCCAGCCAGGGTGACGATATGCGCCGACTCGGCCCACGATTTGGTAAAAACGGTCTTTATTTTTCCTTGCTGAACCAGGGGAAACGCAGTATTTGCCTTGATTTAAAAGCCCCGGATGCAATCGACAGATTGACACCGTTGATTGCCAGGGCCGATATATTGATGGAGCAGTTCAGGCCGGGGGTCATGCAGCGCCTTGGGCTTTCTTACGAGGCCGTGTCAGCAATTAATTCCCGACTTATTTACTGCTCCATTACTGGTTACGGACAAACAGGCCCGTTGGCAGCACAGGCGGGTCATGATTTGAACTATCAGGCCCAAACTGGAATGTTGGCCCTTAGTGCCGGTGCTGATGGGCGTCCGGGGTTGCCCCAGGGGTTAATCGCAGATATTGCAGGCGGGACTTATCCCGCGGTGATTAACATTCTCCTTGCTTTGGCGGCCAGGGATAAGAGTGGGGAGGGCTGCCATCTGGATATCAGCATGAGTGGCAACCTGTTTCCATTCATGTATTGGGCACTTGGGGATGGTTTTGCCCATCAGTGTTGGCCACAGTCTTCACAGACGATGTTCACCGGTGGATCCCCCCGCTACCAGGTCTATGCAACAGCCGATAACCGCTATCTGGCGGCTGCGCCTCTGGAAGATCGTTTTTGGCGGCATTTTTGCGATTTAATCCAATTGGCGGAAGAATTTTGTGATGATTCCATAAACCCGCAAGCGACAACAGCAGCGGTCAGCAAGTTGATAAAAGCCCATCCAGCAACTTACTGGCAAGCTTGTTTTGAGAACCAGGATGTGTGTTGCTGCCTGGTGAAAAGCCTTCAGGAAGTGGTCGAAGCGGGACAGTTTAGCGGTGATCTTGAGGTTGGCAGCGGCTTGGATGATGTTGAAGTGGGACCTGTTCCGTCAATGCCATTGCCTGTTGACGAGCAATTTAGGGTAAATTCAGCACCACGCAGTAGCCCGGACCTCGCTGAGGGTAACGGACTATTGGATACTGACGATGTGGGGGTATGCCTGTGAAAGCGGTATTGGTGAACGAATTTGGCCCGTATCGGGATGTTCTGGTACACGAAGTACCGGAACCTGAGCCGGATCCTCGTGATGTTCTGGTGGATGCCCATACCATGGGTATTAATTTTCCGGATGTCCTTATGATTGCCGGGCGTTACCAAAACCGGCCGGAATTACCGTTTATTCCGGGGATGGAGGTGGCCGGTGAGGTCATTGCTGTTGGAACTGAAGTCACCGAATTTGCGGTGGGTGACAGGGTGGCGGGTGAGGTGGATCACGGTGCCTTTGCAGAACGGGTTCGAGTTGATGCTGATCACTGTTACCGCATCCCCGACAGCATGTCATTTGAACATGCCGGTGCACTGGGTCTGGTCTATCAGACAGCCCATTTTGCGCTCAATGACCGTGCCCACATGAGTGCCGGGGAGCGCGTTCTTATCAACGGCGGCGCTGGCGGGGTAGGACTTGCCGCAGTGCAGTTGGTGAAAGCACTCGGTGGAGTCGCCATTGCCGGAGTACGCAGTGATATACAACGTGAAGTGGCCACCGCCGCTGGTGCTGATCATCTGGTGGATTTGGGCAAAGAAAATTTACGCGAAAGTCTGAAACAACAAGTGATGGATGTAACCAACGGTCATGGGGCGGATATCATTCTGGACCCTGTGGGAGGTGATGTTTTCGATGCCAGCCTGCGTGCACTTGCCTGGTCAGGCAGGTTGGTTGTGGTGGGATTTGCCTGTGGGCGAATCCCCGTGGTACAGGCCAATTATTTATTATTAAAAAACATCAGTGTCATTGGCTTGCACTGGCGAAATTATCAGCTCCAGGAACCCGACTGGGTGCGACGGATTCAACATGAGATGTACGATTTATACGAAAGTGGCCGTTTAATGCCGCATGTCATGCACGTCTATCCGCTGGGACAGTTTGCTGATGCACTTGAAGCAATCGAAAATGGGCGGGTGCAGGGTAAAGTGGTGTTGTCGACGCGCAGCATGTGAATGTTGCTGAAAACGGTGCCGCGAGACCGTTTCCCTCTGTGTTGAGTCTGACTCGGGTGGGTTCGAAATTTATTCTTCCCGGTTGCGGACAGCAACATGCCGATAGGACAAAGAACGTTATGACAAGAACATGGCATGTGTGGGCTTTATTTGACCAAGATGCTGATAATGCCTGATCGAAAAACCACTCAAAACTTGTTCCAGCGGGCAGCGAGATATGCCCAGGCAGGAAAATTAACCCAGGCCCGGAGCGCCTGTGAACAGGCGTTGAAACTCGAGCCTGATAACGCCTCAGGCTTGCAATTGCTGGGTATGGTTTATTGGCATCTGGGTGATAATGAAAAAGCAAAGTTGTTGCTACAGCAATCGTTGGCCATAAACCCGGAGCAACCTGTCGTTTGGCACAACCTGGGGAATTTGCTCGATTCTGAACGCGCCCACCAAGGGGCACTGGATGCCTATAAGCAGGCTGTTAAATATGCCCCGGTATTT
>CAZAWX010000016.1:12275-32105 GCA_964488985.1 uncultured Ectothiorhodospiraceae bacterium
GATCGCCAGGAGGAAGCACTCGAATGCTATGCCAAAGCTCTTGTCCTGGATCAACAAAACCCCGAACTGCTGGAGAGTCAGGGTCATGTATTTTTTGATTCGGGACGTATTGACGAAGCACAGGCAAGCTATAAACGTGCGTTGCAATTAGAACCGGATGCGCTTGCAGTGCACGCCAGTCTGAACAGTCTGTATTGGCAATACGGGATGCACGATAAATATTTACAGTCATACTCAGTCGCAATCCAATCACGCCCACATAATTCGGCATTGCGTCTGCAATATGTGAGTGCTTTGTTAAAATTTAATGACTTGGACACTGCGACACAAATATTGCGTCAGTCGCAACAACAACTAGGGACAGTTGTGGCTTCGGACACTGTGTTTCACAGGCTCTCAGGTCAGTTGTTTGTGAAAAAAGGATTATTCCCAGAAGCGAAAGAGAGCTTCACAACAGCTGTCAAACTTTCGCCAGAGGACATACGTAGCCGGGAGGACATGGCGCGGCTTTTGATTATGGAAGGGAACTATCAACAGGGGCTCGAGCATATTGATGCAGTGTTTGACAAGGCACCATTCAATCAAAGTCTCATCGCTTACCGGAGCCTTTGTTGGCGGCTGTTGGATAATCTTGAAGAAGCGTCTGTGAATGACTATGAACACTTTATCAGGGTGTACAGGATCCCCCTGCCGGCAGGATATACGGACATTTCAGAATTCAACCAATCACTAAATCGATGTCTGGATAAATTGCACAATACGCGTATACATCCAATGGGACAAACCTTGCGTGGTGGGACCCAGACTCAGGGCAATGTATTCAACCATCAGATCAAGGAAATACAGGAGGTTCGTCAATCAATTTCCCATTCTGTACAGGAATATATCGATTCGATGGAAGATCAACCGGAACATCCTTTTTTGGGCCGCAAGAGCAAGCATTTTCGTTTCTCAGATTCCTGGTCCAGTCGTTTGTCAGAACAGGGATTTCACACTAACCATATTCACCCACAGGGCTGGATTAGTTCGTGTTATTACGTAAACCTCCCCGGTTCTGTAAACACTTCAGATGATAAACAAGGGTGGATTAAATTTGGTGAAACTAATCTCAAGCTGGGAGCCAGGGAAAAAATCGCTCGCTACATCCAACCGCAAGAAGGTTTATTGGTTTTGTTCCCCTCCTATATGTTTCATGGCACTGTGCCATTTCATTCCGCCGATGAACGAACTACCATCGCCTTCGACATAGTGCCGACCGAGTAAAATTGCCAGCCGTTTAATTCGCGTTTCTTTGCTCGGGATCCGCCGCTCGACTGGCAGCGCCCTGTTCGTCTCGTTACCGAAGGCTTGTATACAGAGTTTGGTGGTAACATGACCCGAGACGATTAAAGTGTGCGGAGAATTATTTATGGGCAATGGCAATCATTTCTTTAATCTGAATAACCTTGAACAGGGCATTCAGCGGCAATTGACTGACGGTATCACGACGCGGATTTTTCCTGGTGATCAGGCCATGCTTTCGGTCGTGACCCTGGCGCCCAATGCGTCAGGTACAGTCCATAGCCATGATGAAGAGCAGTGGGGCGTGATGTTGGAAGGCGAGGCTGTGCGGATTCAAGACGGAGAGGAAATTTCTGTCCAAAAAGGAGATTTCTGGCGTACACCCGGTGGCGTGCCTCACAGCGTTCGGGCTGGGCCGCAAGGGGCACGAATCCTGGATGTATTCAGCCCACCGCGGGAAGTTTACAAAACCGCTGGTTCTGGGTTTGGTAACTGATTAAAATCTCTCGTAGCATATTGCGATCAATAAATTCTGCAGATCAGTCATCTGAATCCGGTCGTAGCGGCAGCGTTTTGGCAGGCCATAGGCGCTTGCCTTCCAATATTTGCCAGTCGAGCAGTCCCGGCAGGCCCAAAATGATTTCGCGAACGCGTTTCAACACTGATACGACGAGGCCGATTCCAGGTGGCAGGCCGAGCCAGGTCCCAATCAATATGTATCCCCCTTCCTGAACGCCGTAGCCCCCTGGAATAATGAAGGCTGCACTGCGTATGGCTTGACCCAGGCTTTCGATAATCAGTGCCTGTGCCAGGCTTACAGGGGCGCCGACTGACCATAAAATTACCCAGACCTCGAATGTACCTGTTAGCCAGGAAAGTAAGTGGAGATTGATGGCGCGCAACAATCTTCCGGGGTTGTTATATAGCTTCTGAATTTCATCGTGCAGTCCTGTTGTTGCATCGGCCTGGAATAGTTTGCTGCGTGCGGCAATTGCGCCGCACAGACGTTCAAGTATTCGAAATAGACCATAATGTTGGGCCAATAGAAAGCCGACAAGCGCCGGACCCATGACGATTGCACCAGCTACAGCCCAGTAGGTTGCCTCGGCCGACTGACCACTAATGACCAAAATTGTTAACCCCAATAAGGTAAATACGAGTTGAGCCAGGGTTTCAACGCTCAGATCAACCACCACACTGGCACCCGCCAATCCACCACCAAGGCCCCGCAGTGACAGTAACCGGGCGCCGATGAATTCACCCCCAATTTGAGTCATCGGCAGCAGGTTACCGACGGCCTCACGTATCATACGCAGGCGTGTGAAGGTTGAAGTGCTGATATCTGTATGTGTTATGAGTAATGACTGCCAGGCTGCTCCGGACAGAGCGACTTGAACGCCATGAATCAGGACAATAACAAGAATCCACCAACCCGCCTGCACCAGCGCGTCTCCAACACCGGCGAGTCCTTGCTGTACCACCAGCAATGCTGCCAGCAACAATCCCGCCAATGTGGCGCAGATGAGGACACGGCGGCGCATGCCTGACGGCTCTGAAGGGTTACCGTGGGCTCTCAGGCGCTGTCGGCACGTGAGTTAAGAAAGCGGAAAAATTCCACGCCCTCACGCAGGCGGCGTTTGGTCATCTCCCAGCTGTGCAGCATTTCCCAGGTAATTTCCCCAATTTTGCGGGGGCGGAAATAAAAGCGCTTATAAAAAGTGGACAGGGCATTAAAGATTTCTTCATGGGAGAGATCCGGGTACTCCAGGGAACTGATTTGCAAGCCATTACTGGCCACCAGTTCACTATCCACAGTCTCGCGCATCCAGCCATTCTTTTGCGCCTGATCATAAAGATAGGTTCCTGGATAGGCCGCTGCGAGTGAAACCTGGATAGTATGAGGGTTAATTTCCTGGGCAAAGCGAATAGTTTCCTCGATCGTCTCCCTTGTTTCTCCTGGCAATCCGACGATAAAAGTGCCATGGATTTTGATCCCCAGTTTGTGGCAGTCCCGAGTGAAGCGGCGGGCGAATTCGACCCGCATGCCTTTTTTGATATTAAACAATATTTGCTGGTTGCCCGTTTCATAGCCGACCAGCAACAACCGCAGACCGTTTTCTTTCATGACCTTCAACGTTTCGTAGGGGACATTTGCCTTGGCGTTACATGACCAGGTCACGCCCAGTTTGCCGAGTTCCCGGGCGGTTTCTTCAGCACGTTTGGTGTCATCGGTGAAGGTGTCATCGTCGAAAAATATTTCTTTGACCTGAGGTAGTTCACGTTGAATTTTAGCGACATCCTCGGCAATTTTTTCAGCGCTGCGGGTACGGTAGCGATGCCCGCCAATGGTTTGCGGCCACAGGCAGAAGGTGCATCTGGATTTACAACCACGCCCTGTATAAAAAGATACGTAAGGATATTCGAGGTAGCCGATAAAGTAATCCTCGATAGCCAAGTCACGTTTATAGACGTCGATCACCGAAGGCAGTGCATCCATGTCGGTAATGAGTTCGCGATCCGGGTTGTGGACAGCCTCACCGTTGTGTTTGTAGCTGAGGCCATTGATTTGCGCCAAAGGCTTGCCTGCGGCGACATCTTTCAGTGTGTAATCGAATTCGTGCCGGGCGACGAAATCGATAGCTGCCGAAGCTCGCACGCAGGGGCCTGGGCTGATTGCAACATGGGCGCCAACGATGCCAATCATTAATTGCGAATTTGCTGCCTTGAAGGCCTCGGCGACTTTTACATCATTGCCAAATGAAGGCGTGCTGGTATGAATGATGAGTAATTCATAATCTTTAGCCAACGGCAGGATATCTTCCAGTGATTGATCATGGGCGGGAGCATCAATCAGCTTGCTGCCCGGGATTAAGGCCGCTGGTTGCGCGAGCCAGGTGGGATACCAGAATGAACGGATTTCACGGGTGGCCTGATAACGGGCCCCGGCACCACCATCAAATCCTTCGAAGGAGGGGGGATTTAAAAATAACGTCTTTTTCATTTGGATTCCGGTTTGATGTGAGTCATGAGGCCGTTCGCCTCGATATTGAAATTTTGCTGGCGCCATTCAACAGCGCTGCCGAAGAAACTTGCAATCCACACGCCGAAGCTCAGCAGGTCCCGCAGGGGCAGTAGCCAGACATTTCCTCGTGACTGTGGTTCAGTGTGGCGGTTAATGCTCAGATGTGACAACACCCTCAGGCCTAACGCGACACTGAGTACAACATAGCCTGTAACGGGCGCAGGTGTGAGTGCCAAGTACAGTAATGATAGTGGCACGGTGTGAGTCAGAAAAGACAGACTGTAACCGATCGGTTGCACTGAACGCACCGTCCGTGCCCAGCGCAACTCATGGCGGAACAAAGCGGACAATGAAGACTCATGAACGATATTTTTAACAAGATAGGGGACTAATGCGACTTTATAGCCCCGAGAGTGAACAAGGTTCCCCAGCAGATAGTCATCGGCCAGCACTGAAGCCAGGCGCTCGAAGCCCCCTATTTCAGTCAGCACCCCGCGTCGTATCGCCATGGTCGCGCCAAAACAAAAGCTCAACTGCTGGAAACTCAGGGCCACCAGTACGGAGGGTAGAAACCATGTATTGATATAGCTGGCACCGAGAGATGAGGCCAGCCCTCCAGTTGATTTTCCTGTGTACAGGCAGGTCGCGGCACCCACACTTTTATCATCAAAGCAGGCCGTAACGGTAGCAAGGTAATTCGGATCCACGAGCATGTCACTGTCAGCGATGACCAGCAGATCGTGGCGGGTTTTGCTGAACATGTTGGCCAGGTTACTGATCTTGCGGTTGGATCCAATCAGACTGGCGTCAACCACCAACTCCAAATCAAGTTCAGGAAAATCCCGAATGAGTGTTCGAATGGTTTCAATTGCGGGATCTGTAGGTGATGAGACGCCGAAAACCACCTGGTACTGTGGATATGCCTGCTGGCAGAAGGAACGTAAATTCTGTTGCAGGTTTATTTCCTGCCCACAAACCGGCTTAAGAATGCTGACCGGTGGACTGGTCGATTTTGCTGTGACAGTTAATTGTTTAAATTTTAGCGTTGCGGCGATAGAAATGATCAGATATACAATTGAGATGAGTGCACACAACAGTATAAATCCACCCAGGTAAGACATACCGGCCAGGATTGTGTGCAGATACTGAATGTCGCTCATTTGTGACGCTGACCCTACTTTATACAATACCTAAAGCGTGACATTATCCGTTGTTCAAATCATTCATGCCAGTGAAGGCCGAAACGTACGATTCTGCCGCATGGCCTGATCCATGGGCGAGTATCCTTTTGATATATTTCGTTGAGTCATGCCGCGCCTGATCGTTACTGCCGATGATTTTGGGCTTGCAGAGCCCGTAAACGAAGCCGTTGAGAAGGCGTTCAACGAGGGGATCCTGAGTTGTGCCAGCCTGATGGTGACTGCCCCCGGTGCCGCAGATGCGGTGCGGCGGGCCCGATCACTACCAGGCCTTGGCGTGGGATTGCATCTGGTACTTGTCGATGGTCGCCCGGCATTGCCCCCTGAACAAATTCCAGATCTGGTGACCGCCGATGGCCGCTTTCATCGTGGTGAAGTCGGCATAGGTGTGCGTCTGTTCATGAGTGGAAGGGTGCGTGTTCAGGCAGAGGCCGAACTGCGGGCGCAACTGGATTTATTTCGTGCCACCGGTTTGCGCCTCGATCATGTCAATGGGCATCATCATTTTCACCAGCATCCCACTGTGGTGTCGATCCTGAGGCGGTTGGCCCCAGACTATGGTATTAAAGCCGTGCGGTTGCCACTGGAGCCCTGCGCTGCTTCCTGGCGGGCCCAACGCAACCGCCCGGTTGAACGCTTTTTGGGTAGCCTGGGATTGGTTCCGCGCCTGCTGCGCATGCGCCAGCGCCTGTCCGCAGTCAGGATCATGTGCAATGACCATCTATTCGGGCTCCATGACAGCGGCCAGATGGTTGCGCAGCGCCTGGATCGGTTTCTGCAATTTCTGCCCAGACAGGGCGTTTCGGAAATTTATTGCCATCCTGCGACCCGTAAATGGTCAGGGCCTGACGCATTGCCCGAGGATTATTGTTGTGTCGATGAATTCAAGGCCATAGCTGCACCACAGCGCCGGGAATTCCTCCGCCGATCAGGTATCGAACTCATCTCCTTTGCAGGCATCAAACAAGCGGATGTCTAAATCACCTGACTGGCCTCGTTTGGACGGGTTCGGATAAGGTCCGGGCCTGTTTCACGGTCAAATCGGCTATTGGTCAGGCAATGACGGTGCCGTCATGCTTTAACCCGGCGTAAAGTTCATTCAGATGGATGGAGTTTTAACCAATTTGCCCCGAGAGTTTGCTAGAATTTGCCGTCGCCATTGACTTGTCTGTGAACTTGTCCGCTACAGACAAAATCGAATGCACCTGGAGTAAGCTGAATACCTGCGCGTAAATATACAACAGTGCAGCCGGGAAGCGGGGGAAACTACCTGGCAAGACCGTGAGCAGCATGAATGCTGCGACGCGAGCCTACAGGGAGGAACTTGCGGCGTGTCTTGTAAGGTGGTTTCGCCTGCTTTCCGGCGATTACGGACTGCGCTTTAATTGTAGTGTCCACGCGCGGGTATTCACTCGCCCAGTGAATGGGCCCGATTTGTGGGCATTAGTTGAATATTGTGTACATGGAATTTTGACCTGAATCAGGTCCGTTGCAAGAGGAATGTTGGAATGGGTAAGATAAAAGTTGCCATCGCTGGCGTTGGGAATTGCGCCAGTTCATTGGTCCAGGGTGTGGAGTACTACCGGGATCGCCATGGGCCAAATCTTCAGGGCATCATGTCAGAGGATATCGGCGGCTACAGTTGTTCCGACATTGAGTTTGTCGCAGCATTTGATATCGATCACCGCAAAGTGGGCCGCTCTTTGGAAGAGGCAATTTTCGCCAAGCCAAACTGCACTCGTATTTTCCAAAAAGTACTGCCGGTGACGAACGTGACGGTCCAGGCAGGCCCGGTGCTTGACGGTGTCGCCGAGCATATGGCCGACTATCCGGACGATGCTGCGTTTCGTGTGACCGATCTGGAACCCACCAATATTGCTGAGGCTCTACGTGAGTCGGGGGCTGAAGTATTGGTTTGTTATCTGCCTGTGGGCTCGGAAAAGGCGGTCGCGCATTATGTTCAGGCCTGCCTCGATGTGGGTGTGGCTGTAGTGAACTGTGTACCGGTCTTTATTGCTTCGAACCCGCTCTGGGCACAGAAATTCCGTGACGCCCAATTGCCAATTATCGGCGATGATATCAAGAGTCAGCTCGGCGCGACCATTGTCCACCGGGTCTTGTCACGATTGTTTGCCGACCGTGGTATGAGTATCGACAGGACGTACCAGCTCAATACCGGTGGCAATACTGATTTCCTCAATATGCTCGAACGTCACCGCCTCGAGTCGAAGAAAATTTCCAAAACCGAGTCGGTTCAGTCACAGTTGGATGATCGCCTTGAAGACTACGATATTCATGTCGGACCGTCCGATTATGTGCCCTGGCAACAGGACAATAAAATTGCCTTCATTCGTGTCGAGGGGCGTGGTTTTGGCGGCGCACCTGTAGAACTCGAATTACGGCTTTCAGTACAGGATTCTCCGAACAGCGCCGGCGTCGGCATTGACGCAATCCGTTGCGTCAAACTGGCGCTGGACCGACATGTGGCAGGTCCTGTCGAAGCACCATCGGCCTACTACATGAAAACCCCCCCGCGCCAATTTCGTGACAGTGTCGCCTATGACGCCTGCCATGCATTTATTGAGGGCCATGAGTTCGACCTCCCGGAGGTGCCCCTGGGCGCTGCTATCAGCGCCAAGTCCTGATATTGACGGCCTGTAAACGATTCGACGACCGTTTAAGAACGATTGGGATCCCCGCACGCTCTGTGCGCACCTGCATTCATCATGCAGGTGTGCGTAGAGTCGTTGACACACGCGAATGACCAACACATACGCTATAGAAACATTACTTTTTGATTTTGGTGGCACCCTCGATGCCAACGGTATTGCCTGGAAGGAGCGAACCTACGGCTATTACCGGGACGAGAATCTGGATATGGCCGAAGAGGCGTTCTCGAGTGCATTTTATGCGGCCGATGATCCGTTGGTTGGGAGCCTGCCGTCTGACGCCGACTTGTCCTTAACCGTGCAACGATTGATCGCCAACCTCGAAATCGAATTGGCCAACCGTGGTGAGTGTCCGGATCAGATCAATGTTGAAGGGCAACGCGGCGAGCGTATCGCAGCGCGCTTCATTGCTGAGGCTTTGGCTACCCTTGCGCAAAACCGACTCATTCTCGAAACGCTTGGCAGACGTTACCAGCTTGGTATCGTTTCGAATTTTTACGGTAATCTTCAAGCAGTGTGTGCCCAGGCACGGATGGATGATCTGTTCGATGTCATCATTGATTCACACCGGCTTGGCATTGAAAAGCCCGATCCGGCAATCTTTCACGCGGCACTCAAACCGCTCGGGACAAGCCCCGAGACGACCCTGTTCATCGGTGATTCATTACGTCGTGATCGTGAAGGCGCCCAACGTATGGGGATGGGTTTTGTGTGGATTGCACCTGCGCATGTTCAGGCCGAGCAAGGGCGCAATACCCAATGTACAAATGATCACCCATCAGTGACAAAACTGGTCGATCTGGTGGATCTGTTGTCATGACGGCCGTCTCAGCGCAGCCAATCTCACGCGGAGGCATTATTGCTGCAGGTGAAGGTTCCCGCTTGCGGGCGGGTGGCTGGCGCGTCAGTAAACCCATGGTGCCGGTGGCTGGACGAGTGCTTATCCAGCATGCATTGGATAGGTTTGCTGCGGTGGATATCCGCCGCTTGAGTATAATCATTAATGAGACAAGCGAAGATTGTCGGCAATGGCTGGAAGACAATGCGAACGACTTTGAACTCGATCTCGTCATTCGTTCGACAGCCTCTTCCTATGCAAGCTTCAGGATAATTGCTGAGCAACTGGCCGGTGCCCGGGCATTAATTACGACCGTGGACAGCATCATGGCATTGGCTGATTTTCGCCGGTTTGTCGTTGCCAGCGCGGAGTTGCCAGCGGACGCCGTAATATTAGGCCTGTGCACACAAGTCGATGATGAAAAGCCGCTTTGGGTCACCCTTGATTCCGGCAGTGGCCGTATCGAGCGCCTGGGCGATACTACGGGCAGTCACGTGACAACGGGGGTTTATGTATTGCCGTCGCAGTGGAGGGCAGGACCCGAGGTTGGTTTTGACCGCTTGCGTGACTATCTCAAGTGGCTGGTTGATGGGCATTATCCCGTTTACGGTGTGGCCGTCCCCTGGACAATTGATGTGGATCGCCCCCACGATATCGACATGGCGCAGCGGGCGATAGCCGACAATGGATTTGGAATGTAATACAGATGAGCACGACTAAAACCTGCTGGGGGATCTACCGTGAACCGGCACACTCACCTGGGCGTGTTGACGACGATGCATTGATCATGGATGCCGTCGCTGAGGCGCTTGCCGCACACGACTTCAAGGTGGAACTTCTCCAGGCAAATGCGGCGGATGCTGCGGTGGAAACCCCGGGGGCAAATATTTTTGCCATGTGTGAACGTCACGACATCCTGGAAAAACTTGCTGCGGCAACACAAACCGGTTCGGTGGTAGTGAATTCCGTGGCTGCGATTCGTAACACCTATCGGCACAGAATGCTGGAGTTGTTTACCCGGCAAAATGTGCCGATGCCCGCCAGTCAGGTTGTCGCTACTGATACGCTGACGCAACCCCCCGCCGCGAATATGTGGATCAAGCGCTACGACTTTCATGCCACACAAACTGACGATGTGATGTACACGGCATCTGCTGAAGGCTGGCACGAAGCGCTCGAGCGTTTCGCCGGACGCGGGATCCCGTTTGTCGTTGCCCAGCAACACGTTCCCGGTGATCTTATAAAATTCTACGGTGTTGGCCGTGCTGATGGCGGCGACCTTCAATCGCGTTGGTTTGAATGGTTTTATCCCCGCGATAAGGGTAAGGCTGAGCACGCCATCCAGGTAGCCCGGTTGCGTGACGCTGCATTTGCAGGTGCCGCTGCCCTCGGTGTCGATGTGTTCGGTGGCGATGCCATTATCCATCCCGATGGCACCCCCTATATCATTGACCTGAATGCCTGGCCCAGCTTTGCGCGGTTTCGCGACAGGGCTGCGCCGGCAATTTCCGAACTTCTCATTGACCGCTTCAGTCGCCGTTTGCAGGCTGTTAACTGACAAGGACCCATTGTATGAACGAATTCACCGGCCCGGAAACGGCCGAAACAGCAACTGCCATTGGCACCCACCGGGCTGTACCGGGGCCAAAATCCAAAGCTATTTTCGACCATGAGTCAGAAGCCATGGCGCCGGGGTTGCAGTCAATTGCGCTGTATTCGCAAATCGCTGTCGAGACGGCCAAAGGCTGCACAATTACCGATGTTGATGGTAATGACTACCTCGACTTCATCGCCGGCGTGGCTGTTGGCAGTCTGGGCCACTGCCACCCACACTATGTACAACGCATCAAAGAGCAACTGGACCAGGTCACCATCGGCAGTTTCAGCACTCAAGCCAGGGCCGACTTTCTGCATCTGGTCAAACGTGTTCTGCCGGAAGGACTCGATCGAATCCAATTATTTTCCGGGGGCGCCGAGGCGGTCGAGGCCGCATTCCGGCTGGCCAAGTCCGTGACCAAAAAGTTTGAGTTCGTCGGTTTTTGGGGTGGCTACCATGGCAAGACCGCCGGAGTCATCGGTTTGCTTGGTGGCGGTTATCGCCAGCATCAGGGACCGTTTCCCCCCGGTATGCACATGTCGCCCTATGCCAACTGCTACCGTTGCCCGTGGAAACTTAAACACCCTTCCTGCGGGCTTGCCTGTGCAGAACACCTGCGCAATGTCATCAAGAATGAAACCCAGAACGAAGTCGCGGCCATTATCATGGAGCCGATGCAAGGCACCGCCGGTAATGTCATTCCTCCCGCCGACTTTGTTCATGCAGTGCGTGAGATCGCCGATGAATTCGATGCGCTGTTGATCGCTGATGAGATCCTGACCGGTTTCGGCAGGACCGGTACCATGTGGGCATCCGAGCAATTTGATCTCAAGGCCGATGTCATGACCATCGGTAAGGGGATAGGAGGTGGTTTTCCACTCAGTGGTCTGGTCTCCTCGCTTGATTTGATGTCCGCTACGCCCTTTGGTGAACCCAGCGGCAGTTCGTCCAGTTATGGTGGCAATCCACTGGCCAGTGCCGCCGGTCTGGGCGCGGTGGAATCCATTATCAACGACAAACTGGTCGAAAATTCAGCGCGGGTAGGTGCGGTCATGCTGGCGGCGTTGAAGGAGTTGCAAAATAAATATCAATTCATTGGTGATGTGCGGGGCCGCGGTTTGATGATCGGCGTGGAAATGGTCGCCGATCGCAGCACTAAAGAGCCGTTGGATAAAGAGTTCACCCGAGCATTGTTTCATGAAGCCCTGGAGCGGGGTTTGATTACGATGTCCTACTCCCAGGTGGTGCGGATTAATCCACCGCTGGTCATCACCGAGGATGAAGCCCTGCAAGGCGTTGATATTCTCGATCAGTCGTTTGCCGCCATCGCCAGTCGTTTCGGGCTCAATTGAGGCACGAACATGATGTTGCGAGGCGCTTTTATCGGCTTTGGTCATGTTGCCGCCACAGGGCATTTACCGGGTTGGTGCGAACGAGATGACGTGACAATGGTCGCGGCAGTTGATGTAACGCAAGCCAATCGCCAGACATTTTATGCGGCCTGCCCGGAAGGGCACTGGTACAATACATTTGATCAGTTAGTGGACAACGAGGCGATCGATTTTGTTGATATCTGTACTCCGCCGGGTAGTCATGCCGAATTGATTCAAAGATCACTGGGCAGCGGTCTGCATGTGTTGTGTGAGAAGCCATTGCTGACGCTGACGCAGGATGCAATCGTACTGCGAGAAGCGCAACCTGGCCGCGTTGTACAGACGGTTCACAATTGGCTCAATGCACCCATTTGCCACAAAATCACCGCCTTGGTGGCGAGTGGTGCGGTCGGTACGGTGCACTCGGTACGCTGGCGGACCCTGCGGACCAAGCCCGCTGTGGCGGTCGCCAGCGACGGCGTTGAGAACTGGCGTATCGACCCGGTCATGGCCGGTGGCGGGATCTTGTTCGACCATGGCTGGCATGCGTTGTATTGTGTTCTGCGCTGGATGGGCGAGGTTCCCCAGGGTGTCCGTGCAACACTTGAAAACCGGTGCTTTACCGAATGGCCGATTGAAGACACAGCGACACTCGAACTCGACGGCGGCACTGCGAAGGGCAATATTTTCCTTACCTGGACAGCAGATGAACGGGCCAACCATATTGAGGTTGAGGGTAATCTGGGTCGTATTCATGTTGAAGGCTGTGATGTCATTGTTGACGGTGTGGCAGGCGAACAGCGTTGGCCGTTTGCGCAACCGTTATCTGCCGGATCACACCATCCCGAATGGTTCACTGGTGTGGTGGAAGACTTTTGTACCGCCATTGCCGACGGCACTTCGGGAAATCTGCATGAGGCGTTGCTGTGTGCCCGGCTGATCGGTCTTGCCCAGTTGTCCAGCGCCAGGCACGGTACCACTATGGCTCTGGGTGATTAAGGGCGGGCTGCCGTACAGGGAGTTGATCCAGGCTCACTGCTTAAGGTGTCCGGGTTGATATCGCCAACAAAGCAAGATCTGGATACACAAATGCCGGACCATGAGAATATTGAACAAGACGGTGTAATAACCCAGGCGATCGTCGTGGTCACGCCACAAAGTCGGATCCGGATTGCAGGCCTCAGTGTTTTGCAGCGCACTGTTTTTGCCCTTGAACGTAGTGGTGTTCCAAGTATTACGCTGGTGGCCCACAATACACTTCAGACGCCATTGGAACGACCATTGACGCGCCGCGAAAAGACCCGTGTTCGTTGTTGCAAGGCGGCACAGATCACTGCCAGGCCGACTGGGTTTACTCTGTTATTACTGTGTCCTGCGGTACTCAATGCCGAGGTGATCAGTGCGCTGTCGGACATTTGTGATTCGGCAACCCCTGTCGCCGCAATTGATCGTGCTGATCGACAGGGGCGCAGCACTGCTACCAGCGCTTATCTTGTCAGTGCGCCCGCAGCGGCTGAAATCCCACAGCGTGTTGCTGACGCAGTCGGCGCTGAGGAAAATTACGGTGACAACACTGATGTCCGTGTGCAGGTTCCTGACGGAATTTTTTATCCCCTTCCCTCGACCGCTGACAGGACTGAAATTCGCAGGGCGGAAAAACAACTGCTCGGTAGCCTGCGAAAAAAAACGGACGGTTATTTTGCCTATTGGTTTGACCGGCGTATTTCGACGCAGATAAGCCTGCAGTTGGTGCGCACCGGGGTAACGCCGAACCAGATCAGTATTTTTACCCTGTTTCTGGTCCTTGCGAGTGCCGTGGCAATCGCCACGCCCAATCCGTTGATTAGCGGTTCTGGCGCAATACTGTTTTTAATTTCAACCATTCTCGACGGTTGTGACGGCGAGGTGGCACGGCTTAAATACCTTGAATCGGCGCTTGGGGCCCGGCTGGATCTGGTTTGCGACAACATCGGTCTGGTCGCCCTGTTTATCGGCATCATCGTCAATGTTTATTCCCATGTTCCGGGAACTGAGTTGCTGTATGCAGGAGCCGCGATTATTGGCGGCATGCTAACGGCGATGATTGCTGAGTACCTCCTCATTACCGGACCGAGGATTCGCCATGGCCAGGGACCATCGACAGCCGAAGAGAGTAATCGGCACGAGCTTTACGAGCGCCTTGCCAGTCGTGACTTCGCTTACCTGCTGCCGATACTCGCCTTTACCCAAACGTTAAGCTGGTTCGTCTGGGCGACTGCCATCGGCGTGAACCTGTTTTGGATTGTGCTGATCTTTGTCGTGGTGAGAAAGCCGGCCAGGAATGATGCGACGGGCGTTCGGTCAAAACTTCCATGAAGCTTTTGGAGAGGGTGTTCTTTATTGCTGGACTGGCGCTTTTCGCGGCGCTGATGTATCGCATCGGCCCCGAAGCATTGCTGCATGATCTGGGCTTGGTCGGTGGTGGGTTTGTGATTATTTTCGGCCAGGAGTTTTTGGCGATTATCTTCAACACCCTCGGCTGGCACTATGCCATCCATCCCCAGCAGGGACGTATTTCTTTTCGATCATTGTTTGCCATGCGTCTTGCCGGTGATGCGGTGAACTACGTCACGCCAACGGCATCCATAGGCGGTGAATTCGTCAAGGTGCGTTTGCTGCAGCGTGAGATCCCGATGGCCGAGTCAGTGAGTTCGGTCAGCCTTGCCGCCATCAACCAGTTCCTGTCACAAATCGTTTTCATCCTGGCGATGATCCCGCTTTTGGCCGTGCTAACGCTGACCCCCACGATTACAAATCTCAGCTATTGGCTGAGCGGATTTGTCGTGATTATATGCGCCGTGTTGTTCTGTCTTGGCTGGCGTCAGGATTTCTTCCAGCGCCTGCATGCCTTTTTGCAAAAGCACCGCTGGTTGCAACGCTGGACCTCAGACCCGAAGGCCTGGCAAAAACTGGACGAAAACATCTTTGGTTCATTCTCGCGCCATCCCGGCGACAATATCCTGTCCATCTTCTTTTTCACTCTCGGCTGGGCGATGGGGGCCGTCGAGGTGTATCTGATTTTGTACTTCTTTCAGATCCCCGCCGATTGGTCCATCGCCTTCGCCATCGAAGGTCTTTCCATCATCGTTGATATGAGCTTTTTCTTTGTCCCGGCCAAGGCCGGGACCCAGGAAGGCGGAAAGTATTTCATTTTTCTACTGCTGGGGCTCGATCCGCAAAGTGGCTTCGCCCTCGGTGTTGTCCGCCGCCTGCGCGAGATTGCCTGGGCGTTATTGGGCTTGTTGGCGTTTGGCTACTACCAGTACATCGGTCGTCATGGCGGAACCCTGCTTGGCGATTGCCAGCGAAAATAAACGGGGTTAGTCACTGAGGTGTGCCCAAGACCATATCTGCTGGATGCAGTGGTTCTTGGCCCGGACCTGGCGCCAGGTGCGTGAACCATCGTGAAAGCACATGGTGCTGTCGGGCATGTATGTCCAGTCAGTTAACTTCGCAGGAAATTTCTTTCGATATCGAGTTCCGTGGCCAGGAGATCCTGCGGTTGTGAGAGTATCCGTTGGAGAAAGATGCGCAACAACTCTGCAGATGACGACAGCCGTCTGTTCCTGTTTGTCACAATACAGATCTGTCGCCACACGGCCGGCTTGGTAAGTTCGATGAATTCCAGGGGCGGGTCAACGATTCGCGGTACCGCCAGGGCGGGCAGGGCTGAAACGGCAAGATTTGCCCGAATCAGACTGGCCAGGGCGACCATAGTAAGCACTTCATACTCGGGTGTTACCACACAATTTGGCAAGTTGGGGGTTGCGTGCAGCATCGCGTGCACCCCGGTATCGCCAGACATACCGACAAAGTTATGGTTTTCCAGCTTTTGCCAGTCGGCACCTGAATTCAACCTGGCAAGTTCATTATCACGGTGGCAGACCAAGCCAACGCGGTCCTGGAAAATTGGCGTGAATTCCAGATGGCTGTCCACCTCCCACTCGTTTGCCAAGCCAAAGTCGGACTCGTTCAGTCGAACCTGGCGGTGCACGCCCTTCGCATTGTCGTCTCGAACCTGAACCTTGATTCTCGATTGCTCCTGTGCAAACAACTCGATAGCACGGGGGAGGATGGTAATAGCGAGTGAGGGGAGAACGGCGATTTTGACTTGCCCACTGCGCCTTTTCCCGGCTTCATGGACGGCGGTAATTGCGCGGTCGTAATTCCCGACGATGCCTTGTGCGACTGGAAGGAAATCGTTGCCGATCTCCGTTAATTCAACACGGCGGGTGGTACGGATGAACAACTTGACTCCAAGCAGGTCCTCCATCTGGTTGATGGTCGAGGTGAGCGCCGGTTGTGATATGGCCAGTCTGTCTGCCGCGCCTGTGAAACTGCCTTGTTCGCCCACAGCCACGAAAGCCCGCACATGGCGAAGACTTACTGAACGACCTAGATTCTTAACCATTTCTTCGCCCTCCCATCCTCGTCAGGCACGGCCTGTAGTGGAGCTTGTGTACCTTCACCCGTATACCGATCAAATGCCCATGGTCGTCACACGTTCCATAGATTGGTTAGTTTATTAATAATTTCGATGGAATAATAATTCTATTATTTCAATTAGAGTTAATAATAAGCTTGATCCTATGATCTGCCAACACAAACAATCCCGCGTGAGTCGACAGGCACCGGGCAGGCACTAAAGGAGGGTCAATCGATGGCCAACCTGAGAACACAGTTTTGCGGGCTTGAATTTAAAAATCCGATCGTGGTCGCATCGGCTGAACCCGGTAACAGTCTGGACAATATCAAGAAGTGTATCGACTACGGTGCAGGGGGCGTCATCATCAAGACGCTGGGTGATATCCCTGGGATGCAGACTCTCACGGATAACTCCAAGTACGCGATCCTGAATGACAAAGGGGAGCTGATTCGCGGCAAAGTGCCCCGCTCGTTTTTCTTCTACAGCAGGTCGGGTTACGCCAAGGAATACTACGAAGACTGGATCCCGATCCTGCACGAAGCGCAGATTTATGCCCGCGAACACGACTCGCACATCATCGGCAACATCGCTTCGAACACGATCGAAGGTTGGATCAAACTCGCGGCAATGATGAAGCAGTGCGGGATTGAACTGTTGGAACTCAACTATCAATGCCCACACCCGAGTGACTATATCGGGCCCACCGTCGGCAACTGGATCGCCCAGGACCCGAACGTCACAGCAGAGCTTACGCGCCGAATCCTTGAGGCAGTGGATATTGAGGTTATGGTCAAGCTGACCCCAGAAGCGCATAACTTGACTGCAGTCGCGAAAGCCGCAAGTGATGCCGGCGCTGCGTCTGTCGCCGTCAATAGCCGTTTTGTCGGATTTGCGGTGAACATCGACAAAGCTGAGCCTTATATCGGCGGCGTGGCTGGTATCGGCGGCCCCTGGGTCAAATACCTGACTTTGCGCTGGGTCCATGAAATCTACTCGAAGCTTGGGATCCCGGTGTCGGGATCGAACGGTATTTACGACGGGCGGGATGCGGTGGAATACTTCATGACCGGCGCCAGGATAATGCAGGTCTGCTCCGTATTAATGCTGCGTGGTATCGAGTGGTTGCCCAAGATGATCAGGGACGTTGATAAATTCCTCGATGACAATGGCTATGTCGATCTGGAATCTATTTATGGTATCGCTTCTAGCAAATCGGCAACGCCGCAACAGTTGTTTGCGGCAGATCGAGTACATGCACAGGTGGATCACGGCAAATGCAAATTCCCCAAATGCGCTATCTGCGTAAAGATGTGTTTCTACGATTCCCTGCATGCCGGTGCGGAAAGGATTGAGGCGAACCCGGACAAGTGCATTGGTTGCGATTTGTGTGAGAACGTTTGTCCTTTCGATGCTCTCCATATGGTGCCGAATGAACAGGCTGCGATGACTGCCTGATCATTAATGCGACAACTTCAGGACATTCATTTTCCGAACAATGAGGAGTTGAAATTATGGCAATGATGATTACTGATGAATGCATCAACTGCGAAGTGTGCGAGGCCGAGTGTCCTAATGAGGCCATCTCCGAGGGCGATGAGTACTACGTGATTGACCCCGTACGATGTACACAGTGTGTTGGGCACTTCGACACACAGCAGTGTGTCGATGTGTGTCCGGTGGACTGCATCCCATTCCATCCGGATTATGAAGAAACCCAGGAACAACTCTTGGCCAAGTATGAGGATCTGATCGGGCATGAAACGCAGGTGGCGTCGGCCTGTGCCTGATCGACGTATAGTCTGAACAGAAGTCAGTCTGCATTTAGTCCAAGGAGAATAGCAATGAGTGAAAGGATCGCCGATCGACTGGTGCAGTTGGGCATTGAACTGCCTGATGCGCCCAACCCAGTGGCTAACTACCAGCCTTACGTCGTGAGTGGCAAGCTGGTGTTCATGTCCGGGCAGGTGACAATCTGGAATGGTGAGATGAAATTTCAGGGCAAGATAGGTCGTGATTTGACCGTCGAGCAGGGCTATCAGGCTGCACGGATGTGCGGTCTGAATTTGATCGCGCAGGTACGCGCTGCCTGTGGTGGTGATCTGGATCGAGTCAAACGCGTGGTGAGACTCGGTGCATTTGTCAACTGTGTCGAGGATTTCGAGGAACATCCAAAGGTGGTCAATGGCGCCTCTGATCTGATGGCCGAGGTGTTTGGTGACGCGGGGCGTTGTACGCGGACGAATGCGGGGGTTCCTTCTTTGCCGTTGGGCTTTGCAGTGGAAATTGATGGAATTTTTGAGATCACCTGAATTCGTCAGGAACTGATGGTTGGCAATTTTGCGAATTAAGTGGAGTGAAGAAGATGTTGGCGTTTTGTGCTTACTGGGAAGGTGAGGTTCGGGACAATCCGGATGAGTTTGACCGATATGTCCGCCAAGTTCACCTACCACTCGTAGCCAAGTATCCGAATCTGCGCAAACTTCGCTACCTCAAGGGCCAGCCCAAGGATGGTGTGGCCCCGAAATACCTGTTGTCATTCGAACTTTTCTTCAATTCCTGGGAAGAGTTTGAAGTGGCCAAACAATCTCCGCAACGCGCAGTCGCCGTTGCGGATGCAAAGAATCTCACGGCAATGTTTAATGGTGATGTTCATCACGTGGTATACGAGGTCACGGATTTCTCCGGCCCAGAATGAGGCCTGAGCTTCGCCCACAGTTGTCCGCCGCCTGTGAGAGATGGCCCAAAGATCACCAAAGACTGCCATAACGAGCGGTAGTTAGCTGTCTGTGTACAATACTGGTATTCTCACCAGTTCAACAATCTCTTACTTTGAGTTGGAGTGCACAATGTCAGTAAATCCCGTTGACGTTCATAAAATGGCCGAAACCTATACAGCAGCCTGGTGTTCTCATGTTCCCGAATCGGTTGCCTCTTTCTACACTGAGCAGGGCAGGATCACCATCAATCACGGGCAACCCGCAACGGGCCGAGCTGAAATAACGGAGGTGGCAAGAAGTTTTTTCGCGGACTTTTCCGATCTGGTGGTGCGTATGGATGATATCCGCTGTTCAGACAATCATGCGATCTATGTCTGGACACTGGAAGGCACCAATGACGGACCGGATGGCTCAGGCCACCGGGTCAGGATTAGGGGTTGGGAAAATTGGCGCCTGTCGGATGACGTACTGGTGGAGGAGTCGTTCGGGTTTTTTGATGCTGATGAGTATGCGCGGCAACTTGCCCACGGAATTGATTCATGAACTGCTGATTAATTCATAGATCCCCGTGATACAGGGAGCTACCAACTAAATCAGTGGGCCTGAATCAGTGGGGGTGAAGATGAATGAGTGACTGAATCTGTCTGTCACTGGCGGGTGTAACTCGGT
>CAZAWX010000017.1:0-28951 GCA_964488985.1 uncultured Ectothiorhodospiraceae bacterium
CGAATTCGTTTGAAGTAACCACTGACGGGCACCAGTGCCCCCGAGGTGGCCCCCACAACGGGTTCGGCGATGAATGCGATGACGTTCTCGCCGCCTACCTCTTGCAAGGTTTGCTCAAGTTCATCGCCCAGGCGGGTGACATAAGCAGCGTCGCTTTCCCCATCACGTTGGTCACGGTAGGGATAACATGGTGAGACATGATGGGTCGTCATGAGTAGTGGATCGAAAGGAGTTCGGCGCCAGAAATTGCCTCCGACGGCAAGCGCTCCGAGGGTATTGCCGTGGTAACTCTGGCGACGGGCAATAAATAGTTGCCGTTGTCCTTCGCCGCGTTCAAGGAAATACTGCCGCCCCAGTTTGAGACCGGCTTCAACGGCTTCCGAACCGCCGCTGACAAAATAAACGTGGTTTAACGATCCGGGGGCCGCCTTGGCCAGATTGTCTGCGAGTTGTTCGGCAGGTTCAGAGGTAAAAAATGAGGTGTGGGCGTAGGCCAGTTTGCCGACCTGTTCCTGTATGGCCGCAATAATGTCCGGGTGGCTATGACCGAGGCACGAGACAGCGGCGCCACCGGAGGCGTCGATGTAGCGTTTGTTATTTTCATCCAGCAGATAGGGGCCATCACCAGCAGTTGCAAAAGGTAGAAGGTGGCGGGATTGGCGGTGAAGAATGTGAGTCATAAACGAGTTACCACGCGGTTGTCATTTGCCCAAAAAGGGATAGTATCGGCTGAACCGTATGGAAATGAAATGGTGTTGCTTGAACCCTGTTTAAGTAATTCCCCAGGGTGTCGACACGTCAAGGCAGAGTTGGACTGAAAATGCCGGTAGTACCTGCTGAGCATAATTGGGTAAACTCTGCTGTCATCCCACCTGTGTGAAAGCGTTAACGCGATCGAAGGAGACTGTTCATGGCTGATTCAATGACCCCGTATACATCTGTCTTGGCGAACATTATCAGGTTGCTGGAAGAACGCATGCCTGAGGAGCAGGCCAATCAACTACGGGACTACATCAGCGAATATTACGAAGGAATAGCTGCAGAAGATCTGGCAGATATTGATGCGGCGGATTTGTATGGCGCGGCACTTGCGCACTGGGGCTTTTTAAAACACCGCGAAGCGGGTGAGGACAAGGTTCGTGTCTACAATCCCGTGCAGGACGAACACGGCTGGCAATCCACGCATACTATTGTGGAGGTGGTCTGCGACGATATGCCTTTTCTGGTTGATTCGGTTCATATGGCCCTGGATCGCTGTGAATTGACCGTACATTTACTTATTCACCCAGTGATGTATGTGCAGCGTGACGACCAGGGTAATGCCAAACAAGCCTTCGCCAAGGCGTCACGGGCGAGTGATGGCGCCAGGGCCGAAGCGGTTATGCATTTTGAAGTGGATCGGCAAACTTCAGCGGATGCATTTGCGAGCATTGATGCCGATGTGCGTAAGGTACTGGCTCAAGTCCATTGTGCGGTCGAAGATTGGCCAACCTTGCAAGGGCAATTGAAGGATACGATCGCTGGCCTGGAGTCGTCTCCACCGCCGTTGCCAGCCGCAGAAGTAAGCGAGTCTCTCGATTTTCTACGCTGGGTAGGGGATAACCATTTTACATTTCTCGGCTGCATTGATTATGAGTTACATGACAATGGTGATGAACTAAGCCTGATCGCAGTTACAGACAGTGGTTATGGTGTGTTGCGCCATGATACTGGAGTTTCCGAAGGGTTTTCCCGGCTGAGTCCTGAGGTACAACAACTGGCATTGTCGCCGGAACTGCTGATTTTGACCAAGGCAAATAATCGTTCACAGATTCATCGCCCTGGCTATATGGATTATATCGGCGTCAAACGAATAAGCCCTGAGGGTAAAGTCGTAGGCGAACGACGGTTTATAGGACTGTATACATCGGCAGCCTATAATCGTGTGCCCCGCGACATCCCACTGCTCAGTGGCAAGGTGCAGCGGTTGTTGACCCGATCAGGATATCTGCCCAATAGCCACGCAGCGAAAGCGATTATCAACATTGTTGATAATTTCCCCCGGGATGAATTGTTCCAGTTGTCTGACGACGAACTGCTTGCCACGGTAACTGGTATTTTACATTTGCAGGAACGGCGCAAGATCCGCTTGTTTATTCATAAAGATCGATTCGCACGTTTTTATTCCTGCATCGTTTATGTCCCCAAGGATCGCTATAATACCGACACCCGCCGGGCTATTCAGGCAATCCTTGAGGAAGCGCTTGGTGCCACGGAATCGGAATTCAATGTGCATCTAACCGACTCGGTGCTGGCACGGTTGTATTTTCTGATGCGGGTGCCGGTTAACTCGAGCTGCGACGTAGATGTTAAAGCTCTGGAACAGGCATTTCGTGAGGCCACCCGTAACTGGAACGATGATTTGCGTGAAGCAATTCTGGAGAAATTCGGCGAAGCCCGTGGTGCGCGACTGGTGCAGCAGTACGGTGGGGCATTCCGTGCGGATTATCGGGAAAACTACTCGCCACGGGTTGCGGTGCTTGATGTGGAGCGCATGGAGAACCTGGGCAACGATGGTGATCGCCTGGCGATGAGTCTGCATAAGCCACTGGAAGCGGATGACAGTGTTTTGCATTTCAAACTCTTTCATGTTGGTCATTCTGTTTCGTTGTCCTATGCCTTGCCCATTCTTGAAAACATGGGGCTCAAGGTCGATTACGAAATACCCAGCAAGATAAAACGCGCTGATGGTCCCCGGGTCTGGGTGCATGATTTTGGTCTGTTGCATGAACTTGATTTGAATCTTGATCTTGAGCATGTGCGCCCACTTTTTCAGGAGGCCTTCGAAAAGATATTTTTTGGTGAAGTCGAAAATGACGGTTTCAATATGCTGGTAATTGCGGCGGAACTGGGCTGGCGCGATATTTTGATTCTGCGAGCATACTGTAAATATTTACGGCAACTTGGATTCATATTCAGCCAGTCTTACATGGAACGGGCTCTGGTGGCGAATCCACAGATCACCCGGCTACTGGTCTCGCTGTTTCATACACGCCTGGACCCGGCCGCAGAAAATGATCGGGATGCTGAGGCAAAAAGCCTGGAAGGAAAAATTCGTGAGGCACTGGAGGATGTTTCTAATCTGGATGAGGATCGAATACTGCGGGCTTATCTGAGCTTGATTCGCGCCACCGTGCGAACCAACCATTATCAACAAGCCGATGATGGTGACTGTAAAGATTATCTGTCCATGAAACTGGACCCTTCCGGGATTCCAGAAATGCCCAAGCCTAAACCTATGTATGAAATTGCTGTGTATTCAGCGCGTATGGAAGGGGTACATCTACGTGGCGGTCCGGTGGCCCGGGGCGGGATTCGTTGGTCAGATCGGCGCGAAGATTTCCGTACCGAGATCCTTGGGTTGGTTAAAGCGCAGATGGTTAAAAATGCAGTCATTATCCCGGTTGGTTCGAAGGGCGGCTTTTATCCAAAACGGCTGCCTCAAGGTGATCGTGAAGCGGTCATGAAAGAGGGGATAGCCTGCTACAAAACGTTGATTCGTGGTTTATTGGATTTGACCGACAACTACACAGAGGAGGGTATTGCACACCCGCCGCAGGTTGTACGTCACGACAGCGATGATCCATACTTGGTGGTTGCCGCTGACAAAGGAACAGCGACTTTTTCTGATATCGCCAACGAAATTGCCATCGAATATGGCTTCTGGCTGGGTGATGCTTTCGCCTCTGGTGGTTCAGCAGGTTATGACCACAAAGGGATGGGGATCACAGCGCGTGGTGCCTGGGAATCGGTGAAGCGGCATTTCCGGGAAAAAGGCAAAGACATCCAAAACGAAGATTTTACCGTTGTCGGTATCGGTGATATGGCTGGTGATGTGTTCGGCAATGGGATGCTGTTGTCTGAACATATCTGTTTGCTGGGTGCATTTAATCATATGCACATTTTTATCGATCCAAACCCGGATGCGGCTGCTTCCTTTGCGGAACGTAAGCGTATGTTTGAGTTGCCCCGTTCAAGTTGGGAAGATTACGCAGTGGAACTTATTTCCGCTGGTGGTGGTGTGTACTCGCGGGCACTTAAATCCATCGAAATTACTGAGCAGATGCGTGCCGCATTCAAGATCGATGCAGGTATAGAATCCTTGACACCGACCGCGTTAATTAACGCCATGCTCAAAGCACCGGTAGATTTATTGTGGAATGGTGGCATAGGGACTTATGCCAAAGCCAGTACAGAACGTCATGCTGAAGTGGGAGACCGGGCAAATGATAATCTACGTGTGAATGGTAATGAGTTGAACTGCCAGGTGGTTGGTGAGGGTGGTAATCTCGGCTTTACTCAATTGGCACGTATTGAATACGCCTCCAAGGGCGGCATGATTTGTAGTGATGCTATTGATAATTCTGCGGGTGTTGATTGTTCAGATCACGAAGTCAATATAAAAATCCTGATTGATGGAATTGTCCGCAATGGCGATTTGACCCATAAGCAACGCAATCGTCTGCTGGCTGAAATGACCGATGAAATAGGCGATCTGGTACTGCGTGACAATTATTTGCAGACCCAGGCATTGAGTATGGCGCATTTCCAGGCCAGTTCCATGTTCGATGTGCATGCCCGATTGATCCGCCATATGGAACGCGAAGGCGAACTGGATCGGGCAATTGAATACCTGCCGGCAGAGGACGAAATACTGGAACGCCGCAATAGAGGCAAAGGCCTGACCTTACCGGAGCTGAGCGTCCTCATCGCCTATGTGAAGATCGGCTTGTTTAAAGAATTCCTACTCACGAATCTTGCCCAGGACAGCTATCTGGACGATGCCTTGGTGACGTATTTCCCCACGGCGTTGCGTGAACGTTATGCCGAAGCCATCCCAAGACATCGTTTGGCCAATGAAATAATCAGTACGGTCATCGCCAATGAAGTGGTTAACAGAGCGGGAATGACGTTTTGCTTTCGACTCCAGGAAGAGACCGGTGCAGCATTTGCCGAAATCGCTCGGGCTTATGTGATCAGTCGTGAAATATTTGCCATGCTACCGTTCTGGCAGGATATTGAAAATCTGGATGGCAAGGCCAGCGCGGATGGACAGATTCAGACTCTTCTTGAGGCCAGAAAACTTTGTGAGCGGAGCTCGCGCTGGTTACTGCGTAATCGTCCACGGCCATTGGACATCGGCGCTATCGTAAATGAATTTTCTGCCGGTGTTGCGCAACTGACAGAATGTATGCCGAAACTGGCTGCAGATGTCGGTTCAAGTGCTGCGCATAAATTGGAAAAACGTTTGCTCAAAGGCGGCATCCCGAAGGAAATTGCCCGACCCGTCAGTTGGTATGAGGAATTGAATGCAAGTCTGGATATTGTCAGTGTTGCATTGGATCTGCATTTGGATGTGGTTGAGGTTGCACAGGTGTACTTCGCCTTGGGCAAGGCTCTGCAATTGCATTGGTTAAGGCAGCAGATTGTAGATTTGCCAAGAAACAATCGGTGGCAGACGTTGGCGCGCTCAGCGCTGCGTGATGATTTATTTACCCAGGAACGGCTATTGTCAGCACAGGTCCTGCAACACAATTCGACAGCCAAGCAGGGCCGGGCGCGGGTGGAAGCATGGATTAGAGATAATCAGGCTGTTGTTGACAGATGTCGACAGGTTCTCGGAGATCTGCAATCTTCCGGTCAACCCGATTTTGCGATGTTATCAGTGGCTATGGGTGAAATAAGAAGTCTGCAGGGTTAGCCGGTTTGCGGGGGAATTTCAACGCCGTTATCAAGCAAAGCCTGCAGTAATGGGGCCAGTTGTGATTCGTAATGCCGCCAATTGCTGACGGCGCTGGAATACAGTGGTTGCCGTACCTGCCAATCACTGGCGGTTAGAACTACACCCTTGGTGGCGTGAAAGTCGAGGCAGCGCGGATCCCATTCCAGGTCGCAAAATGCCAGTAGTTTTCGGCACGTAGTCTCGAAGTTTGTTACAAGTTGTTCGTAGTTCAATTCAAAAATGCGTTCTGGCATCAGTGCATGCCAGTGCCGCATGATCTGCTGATACTGGCCGTAGTAGTGTGCCATCTCATCAATTTGATAACCAAATGCACCACCGAGAGCCATGTCGTTGGAGTAGTTGGACATGCATGTAGCCAGTGGATGCCTGAAGCAGTGTATAAATTTTGTCCTGGGAAACAAAATCGCCGCCATGCCTAAATGGAGAAAATTTTCCGGTGTCTTGTCAGTGACTTGCCTGGCTCCAGGGTGCTCTCGGTGCAAACGGTTGAGGTAATCATTACTCAGTCGCTCGATAGTCCTTGCATCTAAAGAATCGAGGGCCAGACCCAAATAATGCTCTCCGGCCACGCCGCCTACGGATCGCGGGTAGATACGCGTCAGACCATCCACCTCGCCACCGGCTGAAACCTGTGGATGGCTGGCTAATATGCGTTCTACCAGGGTGGTGCCGGATCGGGGCATACCTGCAATAATGATGGGCACGCGACTGGGATTGCCATATTCTGCAAACTGTTCCAGACGGTACTGATTGAATGCGTGGATGTGTTCCTTAACCAAGGCTTCATGGGTGTCGCTATCGTAATCGAGTTGAGTACGGCGTAACCGATTCGCCTGCGTAAAGTGGTTGAAAGCTTGCGCATGGCGGCCACAGTCCGCAAGCATTTTTCCGAGTGAGAAATGCCCGGTGGCGGCCACGGGCGGTGTTAGATCCCGCGAGTCAAGCTGCGCGGTAAGTGTGTCTATAATAGAATCATCTTTGCTGCAAAAGCGCTTGGCATTCGACAACAGGCGGTAGCTGGAAATCCGCTCAGGATCCTCGGCAATGATCTGTGAAAGGTGATTAATGCAGCCTTTAAAGTCTCCGGCCGAGAGTAAAACTGAGGCTAGGCGTTCGCGAATGGTATTGTTGTCCGGCAACCTGGTCAGGGCGCATTCCATGCATCTTTGCGCTTGTTCTGGTTCTCCAGTTTGCAAATAAACTTCTGCTAACTCCAGGGTGGCTGGCAGATTTGTTGAGTCAGCAACCAGAATCGCCTCAAGTAGACGTTTGGCCTCGATAGGCTGATCCCGGCGCCGGTGAATCCGGGCTGACTGAATTTGCAAATCGTAATTATCAGGTTCCAGATCCAGGGCCCTGCATATCGCTTCGTGGGCATGATTGAGTCGATTTAACTCCAGACATGCCCGACTAATCAGGGCGTATAGTTGGGCTTGCGCCGGGTTCTGTAGCGCCGCTTGTTCCAAACACTGAAGCGCTTCAGTGTTGTCGCCTGAAACGAGCAATAAGCGGCCGAGTGTCATTTGCACTGAGACCGATTGTGGGTTCGCTTGTACTGCAGCATGCAGCGCCTGTCTGGCCTGTGCGTTATGACCTAGTGCCATAGCTGCGCTGGCATAAGCACATTGGGCGGCTGGATCTGCAGAGCAGATATCTACCCCTGCTGTGGCAACATCAAAAGCGTCAGTTTGATGTTGCAGGTCAATGAGCAACTCGCATAAGGCGAGGCGAGCTTGTGAAAATTCAGGTGCCAATTTGAGTGCTTGCCGGAATTGGTAACATGCACTCTGTAGATCACCCTTGATTCGCAGTATGTTTCCGAGGTTGGCTGCGGTTTGCGGATCGTGTGGTTGCAGTTCCAGGGCTGTTCGCAAGTGTTTTGCGGCAGTGTCAATCTCACCGGCAGTCTGCAGGACCAGAGCCAGGTTATTATGAGCATCCGCATATTTGGGATTCAGCTCCAGTGCACGCCGGTAACATTTTTCGGCTTCACCCATACGTCCATGCTGACGCAGGATCTCACCAAGGTTGTTATGGTATTGAGCAACCTTCGGGGCCAGTGAAATAGCCGTGTTTATGTGTGCTATTGCTGCCTCGACATGACCTGCTTGAAATTCACACACACCAAGTAAATGTAATGCTTCACTATGTTGGGGAGATTGCCTGAGGAGTGATTTATAGTCTGCCAGTGCGCGCTTCAGATCACCTTGCTGATGGGCTTTCAAGGCTTGTTGTAATAATGATTGGATCGACATGTTACGGTGATGCAGGCTATGACAGTGTCATAGGACCTGTGTCGCAAAATCTGCCAGGCGGGAGCGTTCACCACGGGCCAGAGTAATATGTCCGCCGTGGGCCCAATGTTTAAACCGATCCACGACGTAAGTTAGCCCGGATGTAGTTGCCGTGACGTAGGGTGTGTCAATTTGTGCAATATTTCCAATACACACAACTTTGGTGCCAGGCCCGGCACGCGTCAGCAATGTCTTAATCTGGGCACGCGTCAGATTTTGTGCCTCGTCAATGATGAGGTAGCGTTGCAAAAATGTGCGCCCACGCATGAAACTCAGTGACCTGAGTTTGATGCGGGTATTAATTAAATCATTACTGGCTGCCTGCCCCCAACTGCCGGCACCGTCGGTTTTAGCCAATACCTCCAGATTGTCCATCAATGCACCCATCCAGGGAGTCATTTTCTCTTCTTCGGTACCTGGCAAAAAGCCAATGTCGTCACCCACCGAAACCGTGGCGCGCGTCACTATAATCTCTTCAAAGCGCTTGTTTTCAAGACTTTGGGTCAGTCCAGCTGCCAATGCCAGCAATGTCTTCCCGGTGCCCGCGATGCCGAGCAGCGTCACCAGATCCAGTTCGGGATCCATGAGCAGGTTGAGGGCGAAATTTTGTTCCCTATTACGTGCCTGGATCCCCCAGACGCGTTGCCCCCCCTCGCTCAGGTAGTCAGTCACGGTACGGAGTCTGTATTGGTTGTCAATCTGATCGAAAATCTGACAGTCCAGTTCGGGGTGCTCAGGGCTGTACAATCCCAGTCCGACATAGGCCTCTGGCAGGTTTTCAACAGGCATTTCGAATTTATGCTGTGACTGTGCCGCTTTGATCCATTGCCAGGGAACCTCCTGGAGTCCGCAGGGGAGTAATGTGAGGTCGTTGACGACCTGGTCGCTATGGTAATCCTCGGCATTCAGGCCAATGGCCCTGGCCTTGATGCGCAGATTGATATCACGACTGACCAGTACCACTTCACGGCTTTGTGAGCTGCCCTGTTGAGCTTTTGCAACTTCAAGGATGGTATTGTCTGCCGTATGTTCATGAAAGGGCGTGGTGATATTTTGTGGCTCTGTCTGAATATACAGTCGTCCTGACTCTGCATTGTCTGTTCCTGGCAGGGCTATTCCGCTGCGAATACTTTGTATATCGTGGTCATCAATGATTTGATCCAGTAAGCGGCTGGCTTCACGTACATTGCGTGCTACTTCCGAATCTCCCTGCTTTAGTCGGTCGAGTTCCTCCAGAACCTGTAGTGGAATATAGATATCGTGTTCCTGAAAACGAAACAGGGCATTTGGATCCTGGATGAGAACATTGGTATCGAGGACATAAAGGCGCATGGAGGATATCGCGTTGGCTATTTGACTGGGGCAAGGATTGCGTCGAGATTTAGATCATCACAAAAATCCATAAATTCCCCACGCAGACCGGCAAGAGAAAGATCACCTGGAACTGCAATCGTCATATGTAATGAAAACATGCAGGTACCGGTGTGTGGGGCTGGATAGGTGCTTGTAAATACGTCTTCAATATTAATATTGCGCAAAGCAAAAAAATGTGCAACTTCATTGACAACACCAGATCGGTTTAGTGTGACCACTTCAATTGCATAAGGGACGTAGGCCTCGCTTTGGGCCCTTTGCAGGGTTCGATTGGTGTGAATTCGAAGGCCGAGTTTTTCTTCCAGCCGTGAGGTCATAGCCTCTAATTTTGCCAGTGCATTCCAGTTGCCTGTGATGAGCATTAAAATGGCAAACTCGCTACCGAGAACGCTCATCCTGCTTTCGTCAATCTGGCTGCCGCTTTCAACGATATGTTCACTGAGTACGTCTACCAGACCCGGGCGATCCGGGCCGCAGGCGGTCAGTACCAGAAACGTATCTTTTTTTTCAATTGCCATGGCGAAATACAGACTTTAGTTCGTGTTGGGTAAAATGAGGTGCGATATTAGTCACCCCGGTTTATATAGATAAATAATCATACCATTACAGTGAGTTACAAAATATCCACAGCGTTTGACATTGTTCAGCCGTAATCCGATCATTTACACTATCGGCTTCGCCCAAGCCTACCCCCGGGCCTACCCCCCCCGGTTCTGACTTGCATCGGCTCAGCCCCCTCAGTAGCATCGGCTGATCCACTCGCCCAAAAGGTAGTTTAATGTTTAAAGGTTCCATGGTTGCAATGGCAACCCCCATGCATGAAGACGGTTCGGTTGATGACCACGCCTTGTCTGGTTTGGTGGAATTTCATATTGAAAATAACACTGACGCAATTATAGCCCTCGGTACTACCGGAGAGTCTGCCACCCTCGACCACCAGGAACACAGTCGTGTCATTGCCCGGGTCGTGGAACTGGTCAGCGGCCGAATACCGGTCATCGGCGGTACAGGTGCCAATTCTACACACGAAGCTGTGAGTTTGACCCGCCGTGCAAAAGATGCGGGGGTTGATGCCTGTTTGCTGGTGACCCCTTATTACAATAAACCGACCCAGGAAGGGTTATACCGGCATTTTATGGCGGCCGCCGAGGCCGTCGACATTCCACAAATTCTTTACAATGTCCCGGGCCGAACGGCATGCGATATGCTCCCGGAAACGGTGGCTCGGCTGGCACCAGTGAGTAATATCATCGGTATTAAAGAGGCAACCGGGGATTTGCAGCGTATTCATGACCTGATTGCTGCATGCGGCGAGGATTTCAAGGTTTTCAGCGGCGAAGACTGGATGGGGCTGGAAACAATCCTCGCGGGTGGCAGTGGCGTCATCTCAGTGACAGCCAATGTGGCTCCTGCGGCGATGCATGCGATGTGTACGCATGCGCTAAACGGTGAGGTTGAGGCAGCCAGGCGGGTTGATGAGGGTTTGCGTGATTTGCATGCGGCGCTGTTTTTGGAATCCAACCCGATTCCAACGAAATGGGCGCTGCTTGATATGGGTTTAATCGGCCCTGGCATCCGCTTGCCGCTAACACCACTGTCCCCACAGTTCCACGATCAAGTGCGTCAGGCGATGGCAATAGCTGCTACCGCTGTCCTGTGAAGTTTATATGAGATACAAAGTACAAATGAATTTAAGAATACTGATTCTAATGGGCGCCACGGCGCTTACCACCGCGTGTAGCGGTACTTTGGATGATGCCATTGACGCTGTTGTCCCAAAACGTGAGGCGCAATATAAATCCAGCCGCAGCCTGCCACCGCTGGAGGTCCCGCCAGATCTCAGCAGTTCAACACTCAATGACAGTTTGAAAATTCCGGCGGGTGGCGCCGTTACCGGCTCGGATACCTATTCAAATTTCACCAATGCCTCACAGAAAGTAGCCAATCAAGGCGCGTCTGGAGTACTACCGGATTTAAAGAATGTCAAAGTCGAACGTGTCGGCGATAAGCGTTGGCTGGTTGTCAGTGCAAGCCCTGCCAAAGTCTGGCCTCAGATTCGAGACTTTTGGTTAGCGCAGGGTTTTCTCATCGAGTTGGAAGATCCCAGTATTGGCATAATGGAAACCGCGTGGGCAGAGCAGCGCGCCGCGATTAAGGGCGGGCTCATCGAAGGTCTGGTCCAGCGCATGTCAAATGCATTCTATGGTGTAGCGACTCGGGATAAGTTTCGTACTCGGTTGGAGCACGGTGATAACAAAAACATAACAGAGGTTTATATCTCCCATCGTGGTGCTGAGGAAGTTGCGGTGAAAACAAAGTCAGGTTCGGTCACCAGTGAGGAAGAGACCAGAGTCTGGCAACCGCGGGCTGCAGATCCGGAATTGGAGGCGGAAATGCTCAGCCGCATGTTGATCTTTTTCGGTGTTGAAGAAAACTCTGCCCGCCAACGAGTAGCACAAAGCATAAAACGCCCGAATCGAGTCAAATTTGAACGAGACGGTAGCGGTTTGGGCAAGTTGAGATTAAGTGAGACCTTCTCCCGTGCCTGGCGTAGGACAGGATTAGCGTTGGATAGAGTAGGGTTTACGGTAGAGGATCGGGATCGTTCGCGTGGCTTGTACTTCGTACGTTATGTAGATCCTGATCGAAAAAAACAGGAAAAATCTTTTCTTTCCAAACTGGCCTTCTGGTCTAGCGATGACAAAGTGCGTAATACAGAAAATGATGCCTATCTAATCAGTCTTACCGGAGGTCGCGACGGGCAGAAGAATACACAGGTCGTGGTATTGGATAAAAAGGGACAACGCGATAGTAGTGCAACTGCGGCCCGTATTTTGAGCCTGCTGGAAGAACAATTACGCTGACAGGTGGGGTGTTTACGGCTTACGTTTGACCCGTTTCATCAAGCGTTTGCGTTTGCGAACCTGATGGGGGGTCAGTACGTTACGGCGCCCTTTGTATGGGTTTTCGCTGCTACGTAGTTCTATCGCAATGGGAGTGCCAAGCAGATCGAATGCTTCGCGAAAAACCCGCATCAGATAGCGTTGGTAATGCATTGGCAGAGCGTCAGTCTGGTTGCCGTGGATAATAATTCTTGGCGGGTTCGATCCTCCCTGGTGGGCATAGCGCAGTTTAATTCGTCGCCCGTGTACCAACGGTGGAGGATTTTGTGCAACGGCTGATTCCAGAACCTTTGTGAGGCGATTCGTCGCCATGCTCCGCATGCCGGCAGCATAGACACGACGGACCATGGTCATCAGTTCGCCAAGGCCACTGCCATGGCGTGCGGAAATAAATAGCTGCGGTGCGAAGCCCGCGAACTGTAATCTACGCTCTATGTCCTGGCGCATCGTCTGGCGTTCGCGCTGGCTTAGGCCATCCCATTTATTCGCGGCGATGACCAGTGCTCGGCCACTATCGAGTATGAGTCCCAGCAAATGAAGATCCTGATCGCTAAGACCCTGGGCCGCATCAAGCATGAGGATGACAACCTGGCTACCAGCGATGGATTGCAGGGTTTTGATGATGCTGAGTTTTTCAATCGTTTCCTGAACCCGGGAGCGGCGCCGTACTCCAGCGGTGTCGATCAAAGTGTACTTGTGGTCATCATGTTCGAAGGCAACACTGACACTGTCACGCGTTGTGCCGGGCATATCATGGGCGACCACCCTATCGCTTTTGGTAAGACGGTTTACGAGAGTGGATTTTCCAACATTAGGACGTCCCGTGACGGCGATTCTGATCCCTTCCATGGTCGCGCCAGTGGCACAGCTATCGTCTGGATCGGGGAGGTGTGCCTCGATGTGTTCCAGTAATGTTTTCAGACCCTGGCGGTGACTGGCAGAGATTCCACATTGAATTTTGAATCCGAGGACGAAGAAATCATTGCTGGCTTGTTGTGTATTGAGCCCATCAAGTTTATTGATGACAACGATGACGGGTTTATTTTTACGGCGTAAATCCTCAGCAATGCGTTGATCTTCGGCATTCAGGCCAGCACGGGCATCGACCATGAACAGCAACAGGTTGGCTTCTTCGACAGCGGCTTGAGCCTGCTCTGTAACCAGTTGATCCATCGCACCAATTGCCGCAGTCAGGCCGCCGGTATCGATTAATACACAGGGATATTGCCCTAGCTGAGTAAACCCGTAGTTACGGTCTCGTGTGACCCCGGATTGATCGGCAACCAGCGCGTCGCGACTGCGTGTCAGTGCATTGAAGAGTGTGGATTTCCCGACGTTAGGGCGTCCAACGATTGCGATTAGCGGCAGCATGTAACGGTGCCGTATCTAGTCCGGTTGACGCATGTCGTTAATTTGCTGCAATGACATCAAACGTCCAGTTCAGGGTTGTTTGATGTCTATCGCTGTCAGGCTACCACTCTTACCGTAAACAAACAGCCGTTCGCCGTGGACAACAGGAGACACCTCAATTCCCTCACTATCTACCTGGACTCTAGCAACTAAGTGTCCGTCATCGCTGTCCATAAAGTGTAAATAGCCTTGATAGTCTCCAGCGACAACATACCCTTTGAAATCGACTGGTGCTGTGGTTCGACGTCTTTCCAGTTTATCCTGTCGCCACACTGAGGCACTATTGCCGCGATCAAGCGCCCATATCCGGCCGTTATCATCGGTGACATAAATATTTCGCTTGGAGATGCCAAGCCCGGTATGGGAAGACATATCGCGTCGCCAGGTGAGCTTGCCATCGCGGGTATCCACTGCCGCGATCCGACCTTGGTACGTTACGACGTAGATAACACCATTGCTGGCAATCGGGTCAGCGTCAATATCCACCAACCGTTCCAGCTCAGAACGTCCACTGGGAATGGCTACCCGGGTTTCCCAGAGTAATTGCCCATTTTTAAGTTCAAGATTGACCAAGCGGCCACTGTCAAATCCAGCAATAACTGTATCTTCATAGATCACAGGGTTACTTGTGCCGCGAAGACTCAGAGCTGGTACGGTTCGATCATAAACCCACAGGTGTGATCCATCTTTGCTGTTCAGTCCATATAATTTACCGTCACCAGTACGCACCACTACGATGCCATTGGCAGCAAGGGGAACGGAAAGTACTTCACTGGAAACACGCCCACGCCATGCTTCGCGCCCGTCTTCGGCGTGCAATGCCAGGACTTCCCCATTCTCTGTGCCGAGGATCACCAGACCTTCGCCTGCGCCAGGGCCCCCCGTGATCTGTAAGTCATTATTGGTTTGCCATGCCTGATCACCACTCGCGGCCTGATAGGCACTGACACTCCCCAGCGGATCAGCAGCGAAAACCAATGGGCCTGAAAAAGCCGGTCGCAGGCTCAGGCTGCTTTTCGCAGAACTTGCGCCAATGTTTTGTTGCCAGAGCTGAGTGACACTCAAACTGGGCTTTAATTCGCTGAGTGGTTCAGGCGGTTGCGCCGGTTCACTTTTGCGAAACATATCATTGATACTGCTGCACCCGGCAAGAACAAGGATCAATACAATAATGAAACTGCGTGCAAGGACAATGTGCTTAGGTGTTTGCATCGAGAGCATCAATCTTCAGTTGTATATTAGTGAGGATAGATTGTGATACATTGTCAGCGTGCAAAACTTTCCGATAGGCGCTACGGGCTCCTTCGGTATCACCTTTCGCTTGTAATACATCGCCCCTTAGTTCATTTTCGAGCATGCTGAAATTGGTGTTTTTGATACTCTCCAGCTGTTTCAGCGCAGCATCGTTTTGGCCTTGCTCTGTAAGGATGCGGGCCAGTCGTAATCTGGCGATGGTACTGATTTCGAATACTTTGGTATTGTCGATGGCCCACTCAAGGAAACGCTTGGCCGCTTTCGTGTCATCTTGCTGGTAGGCCCCTCTGGCGCCAATAAGCGCGCCGAGAGCGGCGTAGCTGCTTTTTGGGTATTGATTGATAAGGGCATCCGTTTGCGCGATGGCACTTTTTTCACTTTGTGCCGTACCACTCGCAGCGGTTTCCTGGAGCAGTTGGTAAAGTGCGGATGCGGTTTCAGCCTGGGTATTAACATGTGCCTTCCACAGTCCCCAACCACCTATTCCGGATAGGCCAATGACGACGCCGAGCACGACTGTACGGCCGTATTCTTTCCACCACTTGCGAATCTCTTCAAGTTGCTGTTCTTCAGTTTCCATAGTCGGCTCCATTGCCAACGACCGCTTTTGCCGTCGATAACACAGGTTCAAGGTGTGTTGCCAGGTCATCCAATGCGATGCTTTCCTGGGTCGATGTTTGTAGGTTTTTCAGTCCGATTTGGTTGTTGTTTAACTCATCCTCACCCAAAATCAGGGCGAACTTCGCAGCGCTTTTATCAGCGCGTTTCAGTTTGGCTTTGAAACTGCCCGGGCCTGCATCAACCAGCAATCGCACAGTGCTCAGGCGGTCACGTAATTTTTCTGCAATCGCGTGTGCCGCAATGCAAGGGGCATCACCCACTGCGGCGAGGTATAACTGAGGTGCCGGATCAGGCGCTGCCACCCCACGGGTATCCATCACTGCAATAATACGTTCAATGCCTGCGGAAAAGCCGACTGCGGCGGTATTCGGGCCACCTATTTCTTTGAATAGCTGGTCATAACGGCCCCCCCCGCAGACTGCGCTTTGGGCACCGAGATCCTGGCTGACCCATTCAAATACAGTGCGTGTGTAGTAATCCAGTCCCCGCACCAGGCGAGGATTAACCGTAAATTCGAGATCACACTGGGTGAGGGTATGCTGAACACTTTCAAAATGCTGTCGTGAAGGTGATTGCAGATGTTCCAGTGGCGTAGGTGCATTATTGATAAGTACCTGCAAGTCTGGGTTTTTACTGTCAAGGACACGTAACGGATTGCTGTTCAAGCGCCGTTTGCTGTCTTCGTCCAAATCTTGGTAGTGAGTCTGTAAATACTCTTTGAGATGTTGGCGGTAACTTAGCTGTTCTTCACGGTTGCCCAGGGAATTAATCTGTAATTGCAGATGGTTTAAGCCGAGTTGTCGCCACAGGCGTGCCGTCAGCAGAATAATTTCGGCGTCTGCGCAGGCGTCTTCGAGGCCGTAAATTTCGGCACCCAACTGGTAGAATTGCCGATAGCGCTCTTTTTGCATTTTCTCATAACGAAACATCGGACCCGTATACCATATCCGTAAACCCTGGGCGCTGCCGCATAAGCTGTGTTCAACCGCTGCGCGCACACAACTCGCTGTCGCTTCCGGCCGCATACTTAGACTGCGGCCTTTGCGATCTGCAAAGGTATACATTTCTTTTTCAATGATATCGGTGGCCTCACCAATCGAGCGTTGGAATAATTCCGTGTGCTCAACTATCGGGGTGCGCAGTTCACGATAACCATAACCACTGAATACGGCCCGTGCGCAGTCTTCCACCTGTTGCCAGCGGTGGGCCTGAGAGGGCAGGATATCCTTCATCCCACGGACGACTTTGGTGCGACTCATAGAGGTTTATAAATCCTGGAACTTTGAATTCAACGATGGGGTTGCACAAGGGGGTGAATTCTAGCAGAACAAGGCCTCAGTTCTGAACATGAATGCAACGCAGTACTTCAGTTATTACCCGTAAAACGCGCGATGCCGGTATTGCTGACGTACGGTTTTATATCCAAAGATTTGCCGTTGTATAGAACCGTCACGCCCTGAGGGCGCCCGAGCAATACCCGCAGCGGGCCAGGACCACTTAATTCAAGCGTCTGATCCGGGCGGGTCAGATTATAGAACAGGCGCTTTTCATTTCCGTCGTACACCGTTACCCAGGATTCTCGACTGAAGTGCATACTCAATGTGTCGTTGCCCGTGTTTACTGATGTATCCGGACTTTGGGGTGGGCTCGCAGGTGCAGTCGTTACCGGTTCTGTAACGGTTGTAGCGGCGACAATGTCGTGTGCTTGGGCAGGACTTGGAGATTCATTCGCAGTTTGATTCTGGGCGATGATGTTTTCTGAGGCTTCAATACTTTTCTGAGCCTGATTCAGTTGCTGGTCTATCAGCGTTGATTCATTGCCGGTTTGCGGGGCGGGTTCAGCAGCGGGCTGTGCAACTGAGTCCAGGGTATTGTCAACGATTGCAGCATTTTCCGGCTCGGTGATGGCAGGCGTTGCATCCACCAAGGGAGGGGACGTTTGTGTGGCAGTGTTGGTCACGGCAGATGGGGGGATGGCCTCCTCGATGGCTACCTGTGGCTGCTGCGTGACCACGTCCGGTTCTTTTCCTGCCACCTCAGTCGCTGGTTCCATACTGGCAGGCGGGGTGCTTTGATTAAGCCCGGAATCAGTCTGAAGGAGTTCACGATAGTCAAAATCCTGATTTTGCCACCACAGCACAATCATGATGGTTAGCACTGCAATGACACCATAAGATGCCAGACGCACCGGCATGTCACTGGTTCGAACCTGGGGTGCCTCGGCGATATCGGCAATCAATTGCGGGTGACTGAGTTGAGCGTTGTCAAGCGCTTCGAATACCGGCCTGGTAGGCAGATCCAACAGTTGGGTGTAGTTGTGCAAGTACCCGCGGACAAAGGTTGCCGCAGGCAATGCTGCAAAATCATCTTCTTCAAGAGCAACAATGACTTTCAGATCCAGACGCAGTTTTGCGGCAACCGCGCGTCGATCCATTCCAGCACTTTCCCTGGCGTTCTTAAGCAAGCTGCCAGGGCCAGGGGTTGTGTCGGGTGAAGCGTTATCGTGGGTGTTCGTGGAGGCCTTCATTGCGATGGTGTCTCCTCCAACAACCCGGCCTCGCGGGAGTCTGGAAATTGCTTTTCAAGAATTAACGCATAACGTGCGGCCGTTGGTTTGTCGCCAAGCTTGCGCTCAATGCGAACCCTTAGCCAAATACTTTTTGCGGATCGTTTGCCAACTTCCTGATAACGTTGGATATAAGCGCGGGCGGGTAGATAGCGCTGTTTTCTGAAGTTGATATTAGACATATTCAACAGTGCAGTTGGAATTTTTGGGTTGCGCTCCAGGGCGGCGCGAAAGTATCGCCCAGCAGCATCAAAATCACCTGTGACCATGCTGCATTGGCCCGCGTTGTTATAGGCCAGTTCCGGGCGATCATAGAGCGGATTTTTCAGTGCGTTGAGAAACCGTTGTATTCCTTCTGCGTAGCGTCCTGTGGCACACAACAAAGAGCCAAAATTTGTTTGTGCCGCCGAGTCTGATGGGTTCAGCGATACCGCCGTTTTGAAGTGGTCTTCAGCTTCAGCGATGCTGCCAAGGCGTTGTTGGAGTAAGCCCATGGCATTGTGCGCGGTTGAAAACCCCGGATCTTCGTCCAGCGCGCGTTTTAGCTTTTGCCAGGCCAGTTTCAGATTACCCTCGCGCAGGTAGCCAATCCCCAGCTGTGTATTGAGTCGAGCCAGCTTATTCTCGGTGCTTGCCGGTAACGCGGTCGTTGAGGTTCGTACCGGCGTGGCTTCGCATGCGGCCAGCACAACCAAGACACTGAGGAGTAATAATCGAAGGGTTTGAATCATTGCTAAGATACTGCGGCAAAAGGCTGATTTGTCAAGGTATTTAACCTCGGCGAATGCAATTGTAATCAATCCGAAGTGGAATTTCCTGCTGAAGTGTTTTGACAGCAATCACCATCAGCGCGATGTGACTTCCTGGTGGGCCCTTTGCAATCGCACGCGGGCGCTTTTAGGGATGATATCTCCCGCCAGTTGGCCGCATGCTGCATCTATATCGTCCCCGCGTGTTTTCCGTGTCATGCAGAGCAGGCCTTTTTCCTGCAGTGCGGCTTGGAAGTCGCGAATTCGCGCAGCAGGTGAGCAGCGGAAATTGCTGCCAGGGAAGGGATTAAAGGGAATCAAATTCACTTTCGACGGTATGTTGGCCAGTTGCCTGACTAGCTGATTTGCATGGCTCAGGTGATCGTTGACACCGTCGAGCATCACATATTCAAAGGTGATGCGCTGACGTGGATCTTGTTCAAGGTAGCGCCGGCATGCAGCCAGTAATTGTGCGATTGGATAGGTCTTGTTCAGGGGCACAAGGGTATCGCGCAGCGCATCATTTGGCGCATGCAATGAAACTGCCAGGGCAACGGGTTGGCGCTTGGCGAGACGATCAATTCCTGGAACATGTCCAGCGGTACTCAATGTTACCCGGCGTTTCGCCAGTCCGTAGGCAAAATCATCAAGCATGATATCAAGTGCCTGGATAACGGCATCGAAATTCAACAAGGGTTCGCCCATGCCCATCAACACCACATTGGTGATGGCTTTGCGATCGGTTTGAGCGTCATCAAGGGCACGGTTCGCCAGCCACAACTGGCCAATAATTTCAGCACTGCTGAGATTTCGATTGAAACCTTGTTGCGCTGTCGAACAAAAACGACAATTCAAAGCGCAGCCGACCTGTGAGGAGATACACAGAGTTCCGCGACCCGGTTCTGGGATAAACACGGTTTCAATGCAATTGCCGGCATCAACGCGCAGTAACCATTTCCGTGTACCATCGCCGGATAATTGTTCGCGCACGATCTCAGGGGCTCTGATTTGCGCATCCTCACTCAGTTGCTGCCGCAAGGATTTAGCCAGATTGGTCATGGCCTGGAAATCCGCAACACCGTGCTGGTGAACCCATTTTAATACCTGACTGGATCGAAACGAGGTTTGTTGCAGTGATTTGAAATATGCCATTAAATCTGCGCGGGAACTCCCGAGCAGATTCATGCGGCTTTGGCCGGCTTCTACGGCGACCGGTAAAAGCGCCGTTGCAAGCTGCCGATCAGCGGGTGCGGGGGCAGACTTGATCGTCACTGAAAAAGAATCCGATCTCGGTGGCCGCAGTTTCGGCGGCATCAGAACCGTGAACCGCATTTTCTGTAATTTCATCCGCAAAATCAGCGCGTATGGTCCCGGGTGCCGCATCCGCAGGATTGGTCGCTCCCATAACGTCGCGGTTCACAGCCACAGCATTTTCACCTTCAAGCACCTGTACCATGACCGGGCCTGACGTCATAAAATCCACCAGTTCAGCAAAAAAAGGCCGTTCTTTGTGTACGGCATAAAAGCCCTGCGCCTGTTCCTGGGACAGATGTATCATGCGTGCGGCAATAATTTTCAAGCCGACTTTTTCAAATCGTGCATAAATTTCACCGATGACATTCTTTGCTACGGCGTCCGGTTTGATAATTGAGAGGGTACGTTCAACGGCCATTGGGTTCTCCATTTCAGAATCAGGCTCGAAAAAGCCGATGATTATCCTGTAATGTCCCCACAGGTGCAAAGAATATGAGGGTTAAACCCCGAAGCTTTCCCCGCATCCACACAGGCTTTTAACTTTCGGATTATGGTAGTCGAATCCTTGATTCAGGCCTTTGGCACTGAAGTCGATTTGTGTGCCATCGACAAGGTTAAGGTTTGCGGTGTTTACGATCACCTTCACGCCATGACTTTCAAAGACCTGATCATCGGTGTTGATTTGCTCTGCCAGAGCAACCTCATAGGCATAACCGGAGCAGCCATTGACCTTGATTCCGAGACGTAAACCCAAGGCGCAGGGTCGATTTTGCATGAAACTGCGAATATGCGCCGCTGCGGCCTGAGTGAGACTAATGGCCATTGGATGTCACGCAGATATCAGACTGGGGCGCATGGCGCCGAAACGGTGATTTCATTGTGGTGTGCCTGGTCCCCCCGGGCTGATCGGCGCTTGACGAGTTGCTCCAGATCGATGCTGGTGAGGAATTCATGTATTTGCGCGCTTAAATCTTCCCACAAGTCATGGGTCAGGCAGCGTTTTTCGCCATGGCAATTTTCCTGGCCCTGGCAACGGGTAATGTCCATTTGTTCATTTACAGCGCAGATAACATCGGCGGCTGAAATATGCCCCGCACCTCTGCTCAAGGTATATCCGCCTCCGGGGCCGCGGGTGCTCTTGACCAGTTCACATTTGCGCAATCGCGCGAATATCTGTTCCAGATAAGACAGGGAAATTCCCTGGCGTACGGCGATTTCAGCCAGCGATACCGGGCCATTGGACTCATGTATGGCCAGATCCAGCATTGCGGTCACCGCGTAACGGCCACGAGTTGTCAGTTTCATTGTGTTTGGGTCTTTGATACTACCTGCGTGCAGTCTAATTAACTGAGTGTTTTAGTCAAGTATTCGCCATATCCTGGCGGGATTATTTTGACGCGCCTGACCCATCATCAGCATGTTGGCCCAATCAGAGTTTCACGTTGTGACTGTAACTTCTCAATAGCGCTGCGATATTCTTCCAGGCGTAGTTTTTCCTTCTCAACAACCTCACCCGGGGCTCGGCTGAGAAACTTCTCGTTGCCGAGTTTACCCTGGGTACGTTGTAGATCCTTGCTGATCCTGGCTATTTCCTTGTCCATCCGGGAACGTTCGGACTCTATGTCTATGAGTCCCTCTACAGGGATCATTATCTCCAATTCCCCTAACAGGGCTTTGGCGACTTTAGGCAAGGGTTGGGCCGGGTCATGAATATGGATCTCTGCGATTCCAGCCAGGTGCCCTAGATAGCCATGGTGGTGCCTGGCCAGCGCGTAATCTTCCTTGCTACCGCCCTGTAGCAGGAGATCAATTTTAAGACTGGGCCGAATATTCATTTCTCCGCGAATTTTGCGCACGCTGAGAATGAAGTGTTTTACCCAGTTCATCTGCGCAACACTGTCAGTATCCAGTTTCTCCGGGTCTGGTTCAGGATAGGCTTCAAGCATGATGCTCGCGCCATGTTTTCCGGTCAGCGGGCGGGTTTGCTGCCAGATGGACTCAGTGATGTAAGGCATCACCGGATGGCTGAGGCGTAGCAAAGTTTCTAGAACCAGTAGCAATGTGTTACGCGTGCCCCGGCAACGGGCATCACTTGAGAGCGGGTCATTTAATACAGTCTTGGACAATTCCAGATACCAGTCGCAGTATTCATTCCATGTGAATTCGTAAATTGCCTGTGCTGCCAGATCGAAGCGGTAGGTGTTGAACGCGTCAATGACGGCTTGCTCAGTACTTTGAAGTGTCGACTTTATCCAGCGTTCGGCGGTGCCGAATTCCAGTTCCGCAGTCGCGGTATCTGTACCACAGTCATGGCCATCACAGTTCATGAGGACATAACGTGAGGCATTCCAGAATTTATTGCAGAAATTCCGATAGCCCTCGATGCGCTTCAGATCAAACCGCACATCGCGTCCCTGTGTCGCCAAAGAGCAGAAGGTAAAGCGCAGCGCATCGGTGCCGAAGGCCGGGATCCCTTCGGGAAAGTGAAGTCGGGTGGCAGCTTCAATTTTCGGCGCCAGATCCGGTTGCATTAACCCGGTTGTACGTTTTTTGACCAGATCTTCAAGTTCGATACCGTCGATAAGATCCAGAGGATCCAGCACATTGCCCTTGGATTTAGACATTTTGTTGCCGTCTGCATCCCTGACCAGTCCGTGGATATACACTTCATGGAAGGGCACGTCATTGAGAAATTTAATTCCCATCATGATCATTCTGGCCACCCAGAAGAAAATGATGTCGAAGCCCGTCACCAACACACTGGTGGGGTAGAACGTATCCAATCTCGAGGTCTGTTGTGGCCAGCCTAATGTTGAAAATGGCCACAGTGCCGAGGAGAACCAGGTATCGAGAACATCTGCATCCTGGCGCAAGGGAAAATCTCCTGGCAGATTATTCTCGCTGCGGACTTCAGCTTCATTGTGGCCCACATAAATTTTACCCTGATCGTCATACCAGGCTGGAATCCGATGGCCCCACCAAATTTGGCGGCTAATGCACCAGTCCTCAATATTGCGCATCCATTCGTAATAGGTTTTTGACCAGTTTGCTGGCACGAAGCGTATGCGGCCTTCTTCCACGGCGCGAATCGCGGGGCCCGCCAACGGTTCTGCACGGACAAACCACTGATCGGTAAGATAGGGCTCGATGACGGAGTGAGTTCTGTCACCACGTGGCACTTTAAGGACATGATCGTCGATTTTCTCCAGGAGATCCTGAGACTTTAAATCCCCAATCACCTTTTCCCTGGCAGCAAATCGATCCAGTCCCCGATAGGCTTCGGGGGCTGAGTCATTGATCCGTGCATCGTCCGTGAAGACATTAATTTGCTCAAGGCCATGGCGTTTACCGACGTCATAATCGTTAAAATCATGGGCCGGTGTAATCTTTACACAGCCGCTGCCGAACTCCGGATCGACATAATTATCAGCAATCACTTGAATGCGGCGCGTCGTCAGTGGCAGTTGTAGTTCAGTGCCAATCAAATCGCGGTAACGTTCGTCGTCGGGGTGGACGGCAACGGCGGTGTCGCCGAGCATGGTCTCCGGGCGTGTGGTGGCAACCACAACGTAGTGGTGGCGGCTGTGGGTATCAAGTACCGGGTAGCGGATGTGCCACAGGTGGCCCTGTTCCTCTTGCGCAATCACTTCCAGATCCGACACCGCCGTCAACAGGACCGGGTCCCAGTTCACCAGGCGCTTGCCCCGGTAAATCAAACCTTCGTTGTATAACTTGACGAAAGTTTCGGTTACCGCTGCGGACAATCCTTCATCCATGGTGAAGCGTTCATGTTCCCAGTCCAGGGATGATCCCATGCGCCGCAGTTGTTGGGATATGGAGTTGCCTGATTGTTCTTTCCATTCCCAGACGCGCTCTATAAATTCATCACGGCCGATATCGTGGCGTTTGATTCCTGCAGCATTTAATTGCCGCTCAACCACCATCTGTGTCGCGATACCCGCGTGATCCGAGCCGGGTTGCCAGAGCGTGTTACGACCGCGCATGCGCTGAAACCGGATCAGGCCATCCATGATGGTATCCTGAAAAGCATGCCCCATATGTAGCGTGCCAGTGACATTCGGCGGTGGGATCATGATGCAATAGCTATCCCCCTCCCCACTGGGTTTAAAGTATCCCTGGCTTTCCCATTGCTGGTACCAATACTGCTCGATATCACGAGGTTCGAAGGTTTTATCCATGTGTCTATTTCAGTCGTAGGGGAGTAAGAAATCGGCTCAGCCGTCGTGGCCATGCCGGTGTTGCAGCATTTCATCGACAATTTCAGGCAGCACAATATCAATATGATTGCGTACCTGCTTACGGAGATCATCACAGACATCTTTGAGTGCATCCTCAAGTCTTGCCTGCAGCAGGACTTCCACTTCGCTGGCAAGGCGATCGGCGAGCCGGCGCCTTAAGGCGGCTTCGTCCATTTCCAGTTCAACCGGTTCTTGCCCGTTGTGTTCTGCGCCAGTCCCGGTTAACTGCGTTAATAGCGCCGCACGATCCAGATTAGCAGGGACCGATTGATCAACTGCGGCAACGTCCTGGGGAGTGCTCGAGGATGCCAGGCTGATGCCCGGGATCACCACATCGTTGAGAAGTGGAATGGCATGTTGTTCCTGCGTGTCTGCAGACGCAGCGGTTACATCGTCAGTGGCCTGGTGTGGCGGGTGATCCGCCGATGTGTGATTTGGCGAGTCCTGGCCTTCAAGGATCTTCTCCAAATCACTGAGCGCCTCGCTCAGCGATTCTTCTATCGAATCCGAACTGAACAGATCACGTTCTTCCGGTTCGTCAATGTTTCGATCCTCAGGACCGGAGCTCATGATCAACTCTCGTGATTTTGCAGTGTGCAACCCGCCTGGCGATATTGGCGGTATCGGTTACGGGCCTGCTGGCGGTGGACTTCATCTGGGCTGACAAACTCGGCAATTCTTTGGCATCCGGCAAATCCTTCAGGGATCTGCTCACTGAGATTGACGACATATTCACATTGGGGCGGTAGTGTAGCACCGAAACCGAGTGTAACTGCACGTACTGGGTCAGGCGCGGCACTGCCGGGGGGCTCATGTGCAACGAAACTGCCCTGACGAAAGGTCCAGAGGTCGTCGTCGAACTGTTGCGCCATCGATTGTGAAACAAGTTGCACATGTACGTGCTGGCCCGCCAGCCAGATACGCTCTATCAGTTTGCACGCCTGTAGTAACCGGTGTTGTTCGCCCTCTTGCTGGAGGACGTAGAAATCAATGACAGGCATTCCTCATTCGATGCCGCAATGATTTAACAGATATTGACAAAGCAGCCCGACGGGGCGGCCCGTCGCGCCCTTGGCCCGGCCGCTTTTCCAGGCGGTTCCGGCGATATCAAGATGTGCCCAAGTGTAGTCTGTAGTGAATTTACTGAGAAAGCTGGCAGCGGTGATTGAGCCGCCCTCACGACCACCGACATTGGCAAAGTCAGCGGCGTTACTTTGTAGTTGTTCGGCGTATTCGGGCCACAAGGGCATCTGCCAGGCCCGATCCCCACTTTCGACCCCTGCCTTCAAAAGATCGTCGGCAAGTCGCTGATTATTGCTGAACAAGCCACTGGCTTGTGCCCCCAGGGCGATGACGCAGGCGCCCGTAAGGGTGGCGATATCAATAACAATCTGGGGATTGTAGCGTGAGGCAAAACTAAGGGCATCGCAAAGGATGAGGCGCCCTTCCGCATCGGTATTCAAAATTTCGATGGTGTGTCCTGCCATGCTGGTGACGATGTCACCGGGCTTGCTGGCGGCACCGTCGGGCAGATTTTCAGTGGCAGGGATGATGCCGACCAGATTAATTTTTAACCCCATACTGGCGACAGCCTCAAAGGTGCCAAGAACGCTGGCCGCACCGCACATATCAAATTTCATCTCGTCCATGGCCGCCGAGGGTTTGATGGAGATCCCCCCAGAATCAAAGGTCACCCCTTTGCCCACCAGAACAATCGGCTTTTGTTTTTTACCCGCGCCGGTGTATTCCAGTGTGATGAGCTTCGCCGGCTCCCGGCTGCCATTGGATACCGATAACAGTGCACCCATATGCAGGCGTTTCATCTGCGTTTCTTCCAGTGTCTTGGATTTGAGCCGCGGGTAGCGGGCCGCCAGTTTGCGGGCTTGTTCGGCGAGATAGGTGGGGGTGCAGATATTTGCCGGGCAATTACCGAGATCCCGCGCAAGCCGGGTTCCCGCTGCGATTGAATGGGCCTGCTGGAGGGCCGTTTTAAGCGTTGCTTCATCGCCATCCGCGACGTAGGAAATACGTTTGAGTTTCGGCGCCGTACCTTGCATCGCCTTGCTTTTCATCTGTTTAAAGCGATAGCTTTGCGATGCAAACTGCTGTAGACACTGGCGCAGTTTCCAGTCGCTGCTGTGCCCGCTGACAGAAACTTCGTCTAACAACAGCGAGGCACTGCCGGCGCCGCTGGCGATAACCGCCTGCGCTGCTTTGTCGAGCGCTTTGCGAAAATTGGCAGGATTCATACGAGTACGGCTGCCAAGACCTACCAGGACAACGCGCTGGGAAGCAATTCCGCTCATGGCGTACAGTGTCAGTGTCTGGGCGAGGGCACCTGTGAAGGCGGAATTGCGGATTATTTGTGCCAGCTTGCCGCGAGCACTGCGATCCACTGCCTGCGCCTGTTCCGACAGAGCCCTGTGGCTATAGACACCCACGACCAGGCAATCGCTGCGTTGACGTTTCGTCTTTGCACTGCTGATAGTAAATTGCATGATTCTCCCCGGGTGTCCTGTGAAATAATTCCATTGCCTCTTGCGGTCATGATACCTGCGAATCTGTAATTTATCCTGGAATTGCCCTGGGTTTGTCGCAGCGACTATTTTTCCGCATCCTGCTACAGTTGCTTTGCCAGATTCAAGCATCCGAACTCCCAGAGTCGACCACGAATTGATCGTTCAACGCTACCTGTTTCGCGAGGTTCTCCAGGTTTTTGCCGCCGTTCTGGTGGTGTTGTTACTGGTGTACATGAGCAGCAGGTTTGTGCGTTATCTCGGCCAGGCGGCCAGCGGTTATATATCCAGCGATCTGGTGGTGCAGTTAATGCTCCTGAACCTGGCCGAGAATTTGTCCGTGCTGGTCCCACTGGCGCTCTACGTGGCGGTTTTGTTAGCCCTCGGCAGACTCTATCGTGACAGCGAAATTATCGCCATGTCGGCCGGTGGCATAGGCGTACAGCAATTGGCCAATGCCTTGTTCTGGTTCTCCTGTGGTTTTGCTCTGGTGGTGGCGTTGTTGTCACTTTATGTGGCGCCGTTGGCTGCGGATTGGAAACAAAATCTTTATGAAAAGGCGAAAGGGGAGGCACAAATTGCCGGAATTCAAGCCGGACGATTCAGAGAGTTCGGGGCTGGGGAACGGGTGGTGTATGTGGAAAAAATTGCCGCGGATGGGCGCAGTATGTCCAACGTCTTTGCCCGTATCGTTAAGAAAAAGAGCCGATCACAGGATTTATTGATCGCAAAAAAAGCCTACCCGTCAATTCAGGGTCAGGACCAGGAACGTTTTATGGTCCTGGAAGATGGTTATCGCTACACCGGCACGCCCGGGCAACTCGACTTTGTGATTACACGCTTTGCACGCCATGCAGTCCGACTCGAGCCTGTAGCCCGGCCGGGTTTCAGGCTCCTGGAGGCGAAACCGAGCCTTGAGTTAATCCGCGATGGCGGACTTAAAAATATTGCCGAACTTCAGTGGCGCATTTCCCTGCCTGTCTCTGTGGTATTGCTGGCGCTGCTGGCAACAGCGATGGCGCGTACCAACCGCCGCCAGGGGCGCTATGCGCGGTTGTTGTCGGCTTTTGTGCTGTATTTTCTCTATAACAATGGCATTGGCATCGCGCAGAAATTAATAGAACGTGGTGATTTATCACCTCTGATAGGGGTCTGGCCGGTACATTTAATTTTTACTCTGCTGGCATTGGGAATGCTCTACAGCCAGGGTGGACGCACATTGCCAGTTCGCTTGCCATTGCTGCGCAGGAAACAAGTATGAAGGGGCTCAGATCCATTGCTGCAGGCCACAGCTGGCTTAATGCACAGCTGCAGTCCTTGCGAACCCACCTGTCTTTTGAATCCCCCATTACGGTGCTCGATTATTATATCGCCAGGCAAGTGGTTGGAGGGACCCTGGTGGCGTTGCTGGCGCTGGTTGCACTGTTCACATTTATCGATTTTATTGATGATCTGGATAATGTCGGCAAAGGCAATTACAACATGGCTGCAGCCCTTGAGTATTTGTTCCTGACATTGCCAAGGAGGACCTTCAATTTATTCCCGTTGGCGGCATTGGTGGGTGCATTGATGGGGCTTGGGACACTGGCCAGCAGTTCCGAACTGATTGTGATGCGCAGTTCGGGCATGTCTGCAGTGCGCCTCAGTATCAGCATTATGGGCGGCGCCATGATTCTAGTACTGATCGCCATGTTCACAGGGGAGGTGTTAGCCCCCGTCGCGGAACGTCATGCACAAAATATGCGTTCGGTGGCGTTATCCAATGCCCTGGCGGTGAACACCCGGCAGGGTTTCTGGATTCGTGATGGCAATAGCTTTATCAATATTGGCAAAGTGTCGCCAGGGAATCGCATGCAGGCTGTAAATATTTATGAGTTTGACGAAGAGTTACGCCTGAGAGTGGCGACCCGGGCCGGTAAGGCCCGTTACCAGGATGGTAAATGGATCCTTGAAAATATCGTTCAAAGCC
>CAZAWX010000018.1:0-14799 GCA_964488985.1 uncultured Ectothiorhodospiraceae bacterium
ATTACTCGCCCCTGCGTAAAGCACAATTTCCTGGTCAAGGACGTCAAGGATTTGGCCTTGACCATGAAGAAAGCGTTTTATATCGCCACCACTGGCCGGCCGGGTCCTGTGGTGGTGGATATTCCCAAGGATGTGACTGCCCCAGAGGTAAAAATTCCTTACTGCTATCCAGCGCAAATCAAGTTGCGTTCCTACAACCCGGTGAGTCGGGGCCATTCAGGGCAAATTAAAAAGGCAATCAAATTATTATTGTCGGCACAGCGTCCGATGATTTATTCAGGTGGTGGTGTGGTGCTGGACAATGCGGCCGATGAGCTTACCCATCTTGCCAGGACGCTTGGCTACCCGATCACCAATACCCTTATGGGACTTGGCGCCTATCCGGGCACGGATCGACAGTTTGTCGGTATGCTGGGGATGCACGGCACTTACGAAGCCAACATGGCGATGCATGAGTGTGATGTACTGTTGGCGATTGGTGCACGCTTTGATGACCGGGTGGTCGGTGACGTCAAAAAGTTCTGCCCCGGGGCGAAAATCATTCATATCGATATCGATCCATCCTCCATCGCAAAAACGGTGAAGGTTGACGTGCCGATCGTTGGCCCGGTCAAGGTTGTTCTGAGGCAAATGAATGAACAACTGGCTGCCGTGAATGCGAATGTGGATGAACAGGTGCTGGCCGCATGGTGGCGGCAGATTGATGCCTGGAGAGGCATAGAGTGCCTGAATTATGATCATGATTCAGACCGCATCAAACCCCAGTTTGTTATTGAGAAACTCTATGAGGTGACGGCGGGTGAGGCGTTTGTTGCATCCGATGTGGGGCAACATCAGATGTGGGCCGCACAATTCTATCCATTCGACAAGCCACGGCGATGGGTTAACTCCGGCGGGCTTGGCACCATGGGTTTCGGGTTGCCTGCGGCACTCGGTGTACAGATGGCGCACCCGGACGCACAGGTCGCCTGTGTGACCGGTGATGGCAGTATCGTGATGTGCATACAGGAGCTGTCCACGGCCAAGCAGTACCAGTTGCCGGTGAAGGTCATCAACCTCAATAACGGCTATCTGGGTATGGTCCGCCAATGGCAGGAATTCATGTATGAAAATCGTGAATCACAGACCTACCTGCAGGCCCTGCCGGATTTCACCAGGCTGGCGGAAAGTTTCGGCCATGTAGGGATGTTCATCGACAAGCCTGCGGATGTTGAAGGGGCTTTGAAGGAAGCATTTGCCCTGCGTGACAGGCTTGTGTTCATGGATTTTGCCACCGATCCCGCTGAGAATGTTTATCCGATGATGATGAGTGGCAAAGGACAACATGAAATGCGTTTGTCCTCGTTATGCCGGGAACGCGAACTGGCCTGAATCTTTTATACCCGGTTGTACATTTCCCAATCCCTGAATCCGAACTGAGGCGCCTGAGATGAGGCATATTATTTCATTGTTACTGGAAAACGAGCCCGGCGCGCTGTCGCGTGTTGCAGGATTGTTTTCGGCACGCGGCTACAACATCGAGAGCCTGAGTGTTGCGGCAACACAGGATCCTACCGTATCGCGAATGACCATCGAAACGACGGGTTCTGATGATGTTTTGGAGCAAATCACCAAGCAGTTGAACAAACTGGTGGACGTGATCAAGCTGATTGAACTTACCGAAGGCCCTCATGTGGGCCGGGAGATGATGCTGATTAAAGTCAGGGCTGAAGGTGTTGCCCGGGACGAAATTAAACGTCTTGCTGATATTTTCAGAGGGCGGATTCTGAATGTTACAGCAACAACCTATTTGATTGAGATTACCGGGAGTAGCCGCAAACTGGATGCATTCCTGGCAACTCTGGATGCAAACGTAATTATGGAAGTGGTGAGATCCGGGACAATTGGTATTGCCCGTGGCGATAAAGCGCTACGACTTTAACGAACAAGTAGATGACAACCATAACCGCCGGCTTGCTCGGCGGCTGCACACTGATAGCCAATGGGGTAAAGAACGATGACAATGAATATTTATTACGACAAAGATGCTGATCTGGCTTTAATTCAAGGCAAAAAAGTAGCCGTTATCGGCTATGGTTCACAGGGGCACGCACACGCCAACAACCTCAAGGAATCCGGGGTTGAGGTTGTCGTCGGTTTACGTGAAGGTTCAACCTCTGCCGCCAAGGCCACTGCTGCGGGCCTACAGGTTGCAAGTGTCGCTGAGGCGGTTAAACATGCTGATTTCGTCATGATGCTGGCGCCGGATGAGCACCAGGCGAGAATATATCGCGAAGAAGTCGTGGCGAATATTGCCGAGGGTGCCTGCCTGGCATTTGCTCATGGTTTTAATATTCATTTCGGTCAGATCGATCCCCGCAAGGATCTCGATATCGTCATGATTGCACCTAAAGGGCCGGGTCATCTGGTGCGTTCCACATACGCTGCAGGTGGTGGCACTCCGTGTCTGATCGCAGTTGCCCAGGATCCTTCAGGACAGGCCAAGAATACGGCACTGTCCTATGCCTCGGCGATTGGCGGTGGACGCGCCGGCGTCATCGAAACCAGTTTTCGCGAAGAAACAGAAACGGATCTGTTCGGTGAACAGGTGGTGCTGTGTGGTGGTTTGACATCGCTCATTCAGGCGGGTTACGAAACTCTGGTTGAGGCCGGATATGCGCCTGAGATGGCCTATTTCGAATGCCTGCATGAAGTAAAACTGATTGTCGATTTGATCTATGAAGGCGGCATTGCCAACATGCGCTACTCCATTTCAAATACGGCTGAGTATGGTGATCTGACCCGCGGACCACGGCTGGTCACCGATGAGACACGTGCTGAGATGAGACGTATTTTGGCGGAGATTCAGAATGGTAAATTTGCCGAAGAGTTTATCCTTGAGAATCAGGCGGGAACTCCAAAAATGCGCGCAATGCGCCGTATCACCCGCCAGCATTCAGTCGAGCAGGTGGGTGAGCGTTTACGTTCCATGATGCCCTGGATTAAAGAAAATTCACTGGTCGACAAGAGTAAAAATTGAGTGTGACTCAATCTTAAAGTATCAACCAACAAGCAGGGGCTTTGCCGATCATGATCGTTCGTGAAGGCGTGGCCCCTGTGTTGGGCGCAACACTCGCTGCGTTGCTTATCCAAAGCCAGGTAAGTGCACTTTGGGCGGTTGTGCCATGGTTGGCCGTGGCGTTTTTGTGCTGGATTTACCGCTTCCCACGGATCCGGCTCATTGTCGACCCGCGAGGTATTCTAAGCCCGGTTTCAGGTCGGCTTGAGCGCCTGGAAACCGCTATAGATCCTTATCGCCAATGTCCTGTGCTGCGTTTGCAAATACGTGTTACGCCACCAGGTATTACCTTGCTGCGAAACCCTGTTGAAGGACAGGTAAAGGAAATCTATCTACGCCAGGGCGTCTATGGTGGTGAACAACGCCTGACCCGGGAATCTGAGTCTCCAGACTGTTACGCAGCAAACCTGAAAACAGATGAGGGCCAGCAGATGGTGTATGCAATTTCATCAAACTGGCCCATATCCCGCTGTAGCCTGGACCGTGGTCCCGGTGAGCGTGTCGGGCAAGGCCAGCGTAGCGGTTTTTTTTACTTTGCGAGCTATGTTGATGTGTTAATACCCGTCGACAGTGATGTCGAGGTCGAAGTGAATCAACGGCTGATTGCCGGCAAAACACAACTTGCACGTCTGCCAAGATGAAATTTGCGCTATGATTAGCCCCTGTTGCCAATACCTGCTGTGTCTGCAGTGTTGCTGAAAGAGGCGTTCCATGAACACTGATAAAACTGCAAAACCCCGCCGGCGCGGGATTTACCTCCTGCCAAATTTATTTACCACAGCGGCGTTGTTCGCTGGATTTTACGCCATAGTGAAGGCTATCGGTGGTGATTTTGAAACTGCCGCCATTGCTATCTTTGTTGCCATGATTATGGATGGTGCCGATGGCCGTATTGCCCGCATGACAGGAACCGAGAGTGCTTTTGGTGCTGAGTACGACAGCCTTTCCGATGTGATATCTTTCGGTCTGGCACCGGCCTTGGTTGTCTATCAGTGGTCATTGTCGGGACTGGGCAAACTGGGCTGGCTGATCGCTTTTTTCTACGCGGCTGCAACGGCCCTGCGTCTGGCCAGGTTTAACACCCAGTTGGGCATTGCCGACAAGCGTTATTTTCAGGGACTGCCCTGTCCACCAGCCGCTGCCGTGGTTGCGGGCCTGGTCTGGTTTGCAAGCGAGCAGGGGATCCGTGGTGACAGTATTACGCCGGTGGCGCTGGTATTAACAGCGTTCTCCGGGATATTGATGGTCAGCAATGTACGTTATTACAGTTTCAAAGATCTGGATCTGAGTGGCCGGGTGCCGTTTATCAATATTCTCCTGCTCCTTTCAGTCTTCCTGCTGATTTCTGTTGATCCCCCGGTGGTCCTGTTTCTTGCTGCGCTGGGGTTCGCGATTTCCGGCCCTACCCTGACCTTGATTCAGCTTCGCCGCCGTCGGGCTGAACGGCGCCATCAGAGCGCTGCTGAAGGGAGTTCCTCGAAAACATTGCCACCACGCTGAGCGGCAACGGCCGATCACCGGGTAGATGGCTTTGGATGCACTTCGACAGCAACGCCTGGCGGCGATGGGCGTCGTCTACTGGCGTTTGCGTCAGCAACCGGCAACGTCCATCGCGGACGAATCGATCCCCGTGGCGGAGCAATCCATTGTTGATCTGAACACCCTCATGCAACAGGTTCGTGACTGTAAGCAATGCGCATTACATCAGTCTCGTACCCAAACTGTATTCGGCACGGGTAACCCAAAGGCAAGATTGTTTATTGTCGGTGAGGCACCGGGTGCAGACGAAGATGCCCAGGGGGAGCCTTTTGTAGGGCGTGCAGGTCAACTTCTCAATGCCATGCTGGCCGCAATCGGTCTACAGCGTGAGCAGGTCTATATTGCCAATATACTGAAGTGCCGGCCGCCGGGAAACCGGGATCCAAAAGCAGATGAAGTCGCCAGTTGCAGTGCTTACCTGGATCAGCAAATCAAAGCGGTCGGACCCCGTCTTATTTTGGCGATAGGCCGGGTTGCCGCACAGAACCTGCTTCAGGTTGGGACCCCCATCGGCAAACTGCGTGGCCATGATTTCCAATACCCCGGCAGCCAAATCCCGGTACGCGTTACCTACCATCCCGCATATCTGCTGCGCTCTGCGCGAGAAAAACGTAAGGCCTGGGAAGATTTGAAACAGGTTGCGGCGATGTTGGCGACCTAGTGTCCTTTTGGCACAATAATCCGCAACACCTCCGGCGGTGACCACATGAGTGCAATCCGGCAGTCGAGTGATCTTGAGCTACGACCTATGCAGGAAGTAGATCTTCACCGGGTCCTGGAAATTGAGAGCGCTGCCTATCTATATCCATGGTCCAAAGGGATCTTCAAAGACTGTATGCAAGCGGGTTATTGCTGCTGGGTGATTGATGAAGGTCTTCTTGTCAGGGCTTACGCCATCATGCAGGTGGTTGCCGATGAAGCACACGTGTTAAATCTCTGTGTAGACCCCCAGTACCAATATCGGGGAATGGGGCGGCGCTTGTTAAAGCAATTAATACAGGTGGGTGCTGGGCATTTTGCTCAGGTGATGCTGCTCGAAGTTCGCCCCAGTAACAAAAACGCAATTGCTTTGTATCATAGCGAAGGATTCACGCAAATTGGCCGGCGCCGCAAATATTATCCAAACCACAAAAATTCTGGGGCGGGGGCAAAGGAAAATTCCAGGGAAGATGCTTTGGTGCTGAGCCGGGCTCTGGACAGCGATTATGCTGCTGTAAGTCCAGATTGGCCCGGGGCTGTCTAAGGTATAATGAATCTGCGTTGGCCTGTGGGAATTTAATTTTATGTATCACACCCTGGAACAGATTGTTGGTGCCACACCACTGGTTCGACTGCAACGCATGGCGAGCGGCCGGAACGTTGTATTGGCAAAACTGGAAGGCAATAACCCCGCCGGATCTGTCAAGGATCGGCCGGCCCTGAACATGATTTTAGCGGCGGAGCGGCGCGGTGATATTCGCCCTGGCGATACACTGATCGAGGCAACCAGTGGTAATACCGGAATCGCCCTGGCAATGGTGACGGCTATCAAAGGTTACCGCATGGTGTTGCTGATGCCAGAAAATATGAGCGCCGAGCGACGCGGTGTGATGCGTGCTTTTGGCGCTGAAATTGTCCCGGTAAGCAAAGAGGAAGGTATGGAGGCTGCCCGGGATCGTGCTTTGCAAATGCAGGCACATGGCGAAGGAGTGGTCTTAAATCAATTTTCCAACCCCGATAACCCCTCGGCGCACTACCTGTATACGGGTCCGGAAATTTGGCGTGAAACCTCAGGTGAAATCACGCACTTTGTCAGTGCTATGGGGACAACCGGGACCATCATGGGGGTTTCGCGCTATCTGAAGGAGCGTGATGCACAAATTAAAATTGTCGGCGTGCAACCCGACGGAGAGTCAAGCATTCCCGGGATCCGTAAATGGTCTAAAGACTATCTGCCGGAGATTTTTGAAGCTGATAGAGTCGATACCACGATTGAAGTGAGTGCCAGTGATGCAGAAGAAACCACCCGTCGAATGGGCTCTGAGGAAGGACTTTTTGCCGGGGTATCATCGGGTGGAGCTTGCTGTGCCGCACTACAACTGGATGCCGAGCTCAGTGGTGCGGTAATTGTCTTTATTGTTTGTGATCGTGGTGATCGTTATATTTCAACAGGCGTTTTTCCAGCATATTTGAGTCCAAACCGGCACCCTTGTTGATTTTACTTCGACTGCTTTTATCTCCGCTGCTGTATCTCTTTGCGTTATACGCTGTTCCCGTTTGGGCCCTTGATTCGTTATCGATTGAACTCGATGGTATAGACAGCAACCGATGGGCAAGCGGACCGGTATCCCTGCGTATCGAACCACGCGGCCACAAAACGGTAGGCTTCACACTCGAAGCCCGAAAATTACGTTTGCCGGCACCTTTGGAAAATCTCCGCCGTATTGAGCTTCGGTGCCCCGTGGGGCGCTGGCGGCGAGGTCATGTTCGTTGCCCCAAGGCAGTGCTGATACAGCATCTGGATCGGCATCGGCATAAAGCCGCATTGATGACCTTCAGCCTCGACTACGTACTGAAAACTGGCGTGGTGCATATCACGGGACAATCACTGGCGATTGCGAATGGGCGGCTGAATCTCGATTTAACGCTGGGCAGAAATCGGTGGCGCGGCAAAATCGGGGCAGAAAAAATTCGTTTAGTCCAGCTACTGAAGTTTTTGTCAGCATTGCATTCAGGTCCGCTCCTGGTGGGTATGGAGGCCAGTGCCGGCGTTGCAAACTTAGTTGTGGATTTTGATTTATCCATGCTGCAAGACCAGTTACAGGGGCGTGTTGCGGCGAAACTGCGTTTGCGCGGAGTTAATTTTTCCGATAACCAGGGACTGCATGCGGGTGAGGGTGTGGGTCTGGATTTTGCCTTGCAGGCAAGCGGCCAGGCGCAAGGTTGGACTTTCCAGGCACAATCATCACTCGCTGCTGGAACGGTGTATCTGGATCCGGTTTTACTGGATGTCGATGCTGCGGGGCTTGAAGTGCGGGCGAAGGGACGCTGGAATCCTGGCGCTACCTTGGATGTGTCGCACTTCGATATCAGCCAGCCAAACGTTGCCAAGGCAAGCGGTAGCGTAAAGTGGTTGTTGAAGACGGCGCTGCAACTTGAGGAATTGAAATTGCGGTTGCCCCCAACAGCGGCGTTTCCACTCTACGATCTTTACCTCAAACCCTTTACCGGTGCCGGGGCGCTTTCAGATCTGTCGATTGAAGGGCGAGTTGAGATGGATCTGAACTGGCAACGACAGGGCGATGCAATGATAAACGCCAGGCTTGACAAACTCGCCGTGGGTGATGCCGGTGGATTGTTCGCATTGCTTGGGCTTGATGCGGAACTCAATTGGCGATCAGGTGGGACCGGGCCGCCAAGTCGGTTGGACTGGAAGGGCGCACAGTTATATCGTCTTGATTTGGGTGCGGGTAATATGCAGTTGACTTTGCAGGATCGGACCTTGCAGTTGAATAACCCGCTGCGAGTGAATTTATTATCGGGAAGTGTTGAGATAGCACAGTTGCAAGCCAGGGATCTGGGACGAGATACGCTGGCCGTGGAGATGGCAGCGAAACTTGATGATATCGATCTGGGGGCGTTGGCCAATACCTTGGCCTGGGTGCCGATGGCGGGCCAACTGAGCGGGCGGATACCCGCAGTCCAATATAAAAACGGTCATATTCAGATTACCGGAGGCATTGATTTATCATTGTTTGACGGCAGCGCCAGAATCACGAATTTGAGTCTGGACGATCCCTTCGGTCTGGTACCACGCCTGGGTGCCGATATAGATTTGCACAACCTGTCGTTGGATTTGCTCAGTCAATCCTTTTCCTTCGGTGCTATCAAAGGCAGACTGGACGGGCAGATACACAACCTGGTGCTGGATGGCTGGCAACCGGTAAGTTTTGATGTCTCCGTTCATACCCCTGCGGGAGATACCTCGAAGCACCGGATCTCACAACGGGCCGTGGATAATCTGGCCAGTCTGGGGGGAGCGAATGCGGTACTTTCATCGACTTTTCTGCGTTTTTTTAATGAGTTCTCATATCAACGGCTGGGGCTGAGTTGCCGATTGCGGGCCGGCGTTTGTGAAATGGGGGGAATTGCGCCTGCGGAACAGGGGTATTACATCGTTCAGGGTGGGGGAATTCCGCCGCGAGTGGATGTTGTCGGTTATAACCAGCGGGTAGACTGGCAGATCTTGCTTGGCCGTCTTCGCGCCATTAATCAACTCGATGAAGTGGTCGTGCAGTGAATTCAATTTTCCCTCGAGTCAGCGTGTGTTCAGTCTGCTGCGTTCAGGCTTGAAATAGCCGGGACTCTATGCCAACTTGGTCCCAGGAGATCAAATTATGAAAAGCGTACCAATTTTGTTTGGCGTTACAGCAGCTTTGTTGCTGGGCGCCTGTGTCACCATTAATGTCTATTTTCCCGCCGCCGCTGCGGAAAAGGCAGCAGATCGGATTATTGAAGATGTCTGGGGGAAAGATGCCAAGGGCGGCAAGGCACAACCGACCAGCACGTTACCGCAGTGGTTGCAGCGTGGGTTGCTGGCGGTCCTTGAGGGTCTGATTCCCGCCGCACAGGCGCAGGTCAACCTGGACATATCCAGTGGCACCATCAATGTCATCAAAACATCCATGGCCAAACGCCACAGACAGCTTGCCGGCTACTACAATAATGGCGCCATCGGCTTGACGTCCCGTGGCCTGGTTTCACTGCATAATGCCAAGGTGGTCGCAATAAAAGACCGTGCCAAAGTGAACAAATTGATTGCCGCCGAGAATCGGGATCGCAATGCCTTGTACCGGGCCATTGCCCAGGCCAACGGGCACCCGGAATGGGAACCAGATATTCGCGGCACCTTTGCCCGCCGTTGGGTCAATAAAGCAGCCAAGGGTTGGTGGTACCAGTCCGCTGGCACCTGGCGCCAGCGCTAGTCGACCATCGAGGTGATGATGACGGCTAGCCTGCATTGAACGTCTTCGTTTTTGACATAGAAACGGTTCCTGACGTTGAGGGTGCCAGGCGGGTGTATGGCTTCGGTGATCTGAGTGCTGAGCAGGTAGCCGAAGCCCTCTACAATCAACAACGTCTGCGTCGGGGAAATGAATTTCTGGCGCATCATTTGCATCGCATCGTCGCAATTTCGGCCGTATTCAGATCCAGGGATCGGTTCAAAGTCTGGTCGCTGGGTGATGAACAGGCCGATGAGGCTGAGCTTGTCAAACGTTTTTTCGAAGGCATCGAACGGCACAGTCCGACTCTGGTGTCATGGAATGGCGGCGGTTTCGACCTGCCCGTTCTGCATTACCGGGCCATGGTGCATGGCATTGAAGCACCGCGCTATTGGGATAACGGTGAGGATGATTCCAGCTTTAAATGGAATAATTACCTGAGCCGTTTTCACCAGCGCCATACGGATTTGATGGATGTTCTGGCGGGCTATCAGCCACGCGCCAGCGCACCCCTCGATCACCTGGCAAGTCTGTGTGGATTTCCAGGTAAACTGGGCATGAGTGGGGCAAAAGTCTGGGATTATTTTCTTGCGGGCAGGCTTGCCGAGATCCGCGCTTACTGTGAAACGGATGTAGTGAATACCTATTTGTTGTACCTGCGTTATCAATTGTTGCGCGGCCGTCTGGGAACTGACAATTACCAGAGTGAATGCCGGCTGGTGCGTGATTCATTAACGTCACAAGCGGGCCTGCACTGGCCGGAATTTCTTGCTGCCTGGGTGAACGATGACGGGAAATAATGGGGTGAAAAAGCCCACCAGGCGGAAGCCGAATCCTGAATACCTGGTGGCCAGCCGCGAAGCCGTGGTCATTGATCTTGATCCATCGGGACGTGGTGTTGCCCGGGTGGACGGCCAGGTGGTCTTTATCGATGGAGCGTTACCGGGTGAACGGGTTCAATACGATGTTTATAAACGTAAACGAAGGCATGCCCAGGCGCGCCTGAGCCGTATTATTGAAGCCTCTGCCGAGCGGGTTGAGCCGCAATGCCCGCATTTCGGCGTGTGTGGCGGCTGTGCTTTGCAACACCTCGAAGGCCAGGCGCAAATTACGCATAAACAGCGGGACCTGGTGGGTAAACTGGAGCATTTGGGCAAGATTGAAAACACACACATGTTGCCGCCGATTCGGGGTCCTTTATGGGGCTATCGGCGCAAGGCCCGTTTGGGTTGCAAGAATGTGCCGGCCAAAGGCGGGGTGTTGGTTGGCTTTCGCGAACGTAATGGCCGGTTGCTGGCGGACATTCACTCTTGCCCGGTATTGGTGCCGGAAATCGGCCAATTGATTGAACCCTTGCGGGATTTATTAAGTGGCCTTGAAGCAAGTTCTGGGATTGCCCAAATCGAGGTGGCTGTCGGCGACACGCAGAGCCTGTTGGTGCTGAGGAATCTGCAGCCCCTGGAACTTGCGGATCAAGGGAAAATCCGTGCCTTTGCCGCACAACATAATGTCGCTATCGCCCTGCAACCGGCGGGACCGGGAAGTGTGGTTGGGTTTGCACCGGCAAATTTGCCCAGGCTCAGTTACAGGCTGGACGAGCAGGGTATTGAACTCGAATTTGGTGCCTTGGATTTTGTGCAGGTCAACGGCGCGGTAAATCAGGCGCTGATCAGTGCTGCGGTCGAGGCGATGTGCCCCGAGCGGGGCGAGAGAGTGTTGGATTTATTTTGTGGCCTGGGTAATTTTTCTTTGGCTTTGGCGCGAAGTGGTGCGCTGGTAACAGGCCTGGAAATGTCTCAGGCCATGGTCACACGCGCGGCTGCGAATGCCAGCGCCAACAACCTTGATTCAGCGCAGTTTCACAGTGCCGATCTCAGCAAGTCGGATACAGTCAAGCACTGGCTTGAGCAGGGTTGGCCGAAAATGCTCCTGGATCCCCCGCGCACAGGAGCTGCCGATGTCATTACGGCTCTGGGCTCATCGGCGCCGCAGCGCATCGTCTACATCTCCTGTAATCCTGCAACATTGGCTCGGGATGCAGGCGTTCTGGTGCATGAGAAAAACTATCGGCTGAGCAGTTGCCGTGTCGTTGACATGTTTCCACATACCAGCCATGTTGAGTCATTGTCTGTCTTTGAGCGATGACTCTTCCCCCGCACCGAATTCGCGTCTTGGACACCACTTTGGCGAACCAGATTGCCGCTGGGGAGGTGATTGAACGACCCGCATCAGTCCTCAAGGAACTTCTGGAAAACAGCCTTGATGCAGGGGCAAGCCAAATTAAAGTGGTTATCGAAAACGGTGGTCACGCTTTGGTGCAGGTGCATGACAATGGCAGCGGTATTGCGGCAGAAGATTTGCAACTTGCGCTGCAACGTCATGCAACCAGCAAAATTAGCAGTTTGAGTGATCTTGAAGCGATTCAAAGTTTGGGGTTTCGTGGTGAAGCGCTACCGAGTATTGCTTCGGTATCACGTTTGACTCTGGAAACATGTACAGCAGACACAGAAAGTGGCTGGAAAGTGCAGTGTGAAGAAGGGGTGTTCAAAGCTCCGCCCGCGCCCTTGGGACATCCTCGAGGGACCACGCTAAGTGTCCGGGACCTGTTTTATAACACACCGGCTAGGCGTAAATTTTTACGCACTGAGCGCACGGAATTTCAGCACATTGAACGGTTGTTCAAACGTATTGCCCTAGTGTGTTTCGACGTGCGTATGGAGTTGATTCATGATGGCCGATCGTTATTGCGCTTGCCAGTGGCGTTAACTGCCCAGGCCCGCAATCAACGCGTGTATCGCCTTCTCGGCAAATCATTTAGTGAACATGCGCAGGAATTCGATCAGCAGCTTGGCGGCTTGCGTTTATGGGGTTGGCTGGGGGCGTCGGGGTTTTTCCGGGATCGAACCGATTTGCAGCACTTGTATATTAACCGGCGTGCTGTCAGCGATAGTATTTGCCGCCATGCTGTGCGCATGGCGTATGAGGATCTTATCCCGGCCGGGAAACAACCTGCCTGGGTGCTGAATTTGGAAATTGACCCCGGCCAGGTGGATGTAAACGTTCATCCGGCGAAACAGGAAGTGCGTTTTCACGAAGCACGTATGGCGCATGACTTCATTCGTTCCGCAGTACGCGCTCAGGTCAGTCCGGAACTCCTTCCTGCCGTCCACGAGGATCGGCCGGTATACCCTTTTCAAAGTCAGCTCTCTGGGACTGGAAGCAGCAGCGTTGCTTGTGCACCCAGCCACTCTCGGCAAGCGTTTGCGGACACCGGTAGCCGTGCAGACAGTGCGGGAAGTAAAGCGGGCGTGCAAAGCCTGGTGGTACTTGAACAGCGCTGGTGGTTAGGCCATGTCGATGGAAATCTGTATATCGCCGATTTACGGGCGGTGGCCGGTTTGTTGTGCACAGAAGCGCTACAGCACCTTTTGCACACCACACAGCCACAATCGCGGCCGCTGCTGTTGCCTGCTGGTTTTGCATTGCATGACCCCGAGGCTGAAAACTTGCCCCAGGTGTGGGTGGAATTACGCAGGCTCGGCGTGGAGGTACGACAAAGTGGCCCGGACAGGGGGATGTTAATGGCGGTGCCGTTGGCGCTGGCTCGGGTGCCGGCCGAAGATCTGGCACGCAGCATTGAGACGGGAATTAACTCACTCCAACATAACGATCGGGCCGAGGACTGGATCTCACATCTGGCCGCAAGTGCGAGTGCGCATCCGCCACTGGATTTGCATCAAGCCGGGCAACTGCTCGAGCATCTTTTACAGATCCACGAAGTTCCAACCCGGGGCGTGTGGCGGCAGGTGCACGGTGCGGAGCTGTCCAGCTGGTTGCAAAGGCCTGCTTAAATGCCGGCGGTGCTTTTTCTAATGGGACCTACAGCCATTGGTAAAACCGATTTGGCGGTGAAATTGTGCCGCCGGTTGCCCCTGGAAATTATCAGCGTGGATTCCTCGATGGTTTACCGGGGATTGAACATCGGCTCGGGTAAACCGGATCAGGAATTGTTGGCGCGGGCTCCGCATCGACTGGTGGACATACGCGAACCGGATGAAACTTACAGCGCTGCCGATTTTCGCCAGGATGCTCTGGCCGAGATTGACGCGATCCATGGCGCAGGCCGGATCCCCTTGCTGGTGGGGGGTACCGGCCTGTATTTTCGTTCTCTGTCTCACGGTTTGGCACCACTGCCCGCCGCGGATCAACAGATTCGCGACCGCCTTGAGGCGCAGGCTCGACAGCTTGGCTGGCCGGTATTGCATCAGCGTCTGGCGGCAATGGATCCGCTGGCAGCCAGCCGTATTCACTGTACTGACAGTCAACGTATTCAACGGGCCCTTGAGGTTTATGAAATCACTGGCGAACCCATCAGCGCGCTGCAAGTTCAAAATATGACTCGAGGTTGTCCGCATCCGATTCACACGTTGATTTTGGAATGTGAATCGAGGGCCTGGTTGCATCAGCGTATTGCACAACGATTTTGCGCCATGCTGGCACGGGGTCTGGTTGAGGAGGTCCGTGCCTTACGTGAACGGTTTGCTGGCTGCAAAACGACTCCGGCACTGCGCGCCGTCGGCTACAGGCAGGTATTGGCTTACCTGGACGGGGAATATGACTATCAGGTAATGCACGATAAAGCGATTGCCGCTACCCGCCAGTTGGCACGCCGGCAACTGACCTGGTTACGTAAAGACACCGCGGCGAGGCGCTTATATGCGGATGTACGCGGTACCGATGAGGTGGCGATGGCCTGGGCCGCCGAGGCCTGTCAGGACTCACCTGTCTATCAGGACTGATACGGATCTCACTGCTATATTGTCACGGTGAAGCTGGGTATAATCATTGGTGCAGTGCCAAGCTGTGGTAGTGTCACGTTAGACGAGATGCGACTGACACAACGGCGATGCTGCTGAAACAAGAAACTTAAAGCAGCTAAAAATAAAACAAGTATAAGGAGAATAGTTATGAGTAAGGGGCAGTCGCTACAGGATCCTTTCCTGAATTTATTGCGCAAAGAGCGCATGCCGGTCTCTATTTTTCTGGTCAATGGAATTAAATTGCAAGGCCAGATTGAATCCTTTGACCAATTTGTGGTGTTGCTGCGTAATACGGTTAGCCAGATGGTCTACAAACACGCGATTTCTACAGTGGTCCCGGCCAGAGCGGTCAAATTGCCCCATAATGACGGCACCGACGAGATGGACGAGGCGGACCAGG
>CAZAWX010000018.1:14899-27834 GCA_964488985.1 uncultured Ectothiorhodospiraceae bacterium
ATAGGCCTTATCCTGGCCATTTTTGCCCGCCGTGCCAGCACCTTTGAAGGAAAATTACAGGTGGAACTGGCTCAGTTGCGGCATTTATCCACCCGGCTGGTTCGCGGCTGGACCCACCTGGAGCGGCAAAAAGGGGGTATTGGCCTGCGTGGGCCTGGTGAGAAACAGTTAGAGACGGACCGGCGCCTCATCCAGGAGCGCATCAAACACATTCGTTTGAGCCTGGAACGCGTTTCCAGCCGCAGAGCGTTAAGTAAAAAGGCCCGCCGCCGGGCAAATTTACCGGTGTTGTCCCTGGTGGGGTATACCAACGCAGGAAAATCCACGCTATTTAATGCCCTCACCGGAGCCAGAGCGTTTGCGCACAATCAGCTTTTTGCGACCCTCGATCCGGTTTTCAGGCGCTTGTCTCTGACACCTGGAGATGATGTGATCCTGGTTGATACGGTGGGATTTATTCGGGATTTGCCCCACGAACTGGTGGCCGCATTTCGGGCAACGCTGGAGGAAACCCGGGATGCTGATCTGTTGCTGCATGTTGTAGATGCAAGCGCAGCAGACAGGGATGAGAAAATTGACCAGGTCAACGAAGTGTTGGCCAGCATAGGCGCCAGCGAGGTCCCGCAGTTATTGGTCATGAATAAAACCGATGCCCTGGCCGAAGTACGACTCGGATCGGACGCGGAAATGTACCGGGCCGATGCAGATGCGAACGAATGTCCATGGCGGGTGTGGATTTCTGCCCAGCACAAGACCGGACTGGCATTACTGATTGAGAGTCTTAGTCGCCTGCTACATGGTGCGCCGCATCATCACACCTTACGTCTGCCGCCTGATGCCGGCCGGTTGCGGGCACGATTGTTCGAACTTGGAACCGTACTGGGCGAGCAGGTGGAGGCAGATGGCGCGGTCATTCTGGATGTCAAAATGGGCCGCTCTACCTTGGAGAGATTGTTAATCAGGGAAGGTTTGGGACCGGAAATGCTGGTAGAGGCGATGCCTGCGGCATGAATTTGGGTACACTTCCAGGACGCCTAGACAAAGTTTAATCTAAGGGCTCTGGTCAACACTAATTCGCCATTCTGGACGCCGATTCATCCCGCCTGGCTGCGTTACTCGTCAGTTAAATAGCTCGCTATTCGCCTTTCTCGCGCCTTGCCAGGCGGGTGTCTCAACACCCAGAATGGCGAATTAGTGTTGACCAGCGCCCTAAGTAACTTGCGATGGTGGGTTAGGCCACATAAGATCGATCGTTTGGCCACACTGGCGTGGCAACACACAACTGTTTATCAGGAGTTAAAAATCATGGCTTGGAATCAACCTGGCGGCAATGGTAGCCGCGATCCCTGGGGGGATCGGGGTAACCAGCAGGGACCGCCGGATCTGGAAGAGGCGCTGAAGAAAATGCAGGACCAGTTGGGTCGTATTTTCGGCAAAAAATCAGGTTCCGGTGGTTCAGGTGATTCCGGTTCGGGTGGATCCGGCCTCAGTGGCGGCGCCGCCGGTATCGGCTTCGGTGTCATCGCACTGGTGTTGGGGGCTATTTGGATTTTTGCCGGGATTTTTATTGTTGACCAATCCGAAGAAGCGGTCATTTTGCGGTTTGGGAAACTCCACTCCACTGTTGGGCCAGGCCCGCACTGGGCGCCTTATTTCATTGATGAGGTCATCCCTGTCAATGTTCAGACGATTCGTGAAGAGACGATTGGTTTTCGTAGTCAGTCCGGTAGCAAGAGTACGGTGCCCAGCGAGGCGTTGATGCTGACCAAGGACGAAAATATCGTTGATGTGCAATTTTCGGTGCAATTTCGAATCAGCGATCCGGGTAAGTACCTGTTTAATGTCTACCAACCGGTCATCACCCTGCGTGAGGTCATTGAAAGCGCAGTGCGTGAAATCGTCGGCCATTCCGATATGGATTTCGTCATTACCAAGGGGCGCGATCTGGTTGCCGCAGATGTGCAGACGTTGGCCCAGGAGATTCTCAACAGTTATCGCACGGGCCTGTTAATCACCAGTGTCAATATGCAGGATGCGCAACCGCCGAGTCAGGTACAGGGCGCATTTCTTGATGCCATCAAGGCGCGGGAAGATCAACAGCGCTATATCAATGAAGCCCGGGCCTATAAAAACAACCTGGTGCCAAAAGCGCGTGGTGAAGCTGAAGCGATTCTGGAGCAGGCCCGTGGCTATAGCCAGCGTGTTGTTGCCCAGGCTGAAGGTGAAACAGCACGGTTTTTGAAAGTGCTGGACCAGTACCGTAAGGCCCCGGATATAACCCGGGAGCGGCTGTACATTGAGGCGATGGAGTCCGTACTGGGCAACAGTTCAAAAATCCTCGTCGATGTGGACAACGGTAACAATCTTCTGTATCTGCCTATCGACAAACTGATGGGTGCCGGTGGTTCAGCTGCCTCTGTGCCAACCACGTCAAACTATGGCGTGACAACGAAAAAACGCAGCGACCGGATCACCGATCGACGTCTGCGTGACAGCCGTAATGCGAGGACCCGTTGATGAAAAGCAAAGCCTTGTTGGTATTTTTGATCGGCCTGGGGTTGCTCACCGCCCTGTCGGTTTTCCGCGTCCAGCAAACCGAAGTCGCCCTTAAGCTGCGCCTGGGTAAGGTTGAACGAACTGATTACAAACCAGGCCTGCATTTTCGCGTGCCGTTGGTGGATGAAATCTACAAGTTTGATGCGCGAATTCAAACGCTTGATGCAGATCCTCAGCAGTACCTGACCAGTGAAAAGAAAAATGTGATCGTCGATTCATTCGTCAAATGGCGGGTCAACCGGGTTGAGAATTTCTATACCGCAGTCGGCGGCAGTATTCAGCGTGCCAATGACCGTTTGTCGGTGGTGGTGCAAAAGCACCTCAAGGACGCCTTTGGTAAACGTCCTATCCGTGAGCTGGTATCCGGTGATCGCAATGTCTTTATGGACAAACTTCGTGAGACTGTAGAAGTTGAGGTCGCCAAACTCGGCATTACCATCGTCGATGCGCGCATCAAACGTGTGGATCTGCCGGGCAAGGTCAGTCAGTCTGTTTATGATCGTATGGCCGCCGAGCGAAAACAGGTGGCAGAGTTGTTCCGTGCCAAAGGCCAGGAACAGGCACGCCAGATACGTGCTCAGGCTGATCGGGAAAAAGAAGTCATTCTGGCTAATGCGGATCGTGATGGGCAGAAAACCCGTGGTGATGGTGACAGCAAGGCGACACAGATTTTTGCCGATGCCTTCAGCCAGGATAAAGAATTCTACGCGTTCTTTCGCAGCCTTGATGCCTACAAAAACACCTTCAGCACGCCTTCGGACGTGATCCTCCTCAAGCCTGATTCAAAGTTCTTCCGCTACTTTAAATCACCTGGATCACAGGAGTAGACAATACCTGGGCGTGTCTCGAGGGGCCGGGGAATGAGAACATAGCCTATGTGGAACGACTTCCTGGCGGCGATTGCATTGATGCTGGTGCTGGAGGGGATCCTGCCCTTTCTGAACCCAGGCCGCTTTCGCCAGACCTTGGCGTTGGTGGCACAACTCAAGGACAGCAATTTGCGCACTATTGGTTTTATTACCATGATGCTGGGCAGTGTGCTTCTTTATGTGGTGCGTTAAGGAATTAACCGTCAATGACTCTTGTGGATGAACGCTGGCTGTTACCGGTAGGGGTGGAGGAAACGCTCCCGCCACTGGCCGCACACCTGGAACGCAGCCGTCGCAAGGTACTGGATCTGTTTTCCGGCTGGGGCTATGAACTCGTTATCCCGCCGTTTATAGAACACCTTGAGGCATTATTGACCGGGACTGGTCGGGATCTGGAACGTCAGACCTTTACCCTGGTTGATCAGATGAGTGGCCGCCTGATCGGCGTGCGTGCCGATATGACACCGCAGGTGGCGCGCATTGATGCCCGGCATATGGCCCACAAACTCCCTGCGCGGTTGTGTTATCTCGGCACCGTATTACGCACTCGCACTGATGCCATGGCCAGTTCCCGAAGTCCTGTCCAGGTCGGCGCGGAAATCTATGGCCACGGTGGTATAGAAAGCGACTGTGAAGTCATGTGCCTGATGATGGACATGCTGCGATGTCTCGGTATTGAGCAAGTGCACATCGATGTCGGCCATGTGGGAATTTTTAGAACCTTGCTGAAAACCGCCTGCCTGGATTCGCACCAGGAGCGACAGTTGCTCGATTGTATGCAACGCAAGGCTGGCGATGAACTGGAGTCTTTGCTGGCTGCTGTTGCACATGCACCAACGGCGGCCTCGCTGCGCGCGCTGATTGATTTAAATGGCGGTGAGGAAGTCCTCGCACAAGCCGAAGAATTACTCGCCGCTGCGCACGAAGATGTTGCGTCGGCATTGATGGATCTGAAACGGCTGATCGCCTGCCTGCGGTCGCGCGGGATCATGGCGCCGGTGCATCTTGACCTCGCGGAACTAAGGGGCTATCACTACCACACAGGCATTACGTTTGCCGCATTTGTTCCTAACCAGGGGCATGAAATTGCCCGTGGTGGGCGTTACGATGATATTGGTAAAGTTTTTGGCGCAGCACGCCCGGCGACCGGTTTCAGTGCCGATCTGAAAACCCTGCTGGCACTTGCTGGAGAGGCGGGAATTGTCCCGGATCAAGCTGCAATTATTGCGCCGTGGGATGATGACCCTCAGTTGCATGCGAAGGTTGCGCAATTGCGGGCCTGCGGCATGAAAGTGATACAGGAATTCCCGGGAACCCCGTTTGGTGACGATCGCGTTGGACAGCGCCGCTTGCAGCGTGGGGCGCAAGGTTGGGAATTGGCGGTTAGTACAATCAGATCGACAGGTGAATAATGGCAAGTAAAGGTAAATCGCTGGTCGTCATCGGCGCCCAATGGGGTGATGAGGGCAAAGGCAAAACGGTCGATCTGCTAACGGATCGAGTGGCGGCTGTGGTGCGCTTCCAGGGTGGCCACAATGCTGGGCACACGCTCGTCATTAATGGTGAAAAAACGATACTCCACCTGATTCCCTCAGGTGTATTGCGAGAAGGTGTGCGGTGTTTTGTCGGTCATGGTGTGGTGGTGGCGCCATCGGCCCTGGTTGAGGAAATGCAGGTCCTGCAAAAACGCGGTGTGCCGGTTCCTGAGCGGATGCGAATTAGCGCTGCCTGTCCGTTAATTTTGCCCTGCCATGTGGCGCTGGACCTGGCCCGGGAAACAGCCCGCGGTAAAAGTGCCATCGGTACCACCGGCCGTGGAATTGGTCCGGCATATGAAGACAAAGTTGCACGCAGGGCGCTACGGACCGGGGATCTAGGTGATCCGGACTTCAAAGAACGCCTTGGGGAATTGATCGCACACCATAATTTCTCATTAACCAAACGTTATGGTGAAACGGCCTTGGACGCCGACAAAGCCTATACAGAATGCATGCGTTGTGCGGACATTATCATGCCGTTACTGGATGATGTTCCTGCGCGGATTTATGAAATTCGTCAAGCAGGCTCGAATATCCTGTTTGAGGGCGCCCAGGGCGCATTGCTGGATGTGGACCAGGGGACCTACCCCTATGTGACCTCTTCAAACACCACCGCAGGGGCTGCGGCAACTGGCAGTGGCATCGGACCTACGGACATCAGTGCGGTGTTGGCCATTGTCAAAGCCTACACCACCCGGGTGGGTGCCGGCCCGTTCCCTACTGAACTGGGTGATGAGGTGGGTGAATTTCTGGCCCGCGAAGGCCAAGAGTTCGGTGCCACTACCGGACGGCCAAGACGTTGTGGTTGGCTGGATGTGGTGGGGTTGCGGCGCTCATTGCATGTGAATGGGGTAACAGGTTTGAGTGTGACCAAGCTTGATGTGCTTGATAATCTTGCCGAATTGAAAATATGTACAGCCTACGAACTCGATGGCGAGTATTTGCACAGTCCGCCCTGGAGTACCGATGATTTGGCGCGTTGTAAGCCGGTTTTTGAGACGGTCCCTGGCTGGCAATGTTCAACTGTAGGCGTGCGTGATACCGAGGATCTGCCAAGCCAGGCGCGTGCCTATCTGCGGCTTATGCAGGAACTGGTCGGGGTGCCGATTCAATTGGTTTCAACCGGTGCAGAACGTGATGACACGATCATCGTGCAACACCCCTTTGATTAATGGACCACTATGATCTGGCCATCATTGGCGGTGGCATCAATGGTTGCGGAATCGCCCGTGATGCGGCAGGAAGAGGTCTGTCGGTACTGCTTTGTGAACAAAATGATCTGGCCTCAGGGACGTCCTCTGCCAGTACCAAACTGATTCATGGTGGTCTGCGATATCTGGAATTTTACGAGTTCAGACTGGTGCGCGAAGCGCTGATTGAGCGCGAGGTTTTGTGGGCCATTGCGCCACATATTATTCACGAATTACGTTTCATCCTGCCGCAAAATAATGGCCTGCGGCCGGCGTGGCTGGTGCGTCTCGGTTTGTTTATCTATGACCATCTTGGCGGGCGTAAAATATTGCCTGCAACGCGTACGCTGGATCTGAAATCCGATCCTGCTGGAAAGCCGCTTAAAGGTGATTTCGGCAAGGCATTTGAATACTCTGATTGTTGGGTGGATGATGCCAGATTAGTGGTGTTGAGTGCGGTGGATGCGGCCCGGCACGGTGCCAGTATACGTCCGCGCACCTGCTGCCTGAGTGCTGAGAACGGGTCCGATGGCGGCTGGCGATTGAAACTGCAAAATACACGCACTGGTGAGCAAAGCGAAGTGAGTGCCAAGGTGCTGGTGAACAGCACCGGGCCCTGGGTATCGGAGTTTTTAAACAACAATGTCCACATCGGCAACACCGAGCAGGTCCGATTGGTCAAGGGCAGTCATATTGTCGTGCCGAAATTGTTTGATCATGATCGGGTGTATTTGTTTCAAAATCCTGATAACCGGATTATTTTCGCGATTCCCTATGAGCGCGATTTTACCCTTATCGGTACAACCGATATTGATGTGCATGGCGATTTGACTCCTCCCGAAATCAGTGCCGAAGAAATTGACTACCTGTGCCACGCCGCGAGCGAATATTTCAAGGCCCCCATCAGAGCTGCCGATGTAATCTGGAGTTATTCCGGCATTCGCCCCCTGTACGATGACGGTGCTTCTACGGCACGTGAAGCAACCCGGGATTACGTGTTGTCATTCAAACCCGGGAATACCGGACATCCGCCGCTGTTGAGTGTATTTGGCGGGAAAATAACCACCCACCGTAAACTGGCTGAAGCGGTATTAAAAAAACTTACAGGCGCACTGCCTGCAATGAACGCTGCCTGGACTGGGCATCAGCCATTACCCGGCGGTGATTTTTCGATCCGGGGTTTTGCTGCCTTGTGCGATCGTGCCGTGCAGGCCTATCCTTTTCTGCAGCCCGCAACCTTGCAGCGGATGGTCCATGCCTACGGGACGAGAATTGATGAAGTTTTAGCGAATGTGCGGCAATTGGAAGATATGGGAGAACATTTCGGTGTAGATTTGTATGCCCGGGAAGTCGACTGGTTGATACGCAATGAATGGGCAATGAGTGGCGAGGATGTTCTGTGGCGCCGTACCAAACTCGGCTTGCGTTTGAGCCAGGATCAATGTGACGCTGTTGCCGGGTGGATGGCGGGTCACGAGTTGCTAAAGCTGTCGGCCTGAGCCCTTGGCAGGAGGATCACCATGAAGAAAAGTCGCACTTCACCCTGGATGCCCGCGAGTGATTACGGGCGTACCCTGAGGGGTTTCGGCGTCAATTTGCTGGTCGCTGATATCGAACGGGCCGTGGCCTTTCAGACCGAGGTGCTGTCGGCCGATGTGGTCTATGCGGATGAAGATTTTGCTGTTCTTGCAACAAAAGATTCGAGCTGGATGCTGCATGCCGACCATACCTACAGTGATCACCCGCTCAAGGGTAGTCTGGGTGCGGATATGTCCAGAGGTCTTGGCGTTGAGTTGCGCTTATACCAGATGGATCCAGATGCTTGTGAAGCCCGCGCCAGGGAGCGCGGTGATACAGTCCTTGCAGGTACCATGGATAAACCGCATGGGCTACGTGAAGTTTATATTGTCGACCCTGACGGTTATCTGTGGGTTCCCGGCCGTGCATTGCAAGACATGAGTTGAATGTAAATGTTCGGTCTCGCCAGGTTGATGACGCGTTACTACCAGGGTGATGATTTAACGGATCTGGGTCAGCAACTCCTCGACAAGGCGAACGCGGATGATCCTCTGGCAATGCTGGATCTGGCCATCGTCCTGCAATTACGGGGTGAGTCACAAGCGGGACTGGCCATGCAGTCGTTAGCCCTGGCCAAGTGCCAACACTACCATCTTGAGCCTGACAACAAACGCGAACAAACGCGTCTGCTGGCATTGATGGCGCCAGGAGATCTGATGACCAACATGCCCCTGGAGTTTCTCTGCAAAGGGGCGGGGTTGGATCTGGACATCCTCTATGTCTGTCCTGACTGGCCATTACCCGAGGCCTTGCCGAAGCATGATGTTCTGATCGTGGCGATCTGTGAAATGGAACGCAACATTCCAGTTCTGGCCTGGATCGAACAGCTGCTGGAAAATCCGCAACAGCCGGTATTGAACCCACCCGAGTGTATTGTAAAGGTGGGACGGGACAAGCTTTGCAACACCATGCAGGGCGTTGCTGGTTTGCTGGTTCCAAGCACACACCGTATTGATCGCAGCACACTGGAACGGCTGGCCACGGGGGAAATCACCCTTGCAAGCGTGGCCGAGTTCAGTGATTTTCCCATCATTATCAGGCCTGTGGATTCTCATGCAGGCCATGGGCTGGAGAAAATCGATGCGGCCAATTTTCTTGGTGATTATCTGCGTGGACAAACAGAGACCGATTTTTTCATCTCTGAATTCGTTGATTATCAAAATGCTCAAGGACAGTTTTGCAAATACCGTGTCGTCATGATCAATGGGCAGCCATTTTTAGCCCATATGGCGGTCTCAGAACATTGGATGGTGCATTATCTGAATGCCGGAATGACGCAAAGTGCACAGAAACGGGAAATAGAAGCACAGGCGATGGCGGATTTTCGCGATGGATTTGCGCGCCGTCATGGCCCGGCACTGCAATCGCTTTTCGACTACACGGGCTTGGATTATTTTTCCATCGACTGCTCACAAACGCTTGACGGTAGACTTCTGGTATTCGAAGCCGGTTCCTCAATGGTTGTGCATGATATGGATCCGGTCGAGATTTTCCCTTATAAACGGCCACACATGCAGGAAATTTTCACTGCTTTCGCAACCCTGGTGCGAAAATGACCAACGTAAATCATTCGACTCACAATTCAGGCGGCCGGAATCTTTTATTGATACTGGCGCTGTTGGTCCTGTCCGGACTTTTTCAGCAGGCGCAGGCCGCCGCTGCTGATGGCGCACAAAAACAGGCGCAGCCGCAATCTTACCAGGCACTGTTGCAAACGATTGAAGATGACAGCAGACGTGCAGAATTTATCCGTAATCTCAAATTACTGATCGCGGCTCGCCAGGAACAGCAGGCCGCTAACGGCGCCGCTGAAAAACCTGTACTGCCGGCCGTTTCATTTCTTGCCGATCGAATTGATCGTCTGAGCCGCGATGTCCTCGATACGGCCGATGCTTTATTACAGATCCCGGCATTGTTTATGCGTGTGAGTGAACAACTGACACACCAGGAAATTATCGGCAACTGGCTGCGTGTGCTCATCAAATTACTGGTTACGTTGGCCAGTGCCTGGCTGCTGGATCGCCTGGTACGAAGATTACTGCGGCGTTTTCGTAAAGATCTGGAAACCCGTAGCGTGGCATCACTGACTGTTCGTGTTCTTTATCTGCTGGGCCGTACGTTTCTGGAACTGATCCCCATCGCCGTTTTTGCTGTCGGCGCATACTTCGTCTTGTCGTTACTCGATCCGGGGATCGAAGCTCACAGCGTGACTGCGGCATTGATTGATGCCGTTGTCCTGTACCGCCTGATTATGGCCCTGGCGCGCCTGCTGCTGGCGCCAGCTGTGGCACAGTTACGGCTAACGCCGCTAGCCGATATCACTGCAAATTATTGGTTCATCTGGTGCCGTCGTGTGACCAGCCTCGCCGTCTATGGTTACTTTCTCACAACTGCATTGCTGGTTTTAGGGATGCCGCAGGGACTGCACTCGATCATAGCTAAACTACTGGGTCTGGTGTTGGCGGCCATGCTGGTGGTGCTGGTGTTGCAGAACCGCGCCAGTGTCGCAGGCTGGCTGGCCCGGGAGCAGACGCAACCATCTGATCGGGACATCAGGCCTGTTTCCCGGCGTGGACTGCACCTGCTGCGCCGGCGGCTCGCAGAAACATGGCATGTGTTGCTGATTTTGTACATCGGCGCCAGTTTTTTCGTCTGGGCACTGGAAATACCCGGAGGGTTTGCATTTTTACTTCGCGCTTCAATTATCAGCCTGCTCATTGTCGTGTTTGCCAGTGCGTTGTCCTCCGGTACTCGCCGGGTTCTGGATCAACGCTTTGCCATTTCCCTGCACCTGCATCTACGCTTCCCATTACTGGAGGCAAGGGCCAACCGTTACCTGCCGGTTTTGAAGATGATTGTGAATGTCTGTATCTGGGGTAGCGCTGTGTTCAGTTTGTTGCAGACCTGGGGTGTCGGCGTACTGGGATGGATGCGCAGTGCCTCAGGACAGCAACTGCTGGGCAGTACAATTACCATTGCTATCATCAGCCTGGCTGCATTGTTGGCCTGGGAAGTGATCAGTTATTTGATAGAACGGGCGATAGAGCGGGCCCGATCGGTTGATGACGCCGATCAAAATGCGCGCATCATGACATTACTGCCCCTGGCGCGGCGTACATTTTTATTGGTGCTGGTGGTGATGGTGTTGCTCATGGTGTTGTCCGAGTTCGGTATCAATATTGCGCCGCTCCTGGCCGGTGCGGGGGTTATCGGCCTGGCGATTGGCTTCGGTGCCCAGACCCTGGTCAAGGACGTAATCACAGGATTGTTTATCCTGATCGAAAATACCATTACCGTTGGTGACTACATCGATGTTGGGGGCCATGAAGGAACTGTAGAATCACTCAGTATACGCAGTGTTCGCCTGCGCGATGCCGCAGCCAATGTGCATACAGTCCCCTTCAGCGATGTATCCTCGGTACTGAATTACACCCGCGACTATTCCTACGCGGTACTCAATATCGGTATTGCCTACCGGGAAAACGTGGATGATGTGATCGACGTTATCGAAGACCTTGGTGAACAAATGCTGGCCGATGCAGATGTGGCGCAGAATATTCTTGAACCCATACAGGTACAGGGCTTGAATGCCCTGGAAGATTCCGCCGTGGTGATCCGGGCACGAATTAAAGTCAAAGCCGGATATCAATGGGCGATCCGGCGCACGTTTAACCGGCTGATGAAAAACCGTTTTGATGAACTTGGAATTGAAATACCCTTCCCCCACCAGACGATCTATTTTGGTGCCGATGCCAATGGCCAGGCACCCCCCGTCCAGGTGCAGATGCACAACGAGGATGTGGCGACTGCGGCATTGACTTCACCAACAGCTGGCACAAAACGGCGCACAAGAAAAGAGCAGGGATCTGCAAATAAACTCTCCGATCACGGCAAACGTACGACCGACCACGATGTTGACCAGGGCGGCGGTGTCGATTAGGTAAACGCGTGTTTCAGGTCAATATTTGCTGCCCGTGAATATATCATCGAGCGCGTTGGGTAGCTTTTCTATCAGAGTTATAGCGAATTGAGAAGATCGACTTGCTGGGGATGGGATAGAGATATTCAGCCGGTAGAAAATAACACCTCAGAATGGCCGCTTAGGTTCAGGGATATGATTTAAGTGAGTTCTTGATAGAAGTATTATTAAAGCGTTTTATCCTTTCGGATACGAGGACTGAAGTGTTATGAGGTTAATTAGTGTTCTGGATATTGCCGATACTGCTCTTGATGAGGAAGTTTTTCGTAATTCGAATGTCGCTAATACTATTGTATTCACTGTTTTATTTATTCCGATAGTCGTCTGTACTTATCTATTTATTTCGAAGGGTTATTATCACAGCACTCCTATTTGGGGGGTGGGTATTTATCTCTGGATTGTATTCTGGCTTGGTCTTATAGCATTGATGGCTTGGTCTCGACTTAAAGCCTGCTTACGCCCTACTAATTGGTTGCTTAAGTTGAGTTCCAGTCGTGTTTTGATTAAATATCGTTCTTTCCTAAATTATAAATATACTGAAATTGATCCAGTTGTTATTGAATTATCATGGCGGGATATTATTTGGGTGCGTAAAACGAAAGAAACTTCATCCAGAGGTCAGGGCGACAGTGCGGTAACAGAATTTTTGACCTATCTTGATCTTAAACTAAATTTATCAGAGGCAGAGCTTAAAGTAATCGAAGCAGGTCTGAATGAAGAGCGAAGGCGGAAACCGCAAAGATCAGAAGTTAGCGACTTACGACATGAGCTTTTTATAGCAAGAAAGAATAAAGACTCTCAACATAAAATAGAGGAAATAAAAGATAGAATACGCTTGGCAAAAAAAAATAAAAAACCAGGAAAAATAATATCAATTGGTAAATATAATGATTATCCAGTGAGATTGATTGATAGCGATATTTTACGTGTTAGATGGAACGGAATTAAACCAAAAATTGCCAAGGCATTAGAGTCATTTTCATTACGTACAAGTCTTAAGTCAGATTTAATAATTGATTCTGATTCAACAGTCGACTCACTAAAGGGAAAGGAACTCGATGATATGATTCTGGATCGAGTAAGTAAGGGAGACACATTTGATGCAGTGGCACTGGCAAAAAAACATTATGGTTATACTACTACTGAAGCTACACAATTTATTGATGAATTGAGCGACGGCTTATCCAAATGAAAAGAATTAATCTAAATCACTAGTGTCATAATA
>CAZAWX010000019.1:0-27257 GCA_964488985.1 uncultured Ectothiorhodospiraceae bacterium
CGCGGCATTCGTGCATCCGCGCACATCATGTACTCGCGGCGTGTCTTGTGAGTCAGTCCTTACCCTGCGCAATGCGCAAACCTGGCATTGCCTTAAATAAACAGGATTTTCGCACAGCGATTTAGAGCTCACCACTGACCTGTTTTGGCCACAGCGATTTGTCCTTGCTGGAATACTTACGAAGTTTTTCAACCAACGTCGTCCGGCCCAGGCCCAAAAGCTTTGCTGCCTGAGCCACGACCCCGTTGGCCCTGTCCAGTGCCTCGCGGATCAGGTACAGCTCGATTGCCGACATGTACTCCTTCAAGTCCAGACCGGATTCAGGCAAGGCAATCCCCATGCTACGTTGCCTGGGGGTATCCTGACCGGCAACGGAGTCGGCCGCCATCGGCGCCAGGCGCGCCTGTAGAATTTTCTCCGGCAAACTCGATAGCTCTGCCCGTGAATTACGATGCAAAACCCGTAACCGCTCGACCACATTTGACAACTCTCGAACATTCCCCGGCCAACTGTAAAACTGCATCGCCTCGATTACGGTTTTGCCAATCTGCAATGTGCCGCGCTCTTTCTCAAGGCGCTTAATCAGGGTCTGCACCAGGATCGGAATGTCTTCAACACGATCTCGCAAAGGTGGCATACAGATCGGAAATTCATCCAGGCGGTAAAATAGATCTTCACGGAATTCACCCGTTTGCATTGCCGCTTCGAGATCATGATGGGTTGCGGCAATAATGCGGACATCTGTGTCACGAGTGCTATTACTTCCCACTCGCTCGTAACAACACTCCTGCAGTACCCGCAGTAATTTAACCTGCATGTAGGGCGTCATATCGCCAATCTCATCGAGAAACAGTGTGCCACCATCCGCCAGTTCGAAGCGCCCGGCACGCACCGTAATGGCACCGGTAAACGCACCTTTTTCATGTCCGAATAATTCGCTTTCCAGCAATTCAGTCGGAATTGCACCACAATTTACCGGCACAAACGGTTTATTCGCCCGGGCAGACTGGCGATGAATGGATCGCGCGACAAGTTCTTTGCCGGTGCCCGAATCTCCCAGAATCAGTACATTGGCATCCGCCTGCGCAACCTGGGAAATCAGGCTCCGGACCTGTTGAATGGCGGAACTGATCCCCTCTATTGATTCAATACAGGTACGCCGACGACGATTGCGGAACTGCACTGGCGGTTGATTCGCGGTGCCTGGCGCCAACTGTGGGTCCTGCGCATCCAAAACTGCCGTATTATCCATCGCCCATCCCTTCTACATTCACCGTGACGTTTACAGGCCGTAGGTTTACCCAAAATGCTGGCGACCACCCCGACGTGTTTGTTTTATATTTTTTTACCAGCACAATGAAAACAGCAAAACCCGTGCCGGGTTTAGGGGATGAATAAAATCAGATAGTTAGAACGGTGCGGATCGTCTTTCGTCAAAACTTTGACAAACTTTGGCCTGCAAAATCCACACGAGCGGCAAATTTGTGACGTCCTTGGCAAATATCAAGCGGCATCAATAGAAAAAATAGAAAAACCGTCAGGCCGCTTTTGGCCCCGCACGCTGATCCTCGGGGATCGTCTCCCAGGCTGCCCGCAGTGAATCCGTCAACGCCAGCAATTCCTCAATCGCTTTGCTGTCGTTATGCAGATTAACCTCCGTCAGACGCCGCTCCATATAGCTGTATAACCGATCTAGACTGTCGGCTATTTTTCCTCCCGACTGCGGATCGAGACTCACCTGCAGCGTCTGAAGAATATCCAGCGCATTGTTCAGCGTCCTTACTTTGTCGTCCAGACGACCGGAATCTATAGCACGAGCCACACCATTGAGCGCAGTTTTCAAGCCGCCATACAATAAATCGATGAGTTTATGAGGGTTGGCGGATTCAACATCACCACAGGTATTTACCCGCCGATATTGCTCAATTCCACAATGTGTCATCTCCCTGACTCCTGTTTTGATTGTGAATTAGTTTTTGCCGTTGTTGAAATTGGCGAGATTTGATAGCTGCTGGGTAAGAAAACTCCCAGTAGTCTGTAATCGCGTCAGCAGATTATCCAGGGAAGTGAACTGGGCGCGGAGTCGTCTTTCAGTGTTATCGAGACGAAACTGCGCCCCTTCGATCTGCCGGTCAATGCGCGTCGTACGATCTGTCAGCGTCTGGTTACGGACATCAAGCAGACCATCTGTTTTCATGTAGGACTCCAGGAACGTATCGATCCGCGTACCAATACCGACCGTAGGGTCGGCCAGCAGATCCAGCACATGACCCACACCCGCATTCACGGCACTATCGAGTTTGATCTTGTCCAGACTCAAATCTCCAGTGGCCAGAAAGCTGATGCCCAGTTCTGATAAATAGGCCGGGGTTGCCGCACCGATTGTAATGGGGTTGCTGATCCGATCGCGCAGCGATTTCTCCAGCCCCAACAAGGTGGCATCGCCACTCAGGGCACCATTTCTGAGCGCTTTGATATTGCCCCGCAGGGAATTAAAGCCATTCACAAAACCATCAAGCGCCTTACCGAGTGCAGTACTGTCAGGCTTAAGATCCAGGTTCGCGGTGCCGGCGCCAGCCAGGGTCAATGTGACCCCCTGGATGACATCAGTGATGGTATTGCTGGATCGTGTGACGGCAAACCCGTCCACTGTCAGGCTGGCATCCTTTGCGGGATTCAACTCAGTCATGGCAAAACCGGTCAAGGCCGGATCCACCGTCAGGGTCACGGCATTTGCAACCCCGGAATTTTTAGCTGTCAAAACCAGTTTGCTGCCGGCGTTGACGGTAATAATGCTGGCGCTGACGCCGGGATTGTTGGCGGACTGATTAATGGCGTCACGGATCTGAGTCAAGGTGTTGTTGCCCGTAGCAAGATTGAGGCTCAAGGTGTTACCGGCCACGATGATGTCTAATGTACCGGTGCCAATTGCCGTGTCTGCATCCGCGTAAGCCGTTGAAGTCAGTTTGTGCTGCTGGGCCAATTGCGTCACGACCAGGGTATGACTTTCTTTGATGGCAGTAGAATTGGTGCTCGCACTGAGCACCGTGGCATCGGAACTACTGGCGCTGACTGCGGTCAGGGTGGTGCGATCCTTGATGGCCTGGGCGGCCACCTGTAACTGGGAAATGGCACTTTTCAGTTGGCCATTTGCACTTATCTCAACCTGAACATCACTTTTTTGGCTTTCCAGGCGATTCAGTGGCGTACGTTCAACGGCCATCAGGCCGTCGATAATGCTGTTGATGTCTAATCCGGAACCGACGCCAGGTGAACTGATCATGTTTGTGCTGCTTTATACAGGTTCATTTCCAGCCAGCCTTTTTTATGCCGATTTTTCGATTAATAAAGCCGCACCGACTAAATCGTTTTCATCTATCAATTGATGCAGACGCTGACTCATTTCCAGCATTTCTTCACTGGGGATCTGCCGAATCACTTCGGAGGTTTTGCTGTCAATCACACTCACCACCATGCGGCCACTGATTTTATCGACAGAAAAACTCAGCTGCTGCTGGTGCTCCTGGAAAAATCTTGAACTGGCCTGTAATACCTGCTGTAAGTCGGGCATTTGTGCAGTCGTGACCTCTGCAGATTGTTGGCGGGTACTGGGCGTCGTGTTGCCGGCGTCAGGCACTGCCTGCAGGAGCGGTCTTTCCTGCCCGGCCCGGAGGGTATCCATGGGCGCCAGGGGAGGGGGGAATTCCATGCTCATCATTGCCATTGTCCGTTGTGAGGTCTGTTGCGGCTGGGGCCTTTAGCTACGGCCCCGGCCTGCCCTTGCTCATTTTGCCTGGTCGCCTACTGGAGCAGGCTCAGGACTGACTGCGGCAGAGAGTTGGCCTGGGCCACCATGGCGGTGCCGGCCTGCTGCAGAATCTGCGCCCGCGTCAGTGCGGCCGTTTCCGCCGCAAAATCCGCATCCTTGATCCGTCCACGTGCGGCCGACAGATTCTCGGAAGCCGAAGACAGGTTAGAGATGACGGACTGGAATCGATTCTGCACCGCACCCAAAGTAGCGCGGGCGGAGTTCACCGCAGTCAGTGCCGAATCCATCGACGCAATGGCTGTGTTCGCACCTGACGTGGTCGCCACTGAAAGCCCGGTGAAGCCCGTTGTGGTCGCGGTGTTGGTGGTTCCAGTCGTCAGTCCCGTGTTGGCGACAACACCTGTGTTCGCGCCTAAGACGACAATGTTCGCCGTAGATGAGGTCAAAGTGACCGTTGTCGCGGTGTCGTTGGTCGCATAGACCCCCGTTGTATCAGAGATTGCATTCACCGCATCTCGGATCTGGGAAGCACGCTCTGTCGCACTTGCAGCGGCAGCCAATGCTCCGATGCTGACGGTATTGATCTTCATGTCACCGGCAGTGAGCGCATTGGCAAACCCAGTGGCTGCTGGACCTGTGACCTGGGCTTTGGTTGTGCTGCCCAAATTAGCCGTATTGGCATCCACAATGCTGCTCAGGGCAATGGTTTCGTTAACATTGGCGCCGACCTGGAAGGTTTGATTGGTAAAAGAACCATCAATCAGATTAGTCCCGTTAAACTGGGTAGTATTTGCCACCCGATCAACTTCAGCAAACAGCTGCTGCGCTTCCACATTAAGTGCGGCCCGGTCACTGGCGCTGTTGGTGGCGTTCGCCGATTGCACCGCCAGCTCACGAATGCGCTGCAGGTTATTACCAATTTCAGTCAGTGCGCCTTCCGCCGTTTGGGCCAGGGAAATACCATCGTTGGAATTTCGAACGGCCTGATTCATCCCGCGGATTTGGGCCGTCATCCGCTCTGAAATGGCCAGACCTGCAGCATCGTCCTTGGCGCTGTTGATACGCAGGCCAGAAGACAACCGGGAAACGGCAGTCGTCAGGGCATTTTGGGTTTTACTCAAATTGCGCTGAGCGTTCAGTGACATAATATTGGTGTTAATGGTTTGGGGCATTGTCTCAACTCCTGTGTATACCCGTTGTAACAATGGACAGTGTATCCAGTAGTCTTGAAGGTGCTGTCTTTTACACTGTCTCTCAGTCATAGGTATCGGTTGGAATTCGAAAAGCTTTGATCTATCCTCTGTATGCCGTTAAAAAACCGGTCCATAGCCGCTGTAATCCGCATAAATCGGGCCTATCTGTTTGATCCAGGGAAGCCGGGCGGTATTGCCGGGAAAATTACCCAGAACCCCCGATCAGCGCTTAGGGCTCTGTTTTCTGGGCGCCGCTTACGCCGTGTCACGGGACTAACGAAGCAGATCAAACAGATTCAGCCGCGAAATACTCATAAAGGTTTGCTGGGCTGCCTGCAGTCCGTTCATGCGTTGTTGCAACTGGCCGATGGCCACATCCAGTTCCACATCTTCTATATCAGATAGATTCGTTTGCAGAACGATGCGCAAATCCTTGCTGGCACCTGCAAATGCCTCCAGGGCATTTTGCCGAGCGCCAATACTGGTACGAACATCGAGGACATGGCCAATCGACTGATCCAGATCCGCAATGACACCATTCAAGCGTTGGTTCAACTGTGCATTGGTTGCCGGATCACTGGGTGATATCGACAACGCACTGATAAAGTCACTGAGGGTGTCGAACATGGCCTGGCCCCTGTTCGGGCTTAAATCAAACTGATCGCCAGCAGCAGGCTGACCGGCGATACTGACACTCACGCCATTGAAGCTGATACCGGCTGCCGCGGTGAACGGCTGTCCACTGAGAATGGTCGCGCCCAGAGTATCGTCGACAACGTCATAACTGCCCGGAGACGTAAAGCGGATAGAGAATTGATGGGGCAGATAACCCCCCTGGTTGACCACGCTCCCTGCGCTGATGATGCCAGTTCCAGTGTTACCAGAGACGGCACTGACACTGAACTTGCCGTTGCCCGCCGGTACCTGCATGAACACCTGGTTACCGTTGTCGCCCGCGGTAATCTTCCGGGTTACCGAGACCTGTAACTCGCGCACCCCTTGATCACCCCGATAATTGGCATTGCCTGCGCTGAGGTCGAAGGGTTGGGTACTGCCCTTAAATCCGGCAAACAGGTAATCCCCGTTGGCATCACGGACATTGGCCATATCCAGCAACTCGCCAAGCTGTTGCTCGACTTCCGCGCGAATGACGGTACGGGTTTCATCCGTTTGAATACCGGATTTTGCCGACAGCGCCAGTTCCTTGACCCGCACCAGTAAATCACTGACGCCGCCCAGCGTGGTTTCTTCCAGTCCCAGACGGCGGTCCGCAAGGCCCGCATTGGTTGCATAGGTGTCCAATTGATTGATGACGCTTTTGATGTCCAGGGCCCTTGTGGCGCCGGAAGGATCATCTGAGGCCACCAGCAGCTTTTTGCCAGATCCGATCTGCTGTTGAAGCTTCGCGATTGAGCTTTGATGGGACTGAAAGTCAGCAAACGCGCGACGGTAAAAGGTATTGTTGGTTACACGTGTCATTAGCGTATCGCCGTTATTAAGGTATCGAAAAGAGCGTTCGATGTGTTGATCACCTGAGCCATGGCCTGATAGGCCTGCTGATAACGCGTCAGGTCAATGGCCTCCTCATCGAGATTGACGCCGGAAACTTCATCCCGGGCGGCCATGGCCGAATCCAGCAGCACACTGCGGGCGTCAGAATTTAATTGTGCGGAGCGGGTTTCAATCCCCACCCTGCCCACCAGGTTGCTATAGGCTTCACCATAGTTCAGGTTTCCCGCCACTGTCACAGTCCCCTGCAGGCCAGCCAGCAACAAGGCGTTGCGGTTGTCGGCCGTGCCACCGGTATTGTCACCGATGCTGAACACATCACCGCCGACGGGACTGCCACTGATACTGGTGCTCCAGCCGTTATAGCTGAAGGTCTGGCCATTCACATAGGACACCCCGGCGGCAATGACCGTTGAGGTCGCTACATCCACCACGTCGAAATTAGTTGGCGGATTATTAAAAATAATATCGACGTTGTCGCGCAAGGCGGGATTAGTTGCAACCTGAATGGCCGGCTGGGCGGCCAGGGCATTACCAAGGTTCCCGGAACGGGCATTACTTTGTACCGGCACGGCAGCAGCAACCAGATCCGGATCCTTGATGGCCAGGCCAAACAGTTCTGCTCCTCGTGCCACAGGGCGGATCAAAAAACTGTCACCGGCCGCCGCAACGCCACCGATTGCGACCTGCAGGCCATCCATGGACAGTGGGCCGGGCCCACTGACACTGGCACCGTCAGTGGAGCGGGTCAGTGTGAAGGTCGCGCCATCATAATCGAGCCGATAATCCGCCGCCAGCAAACTGGCCGAATCGGTGATGGTGACAGTGGGGGTCGCCGTCGCGACATTGTTCAAATCGGCAATGATCTGTGGTGGTGGCAAGGTGAAAAAATCGATTCCCGCACTACCGCTCGCATCCATCCCTTTGCGGTGTTGGGTATTAAATGAATCACCCACCACCATGGCAATACGCCCCAATTCATTACGGGTCGGAATCAGCGAATCGCGGCGAAAATCCAATAACGCCCCCATGGCGCCACCGTTGAGTTGATCGCTTACCTGTACCGTTGTGGCACCGGCAGTGGAGGTTACCTGGAGTAAATCCGAGTCCATGGTATCGGCCCGGGTGCCCAGTGTCTGAGCCGTGGTATTGACCACCAGTTGCTGGCCATTACCGACAAATACATTGATGGCACCGTTGTCTTGGGCAACAACACTGACACTTACAAAAGCCGCCAGTTCATTGATACGGTTGCTGCGCTGATCAATAAGATCATTGGGCATATTGCGCCCATCAGCACCCTGGGCATTGACGATATCGCGGTTCAACCTGGCGATATCCCCGGCAATGGCATTGACGTCGGCCACCTGGATTTCTAGCTCCCGATTACTGTTGCGCATAATGCTGCGCAGTTGTCCGTCCAGGAACTGAAAACGATCGACCAACGTCTGGCTTTGGCTCAGGAGTAACTGGCGCATCGTAGCCGAGGAGGGATCCGTGGAGACATCGTGCAGGCCATTGAAAAACTCCTGCAGGGCCGGTGCCAGACCTGAATCGGGCTGACCGAGCAGATTATTGATCTGCTCAGACAGTTTCATAAACAGATCGGAACGGCTGCTGTCGGTTATGGCATCCTGAAGGCGTTGCTCAACGAACTTATCGCGCATCTGTACGACGTCTGAAACTCCAACGCCACGGCCAAAATAGCCATTGCCGAACGCCTGGCCTTCCAGTGGCACTAAATCCGTGCGCTGGCGGGTATAGCCCGTGGTGTGGGCATTAGCGATGTTATGACTGGTCGTCGACAGGGTCCGCTGAAAGGCAATCAGTCCTGATAAACCGGTTTGAAGAAGACTTGGCATCGCTGATTATCCCGTGGTAACCGCTACTTGTGGCTCGAAGGTTGTCAGGGTCTGCGCTTTGCGCATGGTCTCGGATCGAAGCAGGTTTTCCAGTTTGTCGGCATATTGCGGATCCGTTGCATAACCGGCTTGCTGCAGGGCACGGACAAAGGCCAGCGGATCATCACCACTGTCGAGTACTGCAGCGTAACGAGGCCTGCTTTTTATGAAGTTTACAAAATCGGCAAACGACTGCTGCGCCGAGTCATAGCGGCGGAATGGTTCCAGCTTGCGGACAAAACGCCCGGCTTCAAATTCCAGGGTTGGGGCATGGCTGACAGGGCCCGCCCAACCATGGGCCTTGATACCGAACAGGTTATTGCTACTGATACCGTCCGCCGAGGCTGGCATGTGTTTACCCCAGCCTGTTTCCAGCGCGGCAACGGCCATCACCGCCTCCGCACGGGTGCCCAGAGCCTTGGCCGCACGCTGGGCGGCTGGCCATAGGTTGGTTACAAATTCATCGGCTGTACGCCAGGTGACCGGTGCTGTTGCATCGTCAAAAGCATCACTTGCGAAGGTCTGTGCTGCGACTATCTTTGCGGGGGCCTCTATAGCCTTCAACCCGGGAACCCTATGCTGAAAATTTTCCGGCGATGGATTTGGTTTGATCGCGGCAACCTGCGCCACGGCCCTGCCCCACAAGGCATTTGCAAACCGGCCAACGGGAACTTGACCCGCGGCGGCGGACTGCTGTGGGGGGGGCATCGACGCTGCGGCACCCTGACGCAAATTAAATTCACGCAACATCAGTTTGGCGAAACCCAGCTTGGAATGTTTTGACATGCTCAAGGCCATTTGCGAATCAAACATCTCTTCACGTACCTGGGCGCCCGGGCCACCGAGCATGGAGCCACCTGCGGCACGCATGCTTTTGAGCATCATGCCCAAAAACAACGATTCAATTTGCTGGGCCGCAGCCTGGCGCCCAGCCGCTGAATTGTCCCGTGCCTGGGCACGCAATTGGCTGAAGCTGGAAAAATCAGTGTACAGATTGGCAGCGTTTGTTTTCACTTTATCGTTTTCCTGCCACGCCTAGATCACTAGCAATTCGGCGCGTAACGCACCCGCCTGTTTCAGGGCTTCAAGTATCGCCACCAGGTCACTGGGTGAGGCTCCCACCTGATTAACCGCTTTAACAATGGTATCCAGGGTCACGCCTGGCTTGAGCACAAACATCCGGTTCGCCTCCTGGCCCACCTCGACACTGCTTTTGGGCACCACCTGGGTGGTACCATTCTGAGCGAAAGGTTGTGGCTGGCTGACCTGGGTGTTTTCGGAGATGGTCACCGTCAGATTGCCGTGCGTCACTGCCACCGGACTGACCTGCACATGGGCACCTATGACGACAGTACCGGTCCGGGAGTTGACGATAATCTTTGCCGGAGCATCTCCCGGGACCAGTTGCAGGTTTTCAATGTAAGAGACAAACCCAACGCGGGAGGACATGGATTTTGGCGCCTGTAGCGCAATGGCTGAGGCATCCAGCGCCGTCGCCGTACCCGCCCCAAGACGCTTGTTGATGGCTTCCTGCATGTGTATGGCGGTGGTGAAATCAGGTTGCATAAGGTTTAACACCAGCGCTCCGCCCTGCGTAAATGTGTTGGGCACTTCACGCTCGACCGTCGCACCATTTGGTATGCGCCCGGCACTGGGAATATTCACCGTAATACTGGAACCATCACTGCCGGTCACACCGAGTCCTCCTACCACAAGTTCTCCCTGGGCCAGGGCATACACCTGACCATCGGGTCCACGCAGTGTCATCATCAACAAAGACCCACCCCGCAGGCTTTTGGCATCCCCCAGCGATGAGACCGTGATATCAATTTTCTGGCCCGGTTTGACAAATGGCGGTAGATCCGCATGAACCGATACTGCCGCAACATTCTTCGGCCGGATGGTGACGTTTGATGGCACGGTGATCCCGTATTGAGTCAGCATGTTGCGCAGACTCTGGGCAGTAAATGGCGCCGCACTGGAACCATCCCCTGTACCGTTGAGACCCACCACCAAACCATAGCCCAGTAACTTATTACTGCGCACGCCCTGTATGGTTGCCAGGTCTTTGATGCGTCCTGCCGCTGCGTTTTGCCAGGGACAGGCCACAGCAGCCAACAGCAAAAACAAAATCCCATAACTGCACAGCCGCCGAGCCTGGGTGTATGAAAAAATGCGATACATGGTCTTCGACCTCGCCACCGGCTCAAAATGGCCAGTAAGGGCTGTTGAAAAAGCGGGTCAGCCAGCCGGCGGAATTGCTATCCGCAACCAGACCTGACCCACTGTAAGTAATTTGTGCGTCAGCGATTTGCGTGGACAGCACCGTATTTTGTGGCGTCACATCCACCGGCCGCACGATGCCGGAAATTCGCACCACCTCACTGCCCTGATTCAGGGTCAGGACTTTTTCCCCACGCACCAGCATGTTGCCGTTCTGATAGACTGCGGTCACGGTCACGGAGATATCACCGGTCAGGCTGTTGCTTTGGGAACTGTCCCCTTTGCCAGCAAAGACAGTGCTGGAATTGACACTGTTTTGAAAAATATTGTTCGGGCCCGCGGAATTTCGACCCAGGGTGAAACTGCGACCCAGCAACGTTGGATTCGGAACTTCTATTGTACTGTTCTTGTCTGTATTGGTGTCGGCTTTTTTGCTGGCATCGGTTTTTTCTTTTAGAACCACAGTAATGACGTCGCCAACCCGGCGTGCCTTGACATCTGAGAAGTACTGTATGTTTGAACTGACATTATACAAACTGCCATTGCTCGGTCCGGTGTTCGCGGCTACCAGCGGCAGCACCGGGCGATAATCGGCCCGACGGATCGGGTTCTGGCTGACACAGGCGCTAAGGGCCACACTGCTCATAATGAACAGCATGCGCAAGACGGGATTAGTTAGGGTAAACATGCAAATGTCCTCGGTCAGGATCAGACATTATTGTTGACAAAACGCAACATTTCATCGGAGGTGGAAATCGCCTTGGAATTGATCTCATAGGCGCGTTGAGTCTCAATCATGTTGACCAGTTCCTCCACAACATTGACGTTCGAGGTTTCCAGTGAGCCCTGTATTAACGTGCCTAAGCCATCACTGCCCGGGGTCCCCGTAGCGGGACTGCCACTGGCTGCAGTTTCAACATATAAATTTCCCCCCAGCGAAGAAAGACCGGCGGGATTGATGAAATCCGTCAGTTGCAGATTACCGAGCGTGGTCGGCACGGTGTTGCCTGCCACCAGAACCGAAACCGTGCCGTCCTTGCCAACGGTGATACTCTGGGTATTGGCAGGAACGGTTAAGCCGGGTTGCACGGTATAGCCGCTTGAAGTGACGATCTGTCCTTCTGAATTCAGTTGTAAGGAACCATCGCGGGTATAGGCAGAGCTCCCATCGGGAAGTACGATCTCCATAAAACCCCGCCCTTCAACTGCCACATCCAGTGAGTTTTCGGTCTGTACCAGATTGCCTTGGGTAAACAATTTTTCCGTGGCGTTATTACGCACCCCTGTACCGATCAACAGGCCCGAGGGTAACTGGGTATTTTCTGAAGACTGGGCGCCGGGTTGGCGAATGGTCTGATAGAGTAGATCCTCAAACATCGCCCGGTCACGTTTGAACCCCGTGGTGTTGACATTCGCCAGGTTGTTGGACACCACCGACATCCTGGTTTGCTGGGCATCAAGTCCGGTCTTGGCGATCCATAAGGCTCTCATGTCATCTCTCCTGTGTGCAATCAGGCCAGGCGCAGTAACCGCGTTGAGGCGGACTCGTTTTCCCGGGCTGTTTTCATTAACTTCACATCCATCTCAAACATGCGCGACAACTCAATCATGTTCACCATGGCTTCAATTGTGTTGACGTTACTCGATTCGAGGGATCCGGTTGCCAATTGCACCCCGGCATCAGCAGGCGCTTCGCCGCCCGCAGCCAGACGCAGCAAACCATCCGGGCTTTTTCGCAAGGCCTGATCACCGGGAGCCACTAGTTTGATCCGATCCACGACAGCCAATGCGTTGGCTGGCTGGCCCAGTGGCTGGACGCTGATAGTGCCATCGGCGCCAATTTGTAAGTGCGCATAAGGCGGCACTGCAATCGGCCCACCGTTACCGAGCAGTGGATGGCCGGCCCCCGTGAGAATCTGACCTTGCGTAGTGATTTGCAGATCCCCGGCCCGGGTATAGGCCTCGGTGCCATCAGGGGCCTGTACAGCCAGATAACCTTTACCTTTGATCGCCACGTCCAGATCCCGGCCAGTGGCCATAATTTCGCCGGGCTTGAGGTTCACACCGGCACGCACATCACTGGCATAGACCCGGCTCGGCAAGCCGGGGCCTGTCACGGGTTGCGCCTGAAATGCATCCAGATCGGCGCGAAACCCGGTGGTGCTGGCATTGGCCAGATTATGGTTATTCGACGCCAGATTAAGAGCGATCTGCTTGGCCCCGGACATGGCCAGATACACCATACGATCCATGCTGATATCCTTTAACGGCCAATGTTGATGATGGTCTGATTCACATCACTGGCTGCGGTAATGACTTTGGCATTGGCCTGAAAGGCTCGCTGGGCGGTAATGAGGTCAACCAGCGCCTTGGTCAGATCCACATTCGACTGCTCCAGCGCTCCGGACTGTATCAAACCAAGGTTAGTGGTACCGGGAGCCCCGACAATGGCCGCACCGGAGGCGAAGGTTTCAGTGAAGTTGGTATCTCCGGCCGCCTGTACCCCTTGCGCATTCTGGAATTTGGCCAAGGCCACCTGCCCCAGAATACTGGATCGTCCATTTGAAAATCGCGCGAACAAGGCCCCTGTTTCAGCAATATCAATGCTGTTCAAAAGACCCGCTGCGAAACCGTCCTGGCTCAATTGGTTGACGCCGAAGGCGCCACCGAACTGGGTGATCTTTGCAAAATCAAAATTAATCGTCATGTTCGCAGCACCACTTCCAGGGGGGGTGAAAGGAACACTGCTAAAGCTGGTCGTGCCGGTCAAAGCACCGGATTGACTGAAACTTAACGTGTTGCCCCCTGGCGGACTGACCTCGGCGCCGTCAACGTAGGAGAAGGACTGCCAGGTGTTGATTGGACTTGCACTTTTGCGAAAGTACATGGTTGCCACATGGGAAGCTCCCAGAGAATCAAACACCGATGTTGACGTTGAATGGTTATAGGTTGTTGGGTCACTGACGTTAAATGTCCCCAGCACGGGCTCCAACGCGTCAAGGTTCGCTCCCAGTGTCAATTTCGTCGTTGGTTGTGGGGTTGAGTCTGAAGAGGCGACCGTTAAATTACCGAGGGCACCTGTCAGGCCACCGCTTGAGTCGGTCTGGAACCCGGTCAACTTCGCACCGGAGTTATTCACCACAAAACCCTCCTTATCGACACTGAAAGCGCCAGCTCTGGAATAAATTATGGCGCCTTGATTATCAAGTCGAAAAAAACCTTTACCCGAAACGGCAAGATCCAGGTTGTTCTCAGTAAAGCTGATATCACCCTGACTAAATTGGGTGCTGACAGATCTCACCTGAGTCCCTTTACCTGTTGCATTGCTGGCAACACCATTTTGCGACACTGCATACACATCCCCAAATTCCGAGCGGGAACTTTTGAAACCATTGGTGTTACTGTTAGCGATATTGTTGGCTATCACATCCAAATCAGTCTGTGCAGCATTCAGTCCACTGAAGGCGATATCAAAGGGCATGAGAAGTCACTCCTGTTAAAATACTCAGAGAATTTCCTGGACGGTTGAAAATGCCACCCGGGAACCGTTTGCAAGATTCAAAGTCAGATCATCTATCGATGCGCCGAGAGTGACGCTTTCGATTCGCTGGCTGACACGGGTTTGTGCCGCCAAATTCTCACCATCCACCTTGGCTTGCGCCTCCAGGCGATACTCACCAGGGGCCATTTGTTGTCCCAGGTCATTCAGACCGTTCCAGACGAAGGGCGTGTTGCCCTCAGCTTGCGGATTGATGGATCGACGCGCCACCAAAGCCCCGCTGGAATCAAAGATATTCAGGACAAAAGAGGTCGCGCCTGGGATCGGATCAATAACCCCGCTGATGTTGCCTGACGCTCCCAGAGGCTGACTTTGGGCAGGGGCCAGGACACTGCGGCCGATCAAATCGCTGGCTGCCAGAGTCTGACTGGAATTCAAAGAGGTGCTTAAATTGGCTAATGAAGATTGCATATTGTTGATTCCATCAACAGTTGCAAACTGCGCCATCTGGGCGATGAAGTCACCATTTTGCGTGGGCTGGAAGGGATCCTGATTTTTCACCTGGGCAATCATCAGAGACAGGAATTCCTCCTGACCCAGATCATTGCCCTGCTTGGCCACAGCATTGGCGCGGGTATTGATTTTCGCCAGCACTTCATTGGTCAACGCAGTATTATTGATTGGGTTCATTGCCATAAATCCTTGTCTACTCACCAAGCCGTAAGGTTCTTAACAACAGAGCTTTCGACGTATTTAACACTTCGACATTTTGTTGATAACTCTGGGAAGCCGATATCATGTTCGCCATCTCTTCGATGGAATTGACATTGGCGGTATAAACATAGCCCTTGCTATCGGCCATGGGATGGCCCGGTGCATAGCGGGCCTCACCCTTGACCTGACTTTCCACCACCCCTGCCGTACGCACGGCGCCTGTTTCCCGGGCCGCAGAGTTGAGAACCGCCTGAAAAATGGGTTGCCGTGCCTTGTAGGCCGCTTGCGGTGTACTGGCCACGGATTCCGAATTCGCTAAATTACTGGCAGTCAGGTTGAGTCGCACGCTCTGGGCACTCATACCGGAGCCGGCAATATTGAAGATACTGAACAAGGACATGTTTATTCCTCTCGTAACGTGCGTATCAGACCTTTTATACGCATATTTAAAAAATTCATGCTGGCAAGATAACGCACCGAATTGTCGGCAAACGCACTTTTCTCAGCTTGTGCATCAACCGTATTACCATCGAGAGACGGCTGGCTGGGGATCCTGTATTTAAGGTCCGCCCCCAGGGATCCGGTTTCATTGACACCCTGCAGGTGCTGATCTGAAGTCCGGTTGACTCGAACCGATTGGGCGTTTTTGGCCACACTGAGAGCACTGGAAAAATCCATGTCCTGGGCCTTGTAATTCGGGGTATCCGCATTCGCCAGATTTTTCGCCAAGAGTTCCGCGCGTTTGGCGCGAAGCTCAAGGGCCTGGGCATGAATACCGAAAATACTATTGCCTGACACTGTTCCCGTACCTATTGTGAATTGAAGGAATTACCGCTTTCACCAAGCTGTGAAGCAAAGCTCGTGCCAGAGCCGTACAAGCGGCCTCAACAGGCCATGCTCCGAAACCCCGGCGCTATCGGTAGGACAAACGCACAGGTGTTGTATATAAGGTGATAAAGCACCGTCGCGAGCCTGTTCCGCAGCATCTGAGCATATTGGGGTTTGGGCGGGCATGGTTGTTGCTTGGTAAGTGGCAGTCAGGAGCCAGATATGTATAAAGCGACAGAAAACCGTGAATCAGTGCCCCCCACAGTCAAACAACTGTCAATCTTCCGTGCACTGGGTATCGCCATGATGCTGAGTCTGGGGATCCATGCATCAGTACAGGCAGCCCTCGTTGTTGAAGCACTGGATAACATCGAAGCGTCCGTACTGAATTTCGTCAAACAGCAATATGCTGCCGACGAGGATGTGGATGTCAGCGTCGGCCGACTTGACCAACGTTTACGGTTAAGCCGTTGCACCACTGCCCTTGCGGCTGCCTGGGCACCAGGCTCTGCCGCCGCAGGCCGCACCACTGTGTCCATACGTTGCAATGGCGAACGGCCCTGGAAACTCTACGTCCCCGTGCGTGTGGCACTACAACAAAATGTCGCTGTCACCACCCGGCCCATGATTCGTGGTGAACGTATCGGCCCCGGTGATCTTGTGTTGGAAAAACGCCCTGTCGGGCGCCAACAGGACATGGTTATCCACAACCTGGCGCTTGTACGGGGCTATTTTGTCAATAACACCCTGCCGGCAGGAAAGGTCGTACAGGTGCGGATGCTCAGCGCCCCGTTGCTGGTGCGCCGCGGCCACCAGGTGATCCTTAGCGCGTTGAGTTCAGGTTTGAATATCAATATGAAAGGCATCGCCTTGAATAATGGCCGCCTGGGACAAACCGTAAAGGTGCAAAATCCAGTTTCTAAACGTATTCTGGAAGGCATTGTCACTGCTGCGGGGCAGGTACGCACCCATGTCCAGTAGTGCAACCTGTCGCCTTTTGCCTATTCGGGAATCGTGCCCGGTTTGCGCGCCGCTTAAAGGTTTTAACCAAATCAGCCGATATCACTGGTGTATGAATTACTAATCGGAATCCAACGGACATGAACAATTCCATCGATCCACGCCTGAACAACGGCGTATACCGCCTGGCAGAACAGCCAAAACCCGAGCAGGGTACGCCCGGTAATGGTGCCTCCCGTAGCCAGGACCCTTCCACAGCCAGCCGGGTTGATACGCTGGATCTGACCGAAAAGGCCCGCTCTTTGAAGGCTCTGGAGGCGCAGATCAAACAATCTCCTGAGATCGATAACAAACGGGTCGCGGAATTGAAACAGGCACTCAAGGACGGCAAGTACGAAATAAATCCGCAACGGATTGCCGATAAATTGCTGTCCCTTGATGCGCTGCTGCCCAAATAGCCGCAACATCGAATCATTCAGGAGCTTTTGCCATGCCCGATACTCATCTTTGTCGAACTGTAGGCGAGCAGGTAAATGGCCTGATAAAGAATCTTCAAATCATGCTGCAAACTCTGCAAGAAGAGCATCAGGCATTGAATACCGCCGACGCAATAGCACTTGAGGATATCGCGGCCCGTAAAGCACAGGCCGTTGAGACCATCAGTGGTCAGTATGAAAATTTTCGACACAATGTCGGGCTGGAAGACGAGTTGAGCCAGGACAACCGGGCCCCGTCATTGACTGACACCCTGCAACAAATCCGTGCCTCCACACCGGAATTGGCCGGGCAATTTGATCAACTACTCGCTTTGACTCGTGCCTGCCGGCAAAGCAATCTGGAAAATGGCACCCTGGTCAATGTGGGGATGCACAACTGCCAGGCAAACTTGGGCCTGCTGCAACGCCTCAGCCAACCCGTTCAGACCGGAACCTATGGGCCAGGAGCGCAGCCCGAAAACTCTTTTGACTCCCTGCATCGGCTACAGTTGCGAGCCTGATGGGCGCTGCAAAGGACATACTGATCAGCGCAGTACGCTTAAAGTTTCAGCGCGATTTGCCGATATCAGAGTAAGTATCGAGCGTTCACTTTGGCGCCCCGATCCTCTCGACAACCAGTATCCGTTAATCGTCAGGAGTTAATGTGGATCTCGCAACACTCATCGGAGTTATAGGCGCCCTGGGAGTGGTCATCTCCGCAATCGTCATGGGCAATGCACCGGCACTGTTCATCAATATTCCCAGTCTGGTAATCGTGGTCGGCGGCACCATAGCAGTAACCTTGACCCGGGTCTCAATTCAACAGTTTCTGGCAACCTTCAAACTCACTATCTATGCATTCATGCATAAAAGTCACTCCGCCAAAGATTTGATTAACGAAGCTGTTGAACTGGCAAACATCTCTCGAAAGGAAGGCATTCTGGCACTGGAAGATCAGGAGATAGGTCACGCCTTCCTCAATCAGGGCATTGGCTTGTGTATTGACGGTCATCCCGCTGAAGTCGTCAATGACATGCTGGAGCGGGAAATTGATTTAAATCTGGAAAGGGAAAAAACCGGCATCCGCATGTTTACGGCGATTGGCGATGCCGCCCCGGCCATGGGCATGATCGGAACCCTTATCGGTCTGGTACAGATGCTGGCCACCATGGAAGATCCAAAAACCATCGGCCCATCCATGGCTGTCGCTCTGTTGACAACCCTGTACGGCGCCGTAATCGCCAATTGCGTCGCGATCCCTCTGTCGGAAAAACTCAAACTCATCAGTGAGGAGGATCGCCTCAACAAGATGTTGATACTGGAGTCTGTCGCCGCCATCCAGGGGGGCACCAACCCACGGGTGTTACAGCAATCATTGACCGCCTTCCTGCCCGAAGGCAACCGCGATGGTATCGGCGCAGAAGCCGCCTGAACGGTTTGTTAGAAGATCACTACAGGCATGGCTAAAAGCAAACAACCCCCAGCCGATGAAGGTGGTGCTGGTGTCCCCGCCTGGGTTATGACGTTTGCGGATTTGATGACACTGCTAATGACCTTCTTTGTATTGCTGTTGTCTTTTTCCGAGATGGATGCCGCCAAGTACAAACAGGTTGCCGGCTCCATGGAAAAAGCCTTCGGTGTACAACGAGACATGAAGGTCAACGAATCTCCTAAAGGGGTAAGCATCATTGCCAAAGAGTTCACCCCAGGCAAACCGCAGCCGACCCTGGAACGTGTGCTGCGTCAGCAGACCACCAACGAAAACCAGGAATACCTGGAGTTACTCGCTCCGCCCTCGGACAAAAAGGGCGAAGGCTCAAAAGATCAGCGCAAGCAAGCCAGTAATGAAGCTCAGCGCAAGCAAGCCCGTAATGAAAAATTTCTGCAAGAACAAACCAAGAAACTCCAGGTAAACCTTGCCCAGGAATTTAAACAGGGCCTTCTGGGGGTAGAGATCCTGAATGAAGGGGTGTTATTGAAAGTACGGGAAAAAGGTTCTTTTCCCTCTGGCACGGCGAATCTCAATCTTGCCTTCGAGCATGTTCTGGAAAAAATCATCGCATCTCTGGTGAGCCCGGATTCACGGATTGTGGTCGCAGGACACAGTGACAATATCCCAATTTCAACCAACATCTATCCATCAAACTGGATGTTATCGGCCGCACGCGCAACCAGTGTCGTACAAGCGTTTATCAGGCGTACACAAATCGATCCGCAACGGCTTGAAGTACGCGCCTATGCAGAAACCCAGCCCATTACCGATAACCTGACTGCGACACATCGCAGCGAAAACCGCCGCGTGGAAATCTTTATCAGCGCCCCGACCGATACGAATTCGGCGGTCCCCACTGCTGGTGGTGATCCAGGGCAATCTAAGTAACAGGTTCTTGTCATGACTACTGCAACTGTTGTTGAAACACACGCCCCCAATAATCGCCGGGCTTATTTTCGCATCAATGATCGAATAGGCCTGCGGGTTAATGTTCTGAACGAGATACAATTCCGGGTCGCCAGGGAGCGGGCGGCCCACAAACACCAGCGTCAACATCTACTTAACGATATAATCGTCTCTTCGGAAAGTCGCCGTTCGATGCTTCGTCGTATCCACGAAGAGTCAGCAGAAATCGCCGACTATCTCGCCCAAATGGACTCAAAAATCGATGTCATTGCCAACATTCTTACCCAGGATGACAGCGATGCACCCAAAGAACCCACCCATAATGTCAACCTTAGTGCATCAGGTATACGTTTTTACAGCGATGAGGGTTACCCCCAGGGTGCCCGTCTTGAACTACACGTCCACCTGTTTCCTTCTGACAGCTGTTTACGCCTGTACGGAACCGTCACTTGGTGTCAGCGCGGCCAGAACCGTGGCCGATGTGCCGGACGCATGGTCGTCGCGGTTGACTATGCCGATACACCCAATGAAGATCAGGAAATTTTGTTTCGCCACATCAACACCCTGCAGCTCGATTACGTGCGCCGTGGAGTACGGCCAAGTTCAGATTAAACGCCTGGCCGTACAGTATCGCCAACGACTGTCTATATTAAGTGCAGCGTTCTTCTTGGGGCTCGAGCGCAGCTCCCTGCTGCACACGGTCTTGAGCGATTGCTCCCGCCCTTGCTTAAGGGCTCTGGTTACACGACTGACATCGGTGACGGCAGCGCCGTTGTGAACACCCATTCATAGGTTTGTCCTAACCTGAATGATTCATGAACGATGCAAAAAAGAAGGCTCCCGATGTGGTAAAAAGACGTTGCTACAAGCACTTTTCCACATACAAAAAGCCTTGTTCACAAACGCTCAAAGCACAAATCATATATTTCGTGGCCCAGGCGCTGACCCCGTTTTTCGAATTTTGTGCTGGGCCTGGTTACATGCCCTTGCATAAACTGGTTGGGCAAAAACTGTTGGGCTCCCGCCGTATTGCACCAACGTCCATCATCGTCAATAACCGTCAACATTTGCTGTGCATACTCAGCCCAATCTGTTGCTAACCTGAATGTCCCACCTTGCACCAACCTGCTGGCAACCAGGCTGACAAACGGTGCCTGTATCAGACGGCGTTTGTGATGGCGTTTCTTGGGCCATGGGTCAGGAAAAAATACCAGGACACCGGCCAAACTCGCCGCACTGAAACAGCATTCCAGCGCTTCAACTGCATCACCTCGCAACACTCTTACATTGCCTATGGCGCGTTCCGATAACAGTGACAACAAGCGGCCAATACCCGCCTCATGGACCTCAATTCCGATAAAATTATGTTCAGGTTGACGTTGGGCCAAATCTGCCAGGCTGTCCCCCATACCAAAACCGATTTCCACAAAACAGGGTGCTGAGCGGCCAAATATGTCATTCAGCATCAAGGGGTTATCCACTGGCACGCCAAATTTCAGCCACTCCTCCTGTAACGCCCTGGCCTGGCTGCGAGTCACCCGGCCCGTACGCCGCACAAAACTTCGGGGTTGTCTTGAATGCGCCGCCAGAGGTTCGGCTTTGTCTTTCATACTGTTAATTCCTGTACATGAACTAAATTATGCCAAGCCCATGAAGTGTATAGAGAAATCCTTTATCTACCAGTGCAATAGCTGCTACATTACGCACACTTGAGGGTGAGTGGAGCCTCGCTCAGAGACGACCCACATAAACGATGAGCCGACATCACGACCAGCTGAGATGACCGAAGACTATATAAACATCGTGGTCATTGACGACAGTCCTGCTTCGTTGGCGCTCTATGCCCACGCTGTCGAGTCACTGGCCGTCAATCTGGAAAGCTTTCAGTCCGGTGATGAGGGTTATGCCTACTTAAGCCAGCATCAAGTGGATCTTATTTTTTTAAGTAACTTGATCCATGGTGCAGATGGGCTTGAGTTACTGGAAAGAATTAAACTACTTGAATGCCAGGCCGATACCCCGGTTATCATTCTCAGCAGTAAAGATTATGATCAAGACAAACAACTGGCACGCGATAAAGGGGGTCGGGAATACCTTGTCAAGCCGATACCGGCCACAACGATTCGTGAGATGATCACCAAGTACACCGGCGCGGTTTTGCGCACAGCCTAGACCTGGACATCAGCATGACAACCAACCATTTGCGCTTTTGGGGGGTACGCGGCTCGTACCCGGCACCCTTTGCGAGCCATATGCGCATCGGCGGCAATACCCCGTGTGTGGAATTGCGGTTGGGCGAACACCGGCTTATTTTTGATGCTGGTACTGGTGTGATCCCCTATGGCAACGACCTGCTTAAGGAATCCAAAGGCTGTCATCTACATATTATTCTGTCCCATTATCACTGGGATCACATTTCCGGCCTGCCCTTTTTTGTCCCGGCATTTCTACCCGGCTACAAAATAGATTTTTTTGGCCCAAGCAAAAATCCTGAAGAACTGCAATCCCGCATCGCCCAACAGATGAAGGCGCCCTATTTCCCGGTCGAAACAGCGACCTGGTTGGCAGACATCAATTACCACACACCACAAAATCAGCCCTTTCAGATTGGTCCCGCGCACATTTCAAATTTCATCCTCCATCATCCAGGCCTGACTTACGGTTACCGGATAGAGGTACTGGGCAAAATCATCATCTTCGCCCCGGATCATGAAATCTTCCTCCTCAACCACAGCATCGATTCGCGCCGCGATGAATTTGATGCCGAGGAGCAGGCATTACTCGAAGACATGAAAGAAGAACATCGTGATCGCATTATCGAATTCATGCGTGACGCCGATATCCTGATACATGACGCCCAGTACACCCCGGAAGATTATGAACGCAAACGCGGTTGGGGCCACACCTGCTATATCGACACCGTGCAATCGGCCATGGATGCCGGCGTAAAGCACCTGTTTCCATTCAGTTACGATCCCCAATACGATGACGACACCATCGACGCGCTGCATCAGAATATTCTGTCGATGATCAAAGAAAAAGGTTCCACCATGGTGTGCCACAAGACGTGTGAAGGAATGACTCTCGATTTAAATGAGTAGGCGCGTATTTGTCTGTGCGCCATCCTGCTGGCTCGGGCATTCAAATACGTGCTATTTAGTGCTAGCTTATACGCTCAAATCCAGACAAAGATTGTAGTAACAACGCTCAGCGGGTGTAGTTCAATGGTAGAACATCAGCTTCCCAAGCTGATAGTGAGGGTTCGATTCCCTTCACCCGCTCCAATAACCATCGCCTTTTGCTGACAGTTACTACTCACTAATTAAAATACTGGGGCACTGATGGGGCATTAACGGCCCAATCCAGCGCATGCATGTGCCGACGTAAAGGAACATGTGAGGCTCGATAAAGTACTCCACTAGACCTTTGGCTCGGGTGGTGCTTCGACACGATTAAAATCTCGCAGCCCCTGGAGCAGGATCCGGCCAGCCTTACCACCGTATCCGGATATTTCTTTGTCAATAATTAGTGAGATGGCATCAATATGGTTGGAGAGAGAGACAACACTTTCGGGGTCTAAAGTTTCATTATCTTTGAGAAAATCGTCCGCTGCTTCGGCAATCGTTGTGATAAGATGATACCCGAAAGTCCCGCCCTGACCTTTGAGGCTGTGAGTGGTATTCTTAAGCAAATCCCGCGCTCCATTATTGAGTGGATTCTCAGCCAGATCCGCCAACGACGTTTGTATCTCATGGCATTGAGTGGCCACGCCTTCAACAAATCGAGCGGTTAACTTAACCATGAAATCATCGAGTTTCACCGATTCAGATTGATCGCCTTTTTTGAGATCCGTTTGTTGATCAACAATATCAGAAACCCGTTTCAAAACTTGTGAAAAACTGCTGACATCCATTGCTTCATCTTCTGCATTCGATTCTTGCTGATCTTGCTCCACTGACGGCGCTGTTTGAATTGACGTGTGGATTTCTTCACCCAGTTGCTTATTGATGGATTTAAGCAAGACGGGCAAATCAATAGGCTTGGCGCAGACATCATTCATACCAACGCCCTTGAACTGTTCAATATATTCAGAGGAAATATCCGCCGTTAAGGCGATGATCACAATGTCTGACTTGGCTGCATCCAATGCTCTAATCTGCTTCGTCGCCTCAAGACCATCCATGACGGGCATGCGGGCATCCATTAATACGAGGTCATAGTCTCCATCTTCAACACACTTGAGTGCGATCTTCCCATTGTCGGCAAAGGTGGTTTCATGGTTCAGTTTGCCCAAGATCGCGCCGATAATTTCTTGATTGACACTGTTATCTTCCGCAACCAGAATATTTAAGGCGCGTGAAGCATGCCATCGGTCCGCTGACTTTCTGCGGTCGATCGCGTCTACTGCGTGTTCGGCGGGGCGGCACAGGACCGTAAACCAAAATGTCGAGCCTTCGCCGAGAACACTTTCGACCCCAACTTCACCACCCATAAGTTCAGCAAGTTGTTTTGAGATGGATAATCCCAATCCTGTTCCACCATATTCTCGTGACGTAGAACTATCGGCTTGGGTGAACGATGCAAAGAGTTTAGTTTGGTTTTTCTCGGACAACCCTATGCCGCTATCACTGACACTAATCCGAAGCATAAAGCTGTCATCATCAATTGGTTCTTGTTCGACACCAACCGTTATCTTCCCTGTGTTGGTAAACTTGATGGCATTACTCATAAAATTAGACAGGATTTGACCAATACGCATACTGTCGGCATGGATAGAGTGGGGTAAATCCTCAGCCATTTTAAGTTCAAATTCCACGCCCTTTGTTGCGATGCTTGGGATGAATAACTCAGTCGTATTTTTAACAAAAGACCCTAAGTTGAAATCAATGGGAGAAATATCTAGCTTACCGGCTTCCAACTTGGACTGATCAAGGATTTCATTGAGAATTCTGAGAAGATTCCCACCAGACGTCTTGATGCTGACCATCCAATCGAGTTGTTGCGGTGATAGGTCGGTATCCAAAAGCAAATCAACCATTCCAAGCACCCCTGCCATTGGGGTCCTGATCTCATGGCTCATGGAGGCGAGAAACTCTGCTTTTGCCACGGTGGCGGCTTCAGCAGCGATAAGGCTACTCGCAAGTTTTTGCTCACTGGATGCAAGTCGAGCATTTTGGGCCAGAACATTATGTTCTTGTTCTTTAGCTTTTGTAACATCGGTCCTGATAGCCACATATTTAAATGGTTTTCCGTCATCATTTAAGAATGGAACGATGGTGGCGGAGACCCAATAAAAACCACCCTCTTTTGTGTTGTTTTTGATATCGCCGTGCCAAGGTTTACCGCTAGCTATAGTCCCCCATAAATCGTGATAGAATGCTGGCGAATGTTCATCGCTTTTCAGTATGCGGTGATTCTGACCTATTAACTCCTCGCTGGAATAGCCGCTGATCCTGCAGAACTTGTCATTGACGTAAATGATGTCCCCTTTGGCATTTGTACTGCTGACAATGGCGTGTTCGTCGAGGGAAAACTTTTGAAATTCCAACTCAAGCCGTGATCTGCGCATCATTTGGCGTGATAGTTGCTCCTCGATAAGACTGCCTAGCGGTTCCTGCAAAGCCTCTAAAAGCAGACACGCTGCTTTTGAAAGTGGGACAAACAGGCCAATTTCGATAACGCCGACAACGTTGCCCTTGGCGATTAAGGGAACAAAATAAAGAGTGGCTGCTGCGGAGGTCCCCAATGATGATGAGATTTGAAAACTGTCGATTGGGACATCCGCAATCACAAGGACCTGAGTATCCAAGGCCGCTTGCCCAACCAGACCTTCCCCAAACCCAATGGCCTCAACGCTGTTTTGGGACTTATCCAACGCGTAACCACCTGAAAGTCGCAATCCCTTTTCTTCAACCACGTAGAAAGAAAGCGCAGGCGCCGGAAGGTATCCAGCTAAGAATTGGCACGCCAATGCGCCCAACCGATCAAACGTTAAGTCGCCTTTGCAGGTCTTTGCGAGTTGTAGCAATCCTGCGGAAACAAACGCCTTCTCTTCCGCTTCAAGACTTAACGCCTTAATCTGTATTGCGTTTTGACGAAATACCTCAACCGCCTTTGCCATATCACCGATCTCATTGCTGTACTCTCGTCCGGCGATGGTGATGTCAAGATTACCGCTAGTCAAAGCATCCATGCTAGTGGATATAGCAAGCACCGCACGGCCTAACCTGCGGCCAATCACCGTCGAGAAAAGGCCAACAAGTAAGGCGGTCAACAACATAGTGCCGAACATCAAGTTGCGGTTTAGTTCTTCGGCTTTCTCAAATTCTGCCCGGGCAACGCTAACATCGTTAGAGGCATTAACCACAATGGTTTCTATCAGCTGTGCCAGCTTGGCATAGCGCGTGTCTAACATTTTGGTGTCGTCGATAAGCTTCAGGCGTAATTCGGCTGCGGTTTTGAAGTGTTTTTGATAGGTCTCGCTATCAGTGTTGATAACACTCATGGCGCCGGAGGAAATGGCGCCGGATTCAGCTTCCTCGGTAAGCTCAGCCCGAAAATCCTCAAAACTCTTCGCCATGCGATCCAGATATTTTTTGTCATGGCGCAAAAAGAAATCTTTTTCATGTCGTCGCATCATCAACATGTAGACCCTCAAAAGAGGATCGTCTAAGCCTTTAATCTGAGCTTCTATTTCATGGATTGCTGTGCGCAGCAACCCTCGCAGGCCAATATTTTCGTTCAAGCCAAAGGTATGCCAACTGTTGACCACCTTGCTAAATTGTTGTTTGTAGGCCATCAACTGTTTAGCTACCATATCAATGGTTTTTTGGGTTTTTCTCTCAGGGTGGAAAGTGCGCAGTGTCTCAGCCAAAGAGGCCGCAGAGACGACAAGAAGAGCCTGTTTTACTACGTATTTATCATCTAAGAGAGCGATGAAGTCTTTTTCAGCCCGCCTGGCATCGAGAAGATCATATGACATTTTATCCAGTATACTTTTACCGCTTTGAGCGAAGTTAACTTTGCTAAAGGCATCCTCCTCAACGGACAAACCGGTATATACAATGAACCCGATTACGGCGAAGCCTGCCACAGCAAGAACACTGATTAGAGACACTTGGGTCAAAACCCGCATATTTTTTAAAAAGTTCATAACACCCTCTATCTTATCTAGCGCCTATCCGGAAACATTCCACTCCGTCGCTCCCGCGTAGGCGGGAGTCCAGTAAACCATTGCATATCCTGGATTCCCGCCTTCGCGGGAATGACGGCATTCTGAGATAACATGCGTTTCTGGACGGGCACTAGCTAAGGGCTCTGGTCAAAATACCGAAAACTCTATCCGTAGTTGCAGCGGTAAGTGTAGCAGGGCGATAGCTGCTTCACCTCGCCATAGGTCAGAGTAGATCACCCACTTCTGGTTATGCAAATAATTTCCACATTCCAGCTTTTTTAATCTCCGTATTCACCTTCATCGCAGGCCTAAGGATACGTTTTAAGCCAGGGATCTCAACAGATGATCCGCCGCATGCCCTGATCAGTTGCCGGGTCCAGTCTCGAACCAGGGAATCCGGGCTTTGCATAAGCTGCTTGAACAATCGGGAGCGTTTTGGTGAGGCGAAGTCCTTGCGGCCCAGGATAATATTTTCATCGAAATGGTAGGTAGTATAAAGGCCGGGGTCCAGCGTCAGTACGCGTAGAGAGAGCGCAATCACCAGCATGGAAAAATGGTCTAACGCCGGATCAAAGTGGTCAACAGTTCGTGCCGGATGCTGATAATGAACACC
>CAZAWX010000020.1:0-26993 GCA_964488985.1 uncultured Ectothiorhodospiraceae bacterium
AAGAACTAACCTATGCAGCGCACCTTGTCAGGCGCGCGTCTCAACACCCATAATTTGCCCCATAATTTGCTATATCCCACAGTGGAGATTGAAATGAAGCAACGCCTCGATACGCAGGTTCTGCCAAGCGTGTGCCCTTTGGATTGTCCGGATACCTGCAGTCTCAATGTACATGTACAGGACTCGAAGCTGATTGACGTACGTGGTTCCCATGCCAATCCCTACACCAATGGGGTGGTGTGTAACAAAGTTGCCCGTTATTACCCTGAGTTTGTGCATGGCGAGGGGCGCTTGCGGCATCCGCTGAGACGCTGCGGCCCACGGGGAACCGGGCGTTATGAGCGCATTAGCTGGGATACGGCGCTGGATCTGATCTTCGAGGGGTTTTCCCAAGCATTGCAGCATGGCCCCGAGGCGGTGATGCCGTTCAATTATGCAGGCCCCCACGGCGAACTGGCGGGTGGTTCAATGGACCGGCGCTTCTTTCATAAAATGGGCGCGACGCTGCTAAATCGTGGTCCCCTGTGTGGTGCAGTTCGAGGCACGGCCTATACCAGTTTGTATGGGAATGCGCCGGGGATGCCCCCTGAGCAGGCAGCCCACGCGGATCTGATTGTGGTATGGGGAAACAACGTCACGATCTCAAATCTTCATCTGACACGGATTTTGAAAAAAAGCCGGGCAAGTGGTGCAACGTTAGTGATCATTGATCCAAAACGGATCAAACTGGCCGAACAATGCGATCTGTTTATCCAAATTCATCCCGGCACGGATGTTATTCTGGCAATGGCTCTCGCGGCCGAACTTGAACGTCAAAATGCCCTGGATACGGACTTTATCGACGCATGGGTCCACGGTGTTGATGCTTTTATGGAACAGGCTCGCCAGTACTCAGTCGAAGATGTCGAGAAAATATGTGCGGTGCCCGCAGATCAGTTTTATGAACTGGCCCGACTCTACAGAGCCTCCGGCAAGGTCGCGACGTCGATTGGTAATGGCATCGAACGAGGTCACAGTGGGGGGTCAGGCTTACGCGCGGCAATGGCCTTACAGGCACTAACCGGCAATCATGGCCGCCTGGGCGCGGGTGTCATTGCCAAATCAGGCGTGGCGTCAGCAAAAACTCAGGATCGACTACAGGGAGTCGAGCTGATTGCGCCCGGGACGCGTACTTTTAACCTCGTCGATGTAGCGGAAAAATTATTGGATAAACGTATTCAGCCAGCGATTATGGCGACGATGATCTATAACCATAACCCCGTGGCGACACACCCGAATCAGACACAAATGATCAAAGCACTGATGCGCGAGGATTTGTTCATCGCGGGCGCAGATATGGTGATGACAGATTCCATGGCCTTTGCGGATGTCATCCTGCCGGCGGCCAGTCATTTTGAGTACGATGATATCTATGGCGCCTATGGGCAGAACTATGTACAACGCGCGGCGCCGGTGATCCCTTGTGTGGGTGAGTCAGTGCCCAACACCGAAATCTTCCGCCGTCTTGCCGCCCGCTTCGGCTATGACGATCCCATGTTCAAGGCCAGCGATGAAATGTTGATGGACGAGGCGATGGACGGCACAGACCCCCGTTTCGGCGGGGTACGTCCCAGTAAAATTGATCCGCACCGTGCCATCGAGATGAACCGCCCCGACGGCGGCGATCTGGTCATGTGCAATACCGTGCACCCTGCAACCCTCACGGGCAAAATAGAACTCTTTTCAGAAGATCTGGAGCGTCGTTTTGGTTACGGTGTCCCGCGCTATGATCCTGTTCCGCAGGATTTGCCCTTGATCTTGATCACCCCATCCTCGATGCATCGAACCAATGCAACATTTGGCGGATGTAAAGCGAGTCAGGGGATAGAAATCATCGAAATGAATCCAGTGGACGCACACGCACGTGGGCTTGCCACAGGTGACAAAGTGCGGGTATGGAACGTACGTGGTCAGGTCATATTACAGCTCAGCATCACCACCGCGACACGACCAGGGGTTCTCTACAGCCCCAAGGGCACCTGGCGCAACAGCAGCACTACCGGTTTTACGGTCAACGCCTTGATACCAGCAGACATACGCACAGATATCGAGGCCGGAGCATGCTACAACGAGACCTTCGTTGAGGTCGATCGTGCCGCGTGATCGCTATGTCCGAGGCTTTTTTGACCGGAATAAGGTCATTTCGGTGTCTTGGATAGTTGAGCCATCCAGCGATGTTATGAATCGCCTCACGGGCTGTACGCCAACCGCCGACCGTCGGCGCCAAGGCAGTTACACCGTCTTTTTGGTTCTATCCCAGCTTTTAAGGTTTGTTGTTTTGCTGATGAGTTACCTGGCAAGAAGTCTGGCGAATGCATCTGCATTTTCGCGAAGGGCAGTAATGACTTCTTGCTCAGGAAATTTACACAACCGCTGGGAAAGCCCAACCAAACCCAAACTGTAAATGACACCAACTCCGTCCAGATAGACCGGACAGGCGTAACTGAAGACATGAGGGTCGAGTTCTTCATCGCATATAGCAAACCCATCACGTTTCACTGTTTCCAATTCAGCGCGGATTTCCTCTTCTTCGATGTGGGCCTTATCCGTAAAACGAATGCGGGGTTGGCGCAGGACCCTGTCTATCAGGGTTGTATCCTGAAAGGCAAAAATTGCTTTTGCGGATGCAGCCGCATGAATGGGCATGGCCCGACCTGGCTGTACGTAGGAACGGGACTGTGTTTGTGGCACCGCCATGGCGATTGAGGCGACGGTGGTGCCGGTCAGTTTGGCCGCGAAGGCTGTCTCGCCAAATTTATTTACCAGTGTTTCCAGAAGTGGTTGAACTTGCCTGGCGATGCTGTCGCTGGAGGTTCCCTGATGCAGAGTTCGTAGCAGACGTGAGCCGAGAACATAAACCTTACGTCCGCCACTGGGTTCGATATAACCGACATCGAGCAAGGCGCATAACAGGCGATGGACGGTGCCGCGTGGTAAGCCAGTGGCATTCATGATTTCGGTCAGTGTTAAACCCGCGCTGTTCCCGGCAAGGGTCTCCAGTACCCATGCATAACGTTGCAACACACCTTTTCTAGCAGTCATTTTAACCTTTTGTGATTCTGTGTGGCCCCCGCACAGATGTTTGCTTGATCGTGAAATTTCATTCTTAACGCCTTTGCATCATAAGCCGATTTCCAGCCAGGGGTGTAGTCTTGACAGAGGCCATAGTTATAGCCCAGTATATTTCATAAATCAAAAAAATGTTCCGTTTAATGGAATATTTAAACAGAATCATCAAAGGTGAAATGAACATGAAACAACGAGCCAATTCCGCTCAGGCGCGAGACATTGCCAACTTTCTTCATCCATTTACCGATCTGGTAAGCCATCAGGAAACAGGTCCCCATGTTATTCAACGTGGCGATGGGATCTATGTTTTCGATGATGAAGGCAAGAAGTACATCGAAGGCCTGGCGGGATTGTGGTGTGCTTCACTGGGGTTTAGTGAAAAGCGACTCGTCGAAGCCGCGACCCGGCAGATGGAACTGTTGCCTTTCTATCACAACTTTGGTGGTAAAGCGGCGGAACCGACCATTGATTTGGCCACCCACCTTATCGAGCATGCACCGGTGCCGATGTCAAAGATATTCTTTACCAACTCCGGTTCAGAAGCCAATGATACCCAGGTGAAAATCGTTTGGTATTACAACAATGTTCTGGGCCGCCCGGAGAAGAAAAAAATTATATCCCGACGTGGTGCCTACCATGGGATCACCGTGGCCGCCGCTGGTTTGACGGGCTTGCAATATGCACATAATGCGTTTGATGTACCCATCAAAAACATCATCCATACCGATTGCCCGCATTACTACCATTATGGTCTTGAGGGGGAGAGTGAGGATGAATTTTCAACTCGTATGGCCGATAACCTTGAAAAATTAATCAATGAAGAAGGCCCAGACACCGTTGCCGCGTTTATCGCCGAACCCTTTATGGGGGCGGGTGGGGTGATCATTCCGCCGCAGGGTTACTTCGAGAAAATTCAGCCAATCCTGCAGCGCTACGACATTTTGTTTATCGTCGATGAGGTTATCAGCGGGTTTTACCGTACCGGCAATCGCTTTGCGACTCAAACCTATAATCTCAAGCCTGACACCATCTCTATGGCCAAGGCACTCTCGGCAGCGTATTTACCCATCGGCGGGGTGATGCTGTCGGAAAAGGTCCATGAGGTTATTGTTGAAGGCAGTCGTAAGTTCGGTATGTTTGGAACTGGGTTTACCTATAGTGGACATCCCGTGCCAACGGCAGTAGCAATGGAAACCCAGAAGATCTATCAGGAACGTGATATGGAAGGGCATGTCAAGCGGGTCAGTCTTCGCTTTCTGCAACGCCTGCACGCCCTTGCTGATCATCCACTGGTCGGGGAGACCCGGGGTGTTGGTCTGGTCGGGGCTGTGGAACTGGTCAAAGACAAGGCTACGCGGGAGAACTTCAAGCCTGAGCAAAAAGTAGGGGCATGGGTGATGAACAAAGCCGCTGAGAATGGCTTGATTGTCCGTGCCATGCTTAATGACAGCATCGGCTTTTGCCCCCCTCTAATCATAGAAGAACAACAAATCGATAACATGTTTGATATTGTTGAACGGTCATTGGACGAGGCCAAGAGTTTCGTTGCTTCGCTATGATCGAATACCTGTTGTGAACCATACCGTGTACCCCAGGTAACGCAGGTGAGTCGTCTCTGGCAGGTAGGAATTGATGTCGGAGGGACGTTTACGGATGTGGTGGCGATCAATATCGCCACCGCACAAATCCGCTGCGCAAAGGTGGCGACACGCACCGATGATCGCGTTGCTGGTCTGGTCACTGCACTAAACGCAGTTGGACTGGAATGGTGTGAGACTGCTGATTTAATTCATGGCACAACCATGGTGACCAATGCCATTGTTGAAGGTCGTCTGGCCGAGGTCGCATTAATTACCACCACCGGGTTTGCCGACAGCCTTGACATCGGCCGACAAAATCGGCGCTATCTTTACCGCCTCGACTTGCCTCCAAAACTTACCCCGCAAGTGCCGAGCGAGCGACGTTTTGAGGTCGAGGAACGCCTCGATCATCAGGGAACGGTTTTACAGGCAATGACGGATGCCAGTGTTGATAACGTCATTCGTCAATTACAAGCCAGTGGTGCGCAGGCTGTTGCAGTATCGCTATTGCATGCCTACGCCAATCCACAACACGAAGAACAACTGCGTCGACACCTTGCCGCTGAGTTTCCTTATCTGGCATTGTCGAATCGGGTCAATCCTGAGGCCAGGGAGTTTGAACGGACCGCAACGACTGTCCTCAGCGCCAGCGTCATGCCGATGACTGCGGAATATCTGGATAAGCTCGAGGCAGCAAAACCTGAACACTCACGGTTGCACCTGTTTCATTCTGCTGGAGGTATGGCCTCCACTGAAGCACTGCGCGAATTGCCCCTGGGGCTGGCCTTGTCCGGACCCGCTGCCGGTGTTGCAGCAGCGGGTCAGGTTGCCACTCGTCTTGGTATCGAACATGCCATCAGTTTCGATATGGGCGGCACAACCACAGATGTTTGCCTGATTACCGCAGGACAGGCACAGGTTAGTACACAACGTTCAGTGGCAGGACGGCCACTGCGTCAAGCGATGGTGGCCGTAGAGTCCATCGGTGCCGGTGGCGGCTCCATCGCTCGTCTTGACCAAGGTACGTTGCGGGTCGGGCCTGAAAGTGCTGGCGCCGTACCGGGGCCGGCCTGCTATGGCCGTGGCGGTATCGAACCAACAGTCAGTGATGCAAATCTGCTGCTGGGATACCTGCAGGCAGAAAAACGATTGGGCGGCGAATTGCAGTTAAACCTCAAGGCCGCACGGGATGCCATAGCGCCGTTGGCAGTGAGCATGAACATGTCCATCGAACAAGCGGCCCTGGGTATCGTACGGGTGGCAAATTCTGCCATGGTCAGGGCGCTGGGCAGGATCACTGTGGAAAAGGGCATCGATGGCAGGCAGTGCACATTAATCGCTTTCGGAGGCGCCGGGCCCATGCACGCGGTGGAAGTTGCCCGGGCTTTTGGTATCTCCCGGTTGTTGATCCCGGCACATTCAAGCGCTTTTTCCGCACTGGGCTGTGTCAGCGCACAACTGAGTTATTCCCAGCAGCAAAGCGTGCATATGCCGGTCAGCCAGTGGGATCCGGAAAGGCTTCAGACACTACGTGAAACCCTGCGCCAGCGACTGCTGGAGCCGTTGCTGGCGACGGGGAAACCGCTGGCGGAAATCTGTATTGAAGAGGTGGCTGCAGTGCGCTACAGCGGCCAGAGTTATGCCATCGAACTGACCCATCCTGATTTAGGCAGCCGCAAAAATTTAGGCAGTGCTTTTCTTGAAGAACACCACAAACGTTACGGTTTTGCCACCGATGAACCCTGGGAACTGGTTGCCCTGCGTATCCGGGCATGGGTTCCACAGGCGGCGCCTGGCACGATTCCAGCTGCGGCTGGACGTATTGAAACTTCAGCTGTGGAAATGTCAATGTGCAACTTTCAGCGCGCCGTTGATGTGCCAACACCACGTCTGGACAGGGCCGGTTTAGTGTGTGAACAGACACTGCACGGGCCGGTCATTATCGAAGATGCCTGGTCTACGGTTGTGGTGCCACCGGATGGGCAGGTGAAAGCCGATGTGGACGGGCATCTGCATGTTGTATTGGATTCAGTTTCATGAATGGCGCCATCGATCCGGTCACACTGGAAGTCATTCGCAATGCCTTGAGCGCAACCGCCGAGGAGATGTCGTTGGTGGTGATGCGCGCGGCCCGATCACCCCTGTTGCGTGAAGCAGGCGATCTGTCATCAGCAATTACTGACAATGCAGGCGGGCTTATCGCCCAGGGCCGGGATATCCCCATGCACATGGGCGTAATGAGCTTTACCGTTGGTGAATTTCTCAAACGTATCCCGGCAAAACAGCTGGCTCCCGGGGATGTCTGGTTTTTAAATCTGCCGGAAGTGGGGGGCAATCATTTGCCAGACGTCAAGGCAATCCGGCCGGTCTTTGTCGGCGGGAAGATCCAGGCCTTCGCCGTAAGCCTGGCCCATTGGGCGGATATTGGCGGGGCGGTGCCGGGAAGTTATGTGGCCAGTGCTACGGATGCCTGGCAGGAGGGCTTGCGTATCCCGCCGCTACGGTTGTTTACAGCCGACGGGCCGGATCGGGAGAAACTGGATCTGGTGCTTGCCAATGTCCGTGGCACGGCGGAACGCGAAGGCGATATTCTTGCGCAAATGGCCGCGACCCGCGCTGCCGATGAACGAGTGCAACAGTTATTTGCCGAGCATGGCATCGGCACTGTTAACAAAGCGATTTGCGCCATTCACAATCGTGCTGAGAAGCAAATGCGCGCCGCGTTGATGAACCTGCCCGATGGTATCTATCACGGCGAAGACTGGCTCGATGATGACGGCGCTGGTGGGGATCCTGTCGCCATCCGGGTTGAGGTCACAATCCAGGGGGATGAGGCCACATTTGATTTCTCACGCTCTGCTGATACGGCGCGGGGCCCGGTCAACACCACGCCTTTCATCGCCGCTGCTGCGGTATTTTACGTGGTGAAAACCCTGGTCGGTCCGGACATTCAACCCAGCAGTGGCTGCTACCGGCCACTTAGGGTGATGACCCGCCCAGATTCAATTTTGAATCCGGATCCGCAGCGACCGGTCGTCGGCGGCAATCATGAGACTTCCCAGCGTGTCGCTGATGCTGTGTTCAAGGCGCTTGAGCCTACGGTCCCGCACGGCCTGAGTGCAGGCGGACCCACCACCTCCGGGTTGTTGCTGTTCGGTGGCCGCCGCGCCGATGGCCTCTGGACCACACTTTACGAAACCCATGGCGGCGGCGAAGGCGCCCGTCATGATCGTGATGGTATGTCCGCACTTCGGGTGCACTTGTCAAACGTGATGAATACCCCTGCCGAGGTTATCGAAACGGAGTATCCCATCCGGGTGGAATACCAGAAATTACGTCACGGCTCCGCTGGCAGGGGACGGCATCATGGTGGCGAAGGATTGCATCGGTGTTACCGGATCCTGTGCGATGAGATGTCGCTGACCAGTATGTTCGAGCGCCGCGTTATTGCGCCCTATGGCTTACAGGGTGGCGAGGACGGTGCGCCATTTCGTGTGACGATAAAAAAAGCCGACGGCAGCACTTTCGACTTGCCTGGTAAAGCCAATATTACTTTGGGCCGTGACGATCGGGTGATCCTGGAAAGCTGTGGTGGCGGTGGTTACGGATCATTTCAGAACGAGGAATAAAGCCAATGCCTATGCTGATCACAGGTAGAAGATTAAATTCAACATGCAGGAAAACATACGCTGACCTGCAACGAGGAGTTCATAGACATGAAACTTGAGAATAAAAAAGCCATTGTGACCGGAGCAGCCAAGGGCATGGGTGCGGCCATCACCACAACCCTTGCCCGTGAAGGTGCGGATATTGTGCTCGCTGCCCGGGATCAGGAGGCCCTTGAGAAAACTGCTGAAACCGTTCGTGCCCTCGGTCGCGAGGCGTATGTGATTGCCTGTGATGTGACGCAGGAAGATCAGGTCGCGGCCATGGTGGCAAGGGCAAAAGATGTCTTCAACGGCCAGATTGATATTCTGGTCAACGTGGCTGGTGTTACTGGGCCGATTGAAACCCCGGTGCAGGATATTAAAGTCGAAGATTTCGACTATGTCATTACCGCCAATGAGCGTGGCACTTTTCTCCCCATTAAACATGTCATGCCAACGATGATTGACCGTAAGTCGGGAAAGATTGTCAATATCAGTGGCACTTCCGGCTTGCGTGGTTATCCGATGCGCACTTCCTACAGTACCTCAAAATGGGGAGTTCGCGGCATGACACGGACCGTTGCTCTGGAGGCAGGGCAATATAATATCAATGTCAATGCAGTTTGCCCGGGGATCGTCGAAACGCCGCGCATGAATAAACTTTGCGAAGAAAAAGCGCGCGTTCGTGGCTGGACATTTGCACAGGTATACGATGAATATGTTCAGGACATGGCCCTGAAACGCGTGACAACACCCCAGGATGTCGCCAATGCCGTGTTATTTCTGAGTTCTGACGATGCCCGAAACATCACTGGCCAGGCGCTTGCTGTCGATGGCGGATGGGATGTGTGATGCACAGAACCGTACTGCATGGATCGTCAATCATATGTCAGCGCTTGAGCGAAGCTGCGCAGGAGGGCCGGGTGCTGGTATAAGAAGTGTATGTGGCAGGGATGCCACATCCAAGCCTACAGGGATGTATTTACGGCGCCTTCTGGTACCAGCACCCGGCCCTCCTGCGCAGCTTCGCTCAAGCGCCAACCCATAAACTGGCAACATTCTGGTTGAATACATCGTTGCGTGAATCTGAAGACCGCTTTTGGAGATTGTAAATGATCACCCAGTTCGAACTGGAAATTCCCGCTAACTTGGCCTCTGCCTTAGAGCTTCTCGGTGGATCGCGGCAGCACAAACTTGCACTGCTCGCGGGAGGAACCAACCTGATTGTCGATATTCGTGCCGGCCGTGAACGACCTGGTCGCGTCGTGAGTCTGGCGAAGGTGAGCGGTCTGAGTGGTATCGAGTGCAATGGCCAGCGCGTGAGCATCGGCAGTGGTACCACCGTAACCGAGTTGCTGCACTCAACGGTGATTGCCACTCAGGCGCCTTCGCTGTTTCAGGCTGCGGGCGTCTTTGCCGGACAAATGGTCCGCAATACAGCCACCGTCGGTGGCAATATCGGTTGTGGATCTCCGGCGGCTGATCTGGTGCCGCCATTGATGTCGCTGGCGGCCGAGGTGGAGCTGACCAAAAGTGACGGAACCCGCACGATTGCTCTGGAAGATTATTTCCAGGGTTATAAAAAAGACCAGCGCCGGGCTAATGAACTGATTAGCCGGATCTCCTGGCCTTGCCTGCCTGACAATGCCGTCAATACATTTTATAAATTGGCCCGGCGCAAGGGCGATGCCATCACCATAACCGGGGTAGCAGTAACACTGCTAGCCGCAGCGGGTCGATGTCTGGAAGCGCGTATCGCCCTTGGTGCTGTGTCCCCGACGGTTATTCGTGCACGAACCGCCGAGGCGTGGCTTGAGGGAGGGATCCTGGAGGACCAGCGGCTTGATGAGGCAGCGGAACTTGCTGCCGGGGCGTGTCACCCCATCGACGATGTTCGTGCTTCAGCCCATTACCGGCGTTTGACGGTGGCCTCGGTGACCCGGCGCCTGCTCATCGAGGCCCGGGACCGGTTGCAATGATGTCACGGCATTTATTGCTTATTGAGACGCCTTCGGCGGCAATCCAAGCGGAGGAACTTAAAACATGTCCAGTGAAAAATTAGTCCACTTCAATATTAATGGCCGCACGCAGGCAGCCGTATTTCCGGCCCATCGCACGCTGCTTGAAGCCCTGCGTGCCCTGGGCCATGTCGAGGTGAAATGCGGTTGTGAAAAGGGCGACTGCGGTGCCTGTGCGGTGCTTGTCGATGGACTGGCTGTGGACAGTTGTCTGACGCTTGCCTGGACAGTGGAAGGCCGCGAGATCACCACCATCAGCGGGCTTGGTGAACGGGATCAACCCCATCCGCTGCAAAAAGCCTTTGTTGAATTAGGCGCGGTGCAGTGCGGTTACTGTACGCCGGGGCTGATCATTGCGGCAAAATCCATGCTTGAGCACAATCCGGATCCGTCTGATAAGGATATCCGTCTGGGACTGAGCGGTAATCTTTGCCGGTGTACCGGCTATGGCAAAGTGTTTGATGCCGTGCATGAGGCTGCAGCTGTGATGCGCGGCGTGGAGACGAAATCATGACGGAGGCTACGCCAGACACCACCGCCGGTGCCAATATTGACTATGCACAGTTAGGCAAGGCATTGCCACGAACCGATGCGCCGGGAAAAGCCGCAGGCAAAACACCTTATGCCGGTGATTATGTCATGCCGGGCATGTTGCACATGAAGGTGTTGCGGGCCGCTATTGCCAGTGCAACGTTAGTCCGGCTGAATGTGTCCCGGGCACGGGCATTACCCGGTGTGGTCTGTGTGCTGACGGCAGCAGATCTTCCAGACATGCTGGCAGCGACCGATATCCCCGGCCAGACCGGCCAGCAAAGGATGGACACGGACCAACAGATTCTGGTGCGTGAGCGGGTTCGGTACTGCGGCGAACCGCTGGCTCTGATTGCTGCTGAAACCCGGGACATCGCTGAGCAGGCCCGGGCTTTGATCGAGGTCGAACTGGCCCCCCTTGCTGGAGTCTATGACCCGGTTGAAGCAATGCAACCCGGTGCCCCACGGGTCCAGGGCAGCGATAATATTGTTGCCAAACACAAGATAATAAAGGGCGATATCGAGGCGGCACTGGCGGCAGCGGATGTGGTTGTAGACCATACCTATCGGACGCCATTTCAAGAACATGCCTTTCTTGAGCCGGAGGTCGGCCTGGCCTGGGTGGATGAAAATGAGGTGGTTAACATTCGTGTTTCAACTCAGGTGATCGAACACTTTCGCTTTATTGCGGATGCCATTGGTGTCGCGCATAACAAGGTACGGATACGTGGCGCCCTGGTGGGTGGCGGCTTCGGCGGCAAAGAAGATGTCACGGTAGAGATTTATCTGGCTATACTGGCAAAACAAACAGGTCGACCGGTGCGCCTTGAATATACCCGGGAAGATTCTTTCGTTGGACATGGCAAGCGCCATCCCTTTATTCTCCATTACCGCACTGGCGTCACTCGTGATGGCAAGATAACCGGCATTGATGCGCAATTGACTGCCGATGCCGGAGCCTATGTGTTTCTGAGCCCCTATGTGCTGTTGTACGCCGCTGTGGCGGCCCCTGGCCCTTATCGGGTGGATAATTTGCATGTTGAGGCGCGGGCTGTCGCAACCAATAATATGTATACCAGTGCGTTTCGGGGATTCGGCGGTATGCAGGCCTGTGTCGCCTACGAGCAGCAGATGGACGAAGCTGCCAAGGCGATTGGTATGGACCGGCTGGAATTGCGGCGCCGGAACTATCTGCAAACCGGCGATCCGATATCTACAGGTTTTATTCCTCCGAGTGCCATCTGGACGGACCGGTGCGCGGAGCAGGTCTGGGCCGCACTGGGCGAGCCGACACCGGATGCCGGTCACATTAAAACAGGCCGTGGGTTGGCTGCCTACCAACAAAGCTATGGCCGCCTGACATTTCTGCACGACACCGCCGAGGCCTGGGTTGGGGTTGAGGTCGATGGTACGGTGATTGTGCGCTCGGGTGTGACGGATATCGGTGCCGGCCAAACGTCGGCACTGGGGCAGATTGTCGTGGAGACGTTGGGCGTAACTCTGAACGATGTCGTCATTTATAACTCTGATTCAGCGCTCACACCTCTGGCCGGAACGACAACAGCCACGCGGGCGTTGTACATGACTGGAAATGCGGCTAAACAGGCGGCTGAGGCAATTCGTAAACGATTGCTGGAACGCGCTGCAAACGTCTTCGCAGTGACAAGTGATGAAGTGAGAATGATGCTCAACAAGGTGTTTGTTGTCGATCATCCCGAAAAATCAATGAGCTTCATCGATCTTGTCAGACTCTGCGCTGCCGAGGGTATTCACCGTTCAGAACTGGTGCAGTTCAAAGCGCCGTTCACCGATCATCTCGATGCACAAACCGGCCAGGGCCAGGCGCATCCAGACTATACCTATGGCGCCCAGGCGGTCGAGGTGGCGGTCAATACAGATACCGGTGAGGTGAGCGTATTGAAAAGTGTGGCCGCCCATGATGTCGGCCAATGTGTCAACAGGGCTGCGGTAGAAGGACAAATTGAAGGGGGATCACAAAATGGCCAGGGCTATGCATTGAGTGAGGAGATGCTCTATCAGCAGGGACGTCTGATGACGCCTTCGTTCAGTGAGTATTTGATGCCCACTTCAATGGATATGCCACGAGTGACTTCGATTATCCTTGAGTCGCGAAGTGGCTTGGGACCATTCGGTGCCAAAGGAATTGGTGAACCGGCATTGACTCCCGTGGCGCCGGCAATCGCCAATGCAGTGGCCGATGCGATTGGTGTACGGGTCTACGAATTGCCGATGACGCCGGAACGGGTCCTGACGGCATTACGGGAATCAGACGATCAATAAAATTTCCGTGGCAGCCAGGTGGCGAGTTGCGGATAGAACATCAGCAGGACAATCATGATAAACATGGCAATGACGAAGGGCAGGGCGCCAATACTGACGTCATTGAAATCACCGCCGCGGGTACGGATCCCATGGACGACGTACAGATTGACGCCAATCGGAGGTGTAATCAGCGCTGTTTCCATCAGCACAGTGATTAAAATACCGAACCAGACAGGGTCAAAACCCATCTGTACCACAATCGGAAAAACAACAGGGATAGTCGTCAGCATCATGGAAAAGGTTTCCATGAACATACCCAGCAACACGTAAAAAAAGATGATGACCAACATGGTTTGTGTCGGGCTTAATCCCAGCACAGCGATGGTGCTGAGAATGGCCTGGGTCACACCCAGGAACCCGAGGATAAAATTCAGGAATACGGCAGCTAAAATAATTAACATGATCATGGCGCTGGTGCGCATGGTGCCTTCAAAGGCATCGCGTAGCATGCTGAAAGACAGGGAGCGATTCAGGGCGGCGATGATCAGTGCCAGAACGACGCCGACTGAAGCGGCTTCAGTCGGTGTGGCGACACCGGCATAAATTGAACCTACCACGGCAATAAATAACACCAAGGGGGGTAACAAATCAGGCAGGCAGCGGATCCTCGCCCGCCAACTGGTATCGACCTTGGAGCCACCCCATTGTTTGCGGTACAGGCAGGAAACCAGAATGACGCAGATAAAGATACCGGCAAGAATCAGGCCCGGGATGATCCCGGCCAGATAAAGTTCAGGAACGGAACTATCGGTAAGCAAGCCATACAAGATCAAATTGATTGACGGCGGGATCAGAATTCCGAGTGTGCCGCCTGCCGCCAGGGAACCCAGGAACAGACGTTCATTATAGTGACGTTTTTGGATCTCCGGATATGACACTGTCCCCACAGTTGCTGCAGTGGCGACGCTCGAGCCGGATGAGGCCGCGAAGATGGCACTGGTGCCGATATTGGCGTGCATCAGGCCGCCTGGCAGCCAGGATAGCCATTGAATGACCGCATTGTACATACGCACAGCAATGCCGGCGCGCAGCATAATTTCGCCAAGTAAAATGAACATTGGGATTGCAACCAGAATATATTCGTTGCTCTGTTCCCAGATAAAATCACCGATCATCAAGGCTCTTCGGCCGCCCAGGAACAACTCATCCAAGGCCAGACTGAGAATGCCCAGTACAGCTGCAACCGGTACGGCGGCTGCAACCAGCACCAGCAAGCCCAGTAGTATCAGTAATGACATGTCATGATTCCTGTTGGGAATGTGGCATATGTTTAGTGACGATATTTGTGCCCTGAACTTCTTCTTCAAGTTCCTCTTCGACGGACATTACCCCGGCGATGCGGGCCACGGTCTGCAAGTCCCTGTGCAATAATGCGACAAGCGTATAGCAGGTGATAAATACCAGTGTGAAAAGAAAAAATATCAGTCCGCTGAGCCAGAATAACTGCGGGATCCACAACGGGGTGGCCAGGGTGGTCATGGCGGTTGAGTTGAATTCCAGTGAATCGGTAAATACAGTCACCGACTTGATGGTCAACAAGGCGATAAAAATCAGCAATAGAATTAAACCCAGCAGATCCAGCCAGGCACGCTTTGCAGGCTGCAGGTAATTATACAGGGCGTCAATGCGGACATTGGATCGATGCAACAAACAATAGGGGTAGGCCCAGGTGATTGCAGCAGCAAAAATATAGCCGGTGATTTCATCTGCGCCACTCAGGGTGATGCCGAACAGCTTGCGCATGATGACATCACCCGTGACCATGATGGCCGCTAACAACAACGCGCCGCCCCCACACCATACGGCGACACGCGACGCCTTGGTCAGGCCGATATGAATTTTATTGAACATCCGCTTCTACAAATCACCGGCGCCCAGGCGCCGGTGATTTGTAAATGATAATGGCCGCCGGACTCAGGGCTTGGCAGTCAGGCCGACCACTTTGCCGACCGTGGCATTCCATTCATCCGCGCACTTTTGGCCACATCGTTTGGCCCAGCGTTTGAGGACGAAATTCTGCGCGATGTCAGCAACTTTCTTTTTGTCTGCCGCACTCGGAACAACCGCCGTCATGCCGCCGGGTTTACCTTTGGGGCAAGGGCCGCTGGCATTACAGTCCATGCCTTCCTGATCCAGTGAATTCTCAAATTTCCAGATGGCATTTTCCATTTTGGCAGCTTCGCCCTGGATTAGCTTCTGGGTTGCAGGACTCAGCGAATTCCAGGTGTCCATGTTCATGGCCGTAAAGGTTGCGGCGTAGCCCAGGCGAACCCGAATGTTATGGGTCACCACCTGCCACCATTTGGCATTGTAGGCAGGCATGGTTCCAGTGACGCCACAGTCAGCAACGCCCTTTTGCAGGGCCGGTACGACTTCGGAAAAAGCGAGCGTGACGGCACTGGCATGCAGTCCTTCGACGAAATCTCCGAGGCTGCGGCTATAGGTGCGTATTTTTTTACCGGCCAGATCCTTGAGCGTGACCTGCTGGCCTTTTTTGCCTTTGAAATTACACCACAGTTGCTGGCTCGGGAAGGTATACAGGTTCAGCAGCTTGGCGTTGTATTTATCAGCAAGTTCCCGTGCAATGATCGGCCTATAGGCATTGATGGCTTTGCGGTAGGTATCAAAATCCTGGACCACCCCGGCCATATCAATGCCTTCCAGGGCAGGACTTGCCTGGGCGCTATAGGAGGTCAGGGCATGAACGACATCGTAGGCACCCTTTTTAAGCCCCTGCATCACTTCGTAACCTTTGAGACCCAGTTCAGTATACGGTTTGGCATTGGCGGTCAGTTTACCGCCTGATGCTTCAGGCAGGGTTTTATTCCAGAATTTACTTTCGTAAACCTTCCAGTTTTCAAGAAATCCCCAGGTACCGACAACTTCGAATTTTTTTGTATCAATTCCGCCTGCTGTCACGGCCTGGGCTGACAATAGCAGTACCCCGGCAAGGGTGGCTGTGAGTGTTATTTTTTTGCAAAACATACCGTCCTCCAATATTTGGTTTTGTGGTTCTTGTTGAATACCGCCGGGCAGGGCGGCAGGTTCTCGAATTGTCAGTGAGTGAACTCTATTCAATTGATTTCACTTGTATCCGCGCATTACAGCCTAACATGTTTTTCTGTATACGATGGATTTGCTGCTCTGAGTCATAGAACCGCAAGGTCCTCATCAACTAAATCCGTCAGGAACATATGCCCTGGCGCGTGGGTCAGCATGAGGGTGGGTTTTGATGCCATTGCCACCGACTGCGGTGTAACGCCACAAGCCCAGAATACCGGGACATCGCTGGCGTTTGCAGGATCCCAGTAGTCACCGAAGTCAGGTGTTGTCAAATCATCGATGCCTATTGCGCATGGGTCACCGACATGAATGGGTGCGCCATGGGTATTGGGGAATCGCGAGGTGGTCTGAATGGCGCGTACAATACGGCTCCTGGGCACCCAGCGCATAGAAACCACCATGGGTCCACTGAACACCCCGGCGGGGATTGTGTCAATATTCGTGCGGTACATAGCGACATTTTTAGCGCTGCCATAGTGTGGCAGGGCGATGCCGTTGGCGATCAGTGCATGCTCAAAAGAGAAACTGCAGCCAAGCAAAAAACTGACCAGATCGTCGCGCCATACAGACTTCAGATCGAGAGGCTCTGCGATTAATTCGCCATCACGAAAAATACGATATTTCGGCAGATCAGTGCGTATATCCGCACCGGGAGCGCTGATTGCAGGCTCAACCTTACCGGCTTCCAGGACCTCAATGAGTGGGCAGGGTTTTGGGTTTCGTTGACAGAAAAGCAGGAAATCAAAGGCCAAATCGCGCGGCAGTATGGCAAGATTAGTTTGTACGCAACCCGGTGCGATACTGGAGGTCGGTTGTACGTAGTCGTTGTTACGATACAGTGCCCGTGCCTGGGCAGCGGCTTGTGGCGATGAATCGAGGTGGGGGCGATTGTTTATGGTCAGATTTGTCATTGGCTGGGTTATCTTATGGTTGAAGTGACACTGATAATATTCAACGCAACTGCAAAAATGTACAAGTCGCATCGCGATGGCTGTGGTTGATCCTGTTCTGACGTCCTGATATTACGTCACCAGATCATCTTACGATGCCAAATTAAATCTCTGTGATAGGGTAGACGGGGACGTGTTCGTTTTCTAAAGTGGACAGGCCAACAATGGCCGCCGACCGCACCGGCGCCAAAGAGTGAGGTACGGTAAGTGACAAATTGTCCCCTCTGTGAACAGATTAATCGCGACGGTCGTGCCTTTTGTGCACAGTGCGGAGCTGCTTTGCCTGTCATTTGCAGCGTTTGTAAATTCACCAATGAAGCCGGTGACAAGTTTTGCGGAGGCTGTGGCGCCGGTTTGCTGAGCGCAAATCCCGCTGCGGTGAATACTTCGCAGGTGCATGGCCATGGGAGTGCTCAAAATGACAGTGCGCAACCGGAATCGCAACCGGAATCGCAACCGGAATCGCAACCGGAATCGCAACCGGAATCGCAACCGAGTGATGCCGATAGCGACGAGGCCGAGCGGCGTCCCCTGACCATCATGTTCACTGATCTGGTCGGTTCCACAGAGATGTCGCTGAACATTGATGCTGAGGATCTGCGGGACATTATTCGCGGTTATCAGATCAGCTGTGCAAAGGTTATTGAAAACTTCGGAGGCTATATTGCCCGCTACATGGGCGACGGAATCATGGCCTATTTCGGCTATCCAAGGGCCCATGAAGATGACGCTGAACGAGCGGTTCGTGCCGGCCTGGAAATTGTCGAGGCAGTGCGGGTGTTAGACGCGGACATAGGGGTACGCAAGGGGGTGAGGCTGGAGGTCAGGGTCGGTCTCGCCTCGGGCCTGGTCGTGGTTGGCGATTTGATTGGCAAAGGCACTGCCAAAGAACGTGCCGTTGTGGGTGAAACCCCAAACCTCGCTGCCCGTATGCAGGGACTGGCACCTGCGAATGGTGTCATTATTGAGCCTGGAACGCAGCGCATCGCTGGAAATTTTTTTGAAACAATCGACCTGGGACCCAAAGCGGTAAAAGGCAGCCCTGAGCCGATACGCGTCTGGCAAATCATCGCTGCGCGGGATCAGCAGGGTAATTTTGAAGTCGGGTTGGATACGCGCTTGAGCCCGCTGGTCGGGCGAACCGGAGAAGTTCAGCAACTGCTGCAGTTATGGGCGCGTGTGCGTGCTCGTGCAGGCCAGGTTCTGATGATATCAGGTGAGGCCGGTATAGGTAAGACGCGTTTGGCCAGAACGGCCTATGAACGGTTTGCGGCCGAAGCATCGCTGCGAATTCGCTATCAGTGTTCACCACTGTACAGCGATTCAGCCTTCCATCCCTTTATCGAGCAGATCGAGCATGCGGCAGGCATCGAGCGTTCGGAGTCTGCCGATCTTAAATTTCAGAAAATCCGGCTTTTTTTACAGCAATTTAACCAGGACACCGATGAAAATCGCGCGTTGCTGGGCAGATTGCTTTCCATCACTGCCAGTGGCCGCTATAGCGAATTGAATCTGGGGCCGAGTCAACTCAAAGAGCGCACGATTGGTGTGTTGACAAAACAGTTAATTGCACTGACGGACAAGGGACCCGTGCTGGTGTTGTTCGAAGATATTCAGTGGGCTGACCCATCCTCAATCGAACTGTTAGATCGTATTGTCTCGCAACTTATAAGCGCGCCATTATTTTTGCTCTGTACTCACCGCACCGAACGTAGCCGGTTTTGGGAAAATCAGCCACAGGTGTCCTATATGCAGCTTCGCCGCCTCGATGCGAAGTACAGTACGGAGTTGGTCGAACTGTTGCTGGAACAGGCGAAGATCCCATTACGTCTGAAAGCCGCGATCATGGATAAAACCGATGGCGTCCCCTTGTTCGTTGAAGAATTGATTCGATCATTGTCCTTGGCTGATAGCGGTGGTTTGCCCGCAGGGAACGCCAGTGAAGATTTGGTCATTCCCGATACGCTGCAAAGCTCATTAATGTCGCGTTTAGACCGTCTTGATGCGGCGAAAATTGTGGCACAGGCCGGTGCCGCGATTGGCCGTACGTTTCATTACCAACTGCTCTCGGCAGTCGTGCGCATAAGCACCCAGGAACTGAATGCCTCGCTCGATTCGATTCAAGCCAAGGCGGTAATTAATCGGCGCGATCTGCCGCCGGATTCGATTTATACCTTCAGGCATGGTTTGCTGCGCGATGCGGCGTACCAATCGTTACTGAGAAACAAGCGCCAGCAGATACATGGTTATATTGCCAACGCCTTGGAGCATGAATTTAAAAGTTATTGGCAGGCCAACCCGGAAATTCTGGCCTACCATCTAACCGAAGCCCAGGAACTCGACAAGGCGATCTACTACTGGCAACTGGCTGCTGGCAAGGCAGCAAAAGGCTTTGCAAATATCGAAGCGGAACGTCTTTACAACCGTGCGATTGAGCTATTGCATATGTTGCCTGCCACGGCCGCGAATATGCGCCGTGAACTGACCGTGTTGACCAGTATGGGGGCGGTGTTGATCAACAATCATGGCCCCGGTTCTTCTTCAGTCACAAAACTGTATCAAAGATGTCACGCACTTTGCGTTGATTTGGGGAGCAGTTCCGAGATTGCAGCCGCCGAGGATCAATTCGCCACCCTCTGGGGGCTATGGCGTACTTGCGAAAGTTTGCAGGTGGCGATGGATTTGGTGGATCAGATGCGGGCGCTCGGTGAGTCACAAAAGCGCACAGATCTGAGCCTGCAGGCGCAGCATTCCGGTTGGGCGACATTGTTCAACCTGGGTAAATTCAAAGCCTGCCTGGAGGCTATTGCTGTTGGTGATTCACTCTATGATAGTGAAGCCCACTGCGACCACGCCTCGGTTTATGGCGGCCATGATCCTCAGGTATGCGCGCACGGAATTGGTGCTGTTGCGTTGTGTCTGCGTGGTTGCCCCGATCAGGGCGCAACGCGTATCGGCAAGGCGCTGGGACTGGCGAACAAGATGGGTCACCCGGGGAGTCTGGCACATGCACTCGATTTTGCGGCTACCTTCGAACGTATGTGTGAGCGCCCGGACCGGGTTCTGGAACATGCCCACGCCATGACTGCATGCAGCAACCGGCATGAATTTGCAGATTATGAGATTCGCGCTCGGGCCTTTCGTGGTTGGGCGATCGCAAGGCATGGGGATATCGATACGGGCCTGACTGAATTACGTGCCAGTGTCCTTGCGCAACGCGAAACGGGAATGTCTGAGGACTTCTCGTTTTTTCTGGAAATGCTTGCCGAAGTCTATGCTTTGGCGGGCAAACCCGAAGACGGACTAAACGCGATCAGTGAAGCATTGCAGCATGCAGTGCGCAATGAAGCGGCATTTTGGCTGGCGGCCACGAAGCGCCGTCAGTCACAGTTACTGGTGCAATATGATGGCAATAATATTGTCGAGGCCATGACTGTTTTACGCGAATCCATCACCATTGCCCACTCACAACAAGCCCTCTGGTTAGAGCTTCAGTCTGCACTGGAACTGGCTGGTCTGCAGTACAGGGAGGGTGATTTGAGTGCGGCTCGGGACACTCTGGATGGAAGCTATAATAATATATACGAAGGGCGCAACCTCCAGCCAGTGATAGACGCTGCCAGGTTCATGGTGACGTTGGACGAGAACCACACATGAAGCCGATTAATCTCCTTGATGGGGAAGCGTTGGTGAAAACTTTTAAACACGGTGCTGGTCGAGTTGCAACCCCGGCCAGGACGCTGGCTCGGCTAGCGAGTTCACTGTCCCCCATGGGAATTACGCGTGTAGCAAACGTCACTGGCCTCGATAAAATCGGTATTCCGGTGGTCATGGTCTGTAGACCGAATTCCCGATCTCTTGCGGTCTTCCAGGGCAAAGGTGTGGAACTGGATGCCGCCAGAGTCTCGGGACTGATGGAGGCTATTGAGACGTACCATGGGGAGACGATCCTCGATCCGCTAAAGTTTGCCAGCTACAAACAGATGCTTGACCGGCACGCTGTATTGGATTGCAACAGTTTGCCTTTGTCAGCGGGGGGGTATTTCCACCACCATCGCCCGATGCATTGGATCGAAGGCTATGATTTGGTTCAACGTCGTGCAGTGTGGGTCCCGTATGAAGTGGTACATACGGATTATTCCAGCTGCGCGCCACCCGCAAGTGGCTGTTTTCGACTCAGCACCAATGGTCTGGCATCGGGCAATCACCTGCTTGAGGCGATCAGCCAGGGGTTGTATGAAGTCATTGAACGCGATGCGACGACGTTGTGGAATTTTCTCGATCAACGTGGCAGACAGGAAACGGAAATTGACCTGGACAGTGTCGATGATGCGTTGTGTGTCACGCAGATTCAGCGTTGTGTCAAGGCTGGATTAGAGGTGCGTATCTGGGATGCGAGTACAGATATTCGCGTGCCGGTGTTTGTGGCAGAACTGCGCGAAACATCAGCTTCAAAAGGCGCAGTTTGGGCCAGTGCCGCATTTGGCAGCGGGTGTTATTGCAGCCGACAAATTGCCTTGCTTCGGGCTTTGACCGAAGCAGCGCAGGCACGCACCACGTTCATTTCCGGTGCCCGGGATGATATGTCCTGGGACGATTATGAAAGTGCAGATCAAGAACACCTTGCACTACGCACTGGACATACAGATGAGCCCGAATATCGATGTTTTTCGGCTACGGAGTCATGGCCCACTGAGACGCTTCAAGAGGACATTCAACATGCGGCTGATCGCCTTGCAGCGGTTGGCCTGGAACAGATAATCGTCGTGGATCTCACTCAGTCCCGATTCGGGATCCCTGTGGTGCGAGTCACTGTCCCTGGATTGGAGGGTCCCGACGAATATTTTTCAGATTTTGTTCCCGGCTTGCGGGCGCGTAACCGGTATGCAGGCCGCGCAGAAGGTTCACCATGAAATGCATCGTATTTCTTGGTCCTACGATCTGTGTAGACACTGCCCGGCATTATCTGCGCGCCACTTACCTGCCACCGGCGGCGCAGGGGGATGTTTATCTTGCCGTACGTGATGGTGCCCAGATCATTGGCATTGTGGATGGGTACTTTCAGGGAGTTCCATCGGTGTGGCACAAGGAGATATTGTGGGCAATGTCCCAGGGTGTGCATGTTTTTGGCAGCGCCAGTATGGGGGCACTACGCGCGGCAGAACTTCATACGTTTGGTATGCACGGAATAGGTGAAATCTTTGCGCATTTCCGCGACGGGATGCTCACCGATGATGATGAAGTTGCGGTGCTGCATGGCCCCGAGGAGATGTGTTATCGGGCGCAAACGGTACCGCTGGTAAATATTCGCGCAACACTTCGCCTGGCACAGGAGCAGCAAGTGATAAATCATAAGGTCCACAACCTTATGATCGAGGCCGCCAGTGGACTGTTTTATTGGCAGCGAAGTTATGCGGCATTGATTGAAAAATGCGCTGGCCGTATTGACGGCGAAATTCTTGACAGGTGCCGCGATTGGCTGGTAGATCATAGTATCGACCAAAAATGCGCAGATGCCATTGAGATGCTGAAGTGCATGGATTGCGTGAAAAGTGCCCCCCGACAGGTCGACTATCAATTTCAGCACACCAGTGCCTGGGAGGATCTGATTGCCAGTGTTGATGCTGATCCGCAGGCATCGATCGTGCGCGACATGTTGTCCCCGGCCAATCGCGTAATCGATGAACTTCGCCTGAACTCGGGCCACTACGCTCAAGCGCTCAGTACCATAGGGCACACATTACAAGGCCCGGTACCCGCAACTGAAAGTTCCAACAGGTTACTTGCCTATCTGCGCGAAACGGATTGTTACGACCAACTTGCCAAGCGCGCCGCCAACAAGCATAGTGTGCTGAGCAGGGACTATGGCAGATTGCCCGATTTTGCAGATGCCATGTTACAACCGGCTGATGTTCTCGAATGGTATTTCGAGGATGTCTGCGCAAGGAGTGTGCCGCTGGATCTTGATGCCCATGCTGAACGGTTAGGCATGAAGAACGCGTCTGAACTATGCAGACTACTGTTACATGAATTGCTCTATGTCCGTGAGCAGAGTGTGGAACAGGTCAACGGAGCACCATTATGAACAAGGCCACCACTGCCTGCGGAACCCGTTTTCGAATGTATTGCCAGCCTCGGCACCTGAAGGGGTTCGAGCATGCGGAAATTGTTGTTCTGAGCCCACTGGCCGGTACCGTTCAGGCGGGTCCAAGTGATGATCGGATCAAGATAGTCGATGCCAGCAAAGACAAAAAATTATACGACGATAATTATTTGCCACCCTACCGGGGGGCACTACGCGCTACGGCAGAACCGGATGCGGATGGGCACTTTGACTATCTGAACGATGCCGATACCGATACCGATGAGTTCAAGGCGGCGCATGCTTATGCGACTTTACGTCGCGTCCTCGATATCTGGGAAGGCTACTCCGGCGAGCGTGTGCGTTGGTTTTTTGCCGATGACTACCGTCGCCTGGAGGTGATCCCCTCGATAAACTGGGAAAATGGCCAGGCTGGATATGGGTTTATTGAGTTGGGTTTTGGCCTGACTGAGGCCAAAGATAAACGGCCTTTTGCTTTAAACTTTGACGTCTTGGCCCATGAAATGGGGCACATTCTTCTTGCCTCCGAAGTGGGTGTGCCTGTTAATGCAGATGTGACACAGTACGCAGGCTTTCAGGAGGCCGCATCGGACATTATCGCGCTTGTGTCCTTGCTTCATTTCAACAGTTTTGTGAACCACCTGCTCAATGCTACGCATGGAAATTTGTACATGCCAAATGAACTCAACCGCTTGGCGGAGTTGTCGGAAACCGAGCAGATTAGAACGGCCTGTCACAGCCTGAAAATGAATGAAGTCGAATTTTCCTGGACACCTGCGCGCTATTTGTCACAGGAACAAATTCACAAACTCGGACAGCCTTTTACTGCTGCCATTTTCGATATTCTGGTTGAAGTCTTTCAGGAATATTTGGTGGATAAGGGTGCAATTAGCCGGGAACTTGACAATCTGGCACGTTCCAACCTGACTGATTGCGAAGTCCTGGCTAAAGTTAAGGCCGGTTTTGATTCTGCCTATGAAATAAATCCTGATATTTTCCAGGATGCCTTGAATATGGCCCGGGATTTTATGGGCATTCGACTGGTGAAAAGTTGGAAACGACTGAATGTAGATCGGCTCACCCTGTGGTCAGCTGCGGTAAGTTTCATGAACGTCGATCGGGAATTGAGTGGAATGAAATACCAGGAAATTATTCGGGAATGTTTTCGTTGGCGTTGCTTCGAGCCCTGATATCAGCAGCTTTGTGGCCAGCGGCCTTAAATTTAACAATACTTCGATGAAGGCGGGAAGATTATGACCGACACGCAGCCGAAAAAATTTAAAACCGACAACCTTAGCACACTGATCGAGAGTCCGTATGATTTGCTTGTATATGGGGAACTGTATACAGGATTCAATATTGAGCTAACCGAAATTGGCGAGCGATTGCAAAGCCATGTGTCAACAATGATGGCAATGCATAAAATTCCACCGCAGCCCGAGGGCCCTCGGCGCCTCAAAATCTGGAAAAATAAATACCAGGACAGCTACACGAAATTTGCCAAACCTGTGCTGGCGACCATTTACGGATTCCGCCATCAAAGTTCGATCACCGTCCTTGCACAACCTGCGATGTTTCTTGTGATAGGCAGCGGCAGTGCATGCACGGATGGCGGCAGCATATTTCCTGATGGCAGTTATTCGATGTGGGTAATGGATTATCCGACCTTACGCTGTAGCATCGAGGGTGGAACCGCGCAAGATCTGTTGTCCACTTCAGCAGCTACAGATGATGACTATGGTAACCCTGCAAGCATTGGCACTGTGGGGGAGGGCGGTACGCTCATCCGCAGTGCACAGGGTAATACCTACCTCATTCCAGGTGATCTCGATACTTATGAAGTGTTGGATGAGACCGAGGTGTCGGAATTACTTTTGGCGCCTTTCGAGGCACGCAGTGATTTAAACGTGAGTGTGGCCTCCCTGGGTGATCCTTCTGAACGCGTTGCATTTCGCCAGCGTGCGGCGTTCCGCCAACGGGCGGCTTTTCGTCAACGTGCTGCCTTTCGCCAACGGGCCGCCTTTCGCCAACGTGCGGCGTTCCGCCAACGCATGGCATTCAATCACCAATTTCACTCCCATCTCAGGGATACACCTGACACAGATCCGGATTTTGGAAGCGACGAATAAATTACAGCAAGGCGAATAACGGATCACAACACCTGCTGATTACCGCCATTATGCGGATAAGGCGAAACTTGAAAGAACGATCAGTGCAATGATCCAGGCAACAAGGACATCTTTGCCAGTGATAACAGGTAGGTTGGCCCGTTCATATAAGTTCAATTTATCACGTTGTAATTTTCCCATGGTGAGCCCTCGCTAACGGTGTTGACCTTTATGGGCACTGATTATCGAGGATCAGGACAGAAATCCCCTGTGGTAAATCTCACAATTACTGTCAGTGATTGTGGTGGTTATTCACCTTTTATCTGGCTCACCATATGGGCAAGTTGGCGCACGTCGTTCACACGCAATGAGTTCACTGAGTCCGTGCAGTTCATGGTCACGGCTGGACTGGACTGATTTTAAAATTTCTTCAGCCTCTTTGATCCAACACTGCAATCTGATAAGTGACCAATCTTGTGGGTCGGTTTCATACAAGCCCAGATGCGTAATATCTGTGTTCATACAACGCTCCTGTTAGTTTGCCCAGTTTGCGTTCAAGCCATTGCCGAGGTCGAGAAGATATCCACAAACTCGACCTATATCGGAGTCTTTAAAATTCGTGACAGCAATGATGTGGGAATCGAATCTAATCGCATGTGATATTTCTCACATGATTTAAAAGTTTTTTGAAGAATTGGCCAGGCTGATGAATTTTTCTCTACTGAGTTCGCGGATCGCCTACGATAATGATAACCACAGGGTAATTTCGCAATGATTACCGATATCCATTGTAAGGCTGGTGATTAAAAAGCTGTGCACAATTCTTGTTCGCTCCAGTATTTCCGCACCGAAACTCCAAGTTCTCTGTCCCCGCTCTGCGAATTCCTGTTCAGGTGCGTTTTGCAAGATAAATGGTATGGCTAATACTCAATCCAGTATAAGGGTTCGGGAACTCCACCACTTCCGCGCGTGCTGATGCGAATACTGCATTGAGCTCAGTAATAAAGCCGGACTCGGGGGGATCGTTTGACCACACTGCAAACACTCCGCCGGGTTGTAACTGCGAGCGCAGCTGCTGTAAACCCTCACGGCGATAGAAGCTGGCGTTACCATCGTTCAGATGATGGCGCGGTGAATGGTCGATATCCAGCAGGATGGCATTGAATTTTCTACCGGGTTCGGCGTGGTCGAAACCGTCAGCTGAGCTTGCCAGGGCAAAAAAGTCACCGGCCAGAACCCGGCAGCGTCGATCCGCGGTGATCTCTTTGCCAAGAGGCACCAGTCCACGTCGATGCCAGTCGATGACCGGCGCCAGGGCCTCAATGATCAGCATCGAGTCGACGTTGCTGTAGGCGAGAGCAGCACGAGCGGTATAACCCAGGCCCAACCCGCCGACCACGATGTCAAGGGATTCTCCGTCGAAATCAGCTATAGCAAGATCCGCTATGGCAAGATCAGCTAGGGCGATTTCACCGGCGGTCACCAGAGACGACATCAAAAACTCATCGCCGAGTTTGACTTCATAAACTAATTCATTGTGCA
>CAZAWX010000021.1:0-2201 GCA_964488985.1 uncultured Ectothiorhodospiraceae bacterium
AAACGCTGTGACTACCTCGTTTGTAATTTTCCATTCATTTAGAATATCACACACAAATAACTGAGCATCCTTCGCCTAAAGGCGAGGGGGCTTACGGATCCCCTATCGGGGATTCTAAACAGCGCAGGAAATGACCGCACGGTCGTAATGGTGGTATTTTAACGTACCAAATAAGCTGAGGCCGAAGGTACAATGAAGTCTTTATCGCAGGTGTCAAGAGCCAGAGAATACGCACTGCTGATGCGCCTGGATAAACCGATTGGGGCGTTGCTGCTGCTCTGGCCAACACTGTGGGCACTTTGGTTAGCCGCAACAGGCACACCGGACCTTTTTATAGTTCTGGTGTTTGTCTGTGGTGTTTTTGTCATGCGTTCCGCAGGTTGTGTGATCAACGATTTTGCGGATAAAGAGTTTGATCCGCATGTCGAACGAACCCGGAATCGACCTCTGGCCGCAGGGCGCATTTCACCGCGGGAGGCGCTGGTGTTATTTGCCGCATTGCTGCTTGTGGCGCTGGGCCTCGTCTTGTTGTTAAACACATTAAGTCTTTGGGTAGCCATAGCCGGGGCTATTCTCGCCGCCACTTATCCTTATATGAAACGCTTTACCTACCTGCCGCAAGTCCATCTCGGACTGGCATTCAGTTGCAGTATATTGATGGCATTTGCAGCCATCAGCAATGAACTGCCCAGGCTTGCCTGGCTTCTACTCGTCGGCAACGTCATCTGGGCGGTGGCCTATGACACGATTTATGCCATGGTTGATCGCGATGATGATCTGCGCGTAGGGGTAAAGTCCACGGCCATCCTGTTCGGCGATTTGGATCGCCTTTTCGTCGCACTCCTGCAGTTCATGGTCATCGTGGTTCTGGTGCTGGTCGGTGAACAGGCGAATTTGGGCATCAGCTATCATGTCGCTGTGCTCATCGCCCTGGCGCTGTTCGGTTGGCAACATTATCTGATTCGGGACCGGAGCCGTCGGGCCTGCTTCAAAGCCTTTTTAAATAACAACTGGGTTGGTGCGGTGATTTTCCTTGGCCTGGTTATGGATTACCAGTTGCGCTGATCAAACACTGACAGCGATATTATGACTCGAGCCATCAATCAAGGAGAGAAATCCGCGATCGGGCCGAATAGGGAATGCCACGCAGATGTTCGGGCCGCAGCACAACCGGACCCTCAAAGATAATACGCCAAACCCCATCCACCTCGCGCCTCCAGTACTGGCGTTTACGACTCTGACTGGAATACGTATTACTTTGATACTTCTGACTGAAACTTACGACCCTCAGATCCGGTTCACCCGGGTAGTCGAAAACACTCACATCGCGCATTGCCACACGAATGTATTTTTTGCCCCTGTTCACCTTGATCTTGTGGGCTATCCAACGTTGATAATCTTTTCCCGCAGCCTTGAAATGTTTCGAATAATGGCGCGCATAGCTGACCACATCCCGGCTTTCCCAATCCTCGCGCCAGTGCTGTAACTGTTTATCAAACCGAGTGCGGCGTTGTTCAAGTGTATGCTGATCCTGCCATTCAATTTTATTGGCAATAATGACTGGGGTATTTTTCAGTTGCGGCAACCGCAGCAAAGACTTCAGGTTGTCATTGGACAACGCCATGCAACCGTCGCTGGCCTTGGGGGCCCTGGCAAACGTATCGTTCGGAACACCATGGATCCAAATTCCATAGCCTGTACGTCCCTGGCGTAGATCCCATTCGTTTGGATAGTTCACGGGTAATGCCCCTGGACCATAAAAATCGTCAAGCGTATTGGCCGCGATTGTTCCGGTCAGAAAATAGACGCCAACCGGAGTACGTTGATCGCCCTCCAGTCGTTTCAGGCCACCATTTTTACCCGACGACACGTACAAACTTTGCTCCAGTTGGGCACGACCATGATCGTTACGATAAACATAAAGCCGTGCGGCGCTGACATCCACAACCAGTACACGTAATTGTGAAGGCGCCATGCGCAGCAAAAAAGCAGGCCGCTTTGCGGCCGTAATTTGTAGTCGTTGCGCATTAGCCACTCGTGACTGTGCCTCATCACGTAGTGACTTGACACGTTTGCCCACAACACCGGAACCGAAATCAACCAACCTGCCACTGCGGGCCATCAGCACATCGGCGTAGACTAAACGTGCCAACCGATACTTGGGCTGCTGCGTTAACAGGCGTCGCAGGGAATTTTCCGCT
>CAZAWX010000021.1:2301-18210 GCA_964488985.1 uncultured Ectothiorhodospiraceae bacterium
CTCCAGGCTCAACCGCTTACGCGCTGTGCCTTTGTACGTATTCGATTCATAGCGTTGTACAAATTGGGCCCGAGCTATGTCTTTTGACCTTGGCTGGATAACTGGCGTTGATATCTCGACACGAATGAATTTCGGCCGCAATAACCGGTCACGACGTTGTTTTTGCCAGCGTTTGTAACTCAGGCCACCAGCAGGCTTGAAATGGGGAGCATAATGACTCAGGTAGGCGTTAACATCCTGTGCAGCCCAATCTCTGGCCCATGCATTAACAGCAGCCGCGATTGCCGCAGTATCCGCCGCCGACAATGCCGCGACTACCGGCATGGCTTTAACGACAGGCGCAGATTCGACCAGAGGAACGCTGGTAGCAGGCTCCGGTGTTACCTCAACAACGGCCGTTTTTGGCCTCGTCACAGTCACTGCAGAACCAAACAATTCATCGATCAATGCTAATTTGTGCTTCGCCGTCGCGTTGCTGGTGTCAATACTTAACGCCTTGTCGTAGGCCACGCCCGCCATTTTGGCGTATATATCGCCCAAATTTTCGTGCGCAGTTGCATAACTGGGGTGGGTATTTATGGCCTGAAGCAAGGCATCACGGGCCAGATCGTAGTCACCCTGACCGGCGTACAATACCGCCAGGTTATTGTACGGTTCCGGTAACTGTGGAAAATCCACAGTCAGTTTACGAAAGACCTCAATCGCTTCGGTCGTTTGTTTATTTTCCGCCAGCACGACCCCCTTGAGAAATCGAATTTGGCGATCCCCGGGGTTTTTCTGTAACTCTTGATCAATTTGCACCAGTGCGGCGGCAAATTTTCCATCGCGGGCCAGTTGCCTGATGGACTCGGTATTTGCTTGCTGTGCAGATATCGGCACCGCCACAATACAAGCCAGGATAAAAGCCAGCCTTCTTAAATACATCACTTTCAGCATGTGCAAAACATTCCTGTTAAATCCCATCGGTTACGGTCGAGTAAATGCTGAACACCTTGCCGTCGTGGCAATTACAAAACGCTCAAGGCTGTTGCCATTCACCTAACCGCCCGCCCAATACCAGGCGCCCCGGAGTAAAACAGCTTCGCACGTCAGCAGCAAGTTACCGGCCTACATGGCAATCCACTCACCGTTGCGCTCAAACTCAATGTCAGTACAGCCATTGTCGAAACCATAGTCGATCAAGGGCTCCCGTCCTTGGAAGTCGCCGAGTATATAACCGGTAAATTGAATTTCACCTTGTTCGTTCAGCAATCTGAAATGATCGCCAAGAGTGATGACTTTGTCGAAGCGTTCATGCTCCGACTCCCCTCTTGGGCCAATTTTCCCGACAGCATCGCTACTGTCTCCCAGGACAGCATCACGAGTAACAATCCAAGTATATCTACTCATCTACCCGGGTCCCTGCAAGCTACTCCATGTCGGTGTGGAGTAACGCTCTGTTGTGATTGTACCGAAATTTACCACCAACCGGCTGCAAGCGCATATTTTAGGCCACAACACCAAAAATTCTCCCTACGGCAGCGGTTAGCCCCATGGCCAACGCACCCCAGAAAGTAACTCTAAGCGCACCCACTGTTAAAGATGCCCCACCGGCACTTGCGGCCAGGCAGCCCAATCCTGCCAGAAAGAGCAACGATAATCCCGCGACTGTTGGAATAACGAAATTCAGTGGCACTGTCAAAGCTGCTAATAATGGCAGAGCCGCGCCAATAGTGAAGGATCCTCCAGAGGACAGTGCCGCCTGAATGGGCCGGGCCCGGACCAACTCATGGATACCCAATTCGTCCCTTGCATGGGCCCCGAGGGCATCATGATTCATCAACTGGTTAGCAACTTCCATTGCCAGATCAGGGTCGAGGCCCCTGCTCACGTATATTTCCGCAAGCTCTCTTAGCTCGAAATCCCGATCAGCTTCCAAGTGCAGCTTCTCAAGTTCCAGATCGGCTTTTTCCGTATCTGCCTGGGAGCTGACGGATACATATTCGCCAGCAGCCATGGAGGTGGCACCGGCAACCAGGCCAGCGACTCCAGCAAGAACAATCTCAGCGTGTGTCGTTTGTGCTGCAGCCACACCGACGATCAGACTCGCCGTGGAAACGATGCCGTCATTGGCGCCCAGAACTGCTGCCCGTAACCAGCCGATACGATGCGAACGGTGCGCGTCATTATGATCCATTCAAGCTTCCATCAATTGCCTTAACATTTCACACAAGGTGTGCATCCACAGGGTTACGGCTGGCTAATTTGAAGCAGATGCGTAATTTGCCTAAATACTATATTTATATATATTTTTTCAGATTGAAACGACATTGCCTTACAGTCCAGATTCAGGCCTACTCCAGTCTGTACATAGTCCATTAGAATTTACCGCTGCAGGGGCAAAATTTAAAATGGTGCCGGCTGGAGGAGTCGAACCCCCGACCTGATGCTTACAAGGCAACTGCTCTACCATCTGAGCTAAGCCGGCGTTATGTTGACGAACTATTGTATATCCCGTAGGTCTGAGTTGCCTAGCGTGTCCTTGGCATCATCTGCGGGAGCGTCCCCCTGGCCGGAAAATGAATACCGGCTTGGCAAGCGCTGTGGATTGTAGGTGGACTTGGGCGCCTGTGCAATTTGTGTGCTGCTGCAGTGACGCCTGGCAGCGCCAAGGTTGGGAAACGCCGCAGTAAACGCCTTCAATTCAACCTGTTCGCCAGTCTCCAGCACATCCACCCAGGTTGCCTTGACGGTGCGATAACGCGGTACGACCAAAGGCTGATAGCCGGTAGATTTTAATTGTGCCAGGCGCCGTTCGACGGATGTTTTACGGGTGTAAACTCCGAGTGATATGGCGTTGCTCATATCGCCGCGTGGAATAATAATCAGATCGCCAACACCCGCGGCACGGAGATTTTCCACCCGTTGCACTGCTGCTTGCCTGGAACCCAAGGGGGGAAAATACACCCAGTAGCGGGCTGTTTCCCGGCGTTCATCCTCGCGGACATTCAAAACCGCCCGGCGTTCCTCCAGCCAGCCCTGTGCCGATTGTGTATCTGCCTCATTGCGCAAAGGCCCAATGCTATAGCAGCGCCAGGTCAGTGGTTTTACTGCACCGCCACTTTGACTGTCAGTCTCCCCGTTTGCGACTGCGGCTACCGCGTCAGTTTCGAGCTGCGGCGTGGCTTCCGGTTCTCTTGCCCGCAATGCACCTGCGGACATTTCCGCCAGTAATGGCAGTCTGTTGACTTGGTTGCCCTGGGACAATCGAGGCGTGGTAACGACGGGTACCTGCTGATGATCTCTGATCTTCCAGATAAACAGTCCCAGATTGGCCAACAGCAAAAAATAGACAATCCATCTCATTCATCGCTCTCCGCAAATTCTAAAAGGCCGCATAAAACCAGGTCTGGAACCAATTCCGGGGTAGATTGCAGCTGCGGCAACAGTTCAGGCGCATCACCACCGGTCAGTAAAACCTGCAATTTGCACTGCATGGACTTCTGGTATGCCTGCACAGCCCGATCGATAAACGCACACACCGCCAGATGTGTGCCGGTACTTACGGCCCCCTGGGTATCCACGGTTGACAGTGAATGTTGACCTTTAGTCACTTTGCCAATGCGACTGGTGTAGTCCCCCAGTACCTGGTGCATAAGTCCGCAGCCGGGAATAATAAGTCCACCCTGATGTTGGCCATTGCCGGAGACTGCATCAACCGTTACTGCCGTTCCACAATCGATCACGCACAGTGGCGCACTAACCCGGGCGTACGCGCCGACCATTGCCGCCCAGCGATCCGCCCCCAACTGGGTAGGTTCTTGGTAGTTGCACGTTAACCCCAATGCCTGCTTGTACACCTGCAGTCGACGCGGCCGCAAGCGCCATAAAGCCAAGGCAATGCGTTCAAGTTGAGCTGCAAGTGCCTGAGTTGTCACGGCACAATAGACGATCTGGTCTGGGGCAGGCAGTGCCCCCCATGATCGCTTTAAAACAGCGTTAAACTCGCCAGAAACACTACCGCAAACGCCCTGCCGAATCAGCTGGCGGTTTTCGTAACACGCCCATTTTGTCCTGCTGTTGCCAAGATCCACCACTAAATTCATGGGCGTAAATTCATGGGCGATTGTCCAGGCGCAATGTACCGGCCATGAGTGTAGTGATCACCCCCTCGGCTGTGCGTAGTCTATACGCACCCTGGTGATCGATTCCGAGCGCTGTTGCAGCGGTCTTTGTACCGGCCTCAGCCGCGACGACCTGACAACCACGCAGCACATCACGCTTTTGCCAACGGTCCAGATACGGCCCCAGGCCACTGACCGCATAGGATTTCAGGGTTTGCGTTATCCGGTTCAGGAGTTCCGCTGCCAGAATATTTCGCGATATGGGGCCGGATCCGAGTGTGCAAAGATCAGAGGCCGGTAAATTATCAGCATCAGGCAGATCTGGTGTATGTTTAACGTTGATACCAATTCCTATGATGGCGCCGAGTCCCACGTTGTGCCGAGCAACGGTGCAATTTTTAAGCTCTATCAGGATACCGCCCAGTTTACCTCCTGCACAGACGAGATCATTGGGCCACTTCAAGCCAATATCTGCGATACCCAACGCCTCACACGCCTCAGCCACGGCCACACCAATAGCAAGGCTCAAACCCTGGACGACGGCACTGCCGCCGTCAAAAACCCAACTCACTGACAAATAGAGATTAGACACCGGCGGAGATAGCCAAACTCGCCCTAGGCGGCCACGGCCGTGGCTTTGTGATTCAGCCAGACAAACCGCTGCTTCACCCATGGCAGGAAAAGGCTGGTCGGCCAACCAACGGTTTGTTGAATCCACCGTGTCAATGAGCTCAAAGCGTCCGATGGCGGCCATTGCTGATGGCTGCAATCGTGCCCGGATGGTGCTCTCATCCAACCATTCAATCGCTTCTGTCAGGGCGTACTCACTGTTGTTGCGGCTCTTTATATCCAACCCACATGCATGCAATTGCCGGAGTGCTTCGAGTACCTCGGCAACCTCCCAGGCGGCCGCCTGGGAAAGGCTGTCGAGGCGATGATAATCACCGTCTTCAAGGAGGCGAAGAAGTTGCAGCTGGCGTACGTACATTTAACGGTTCTGCGTTTTGGTGAACGATCCATAGTCACGGTACTGGTATGATACGTTGACTGGCGCAATATGTTCAGTCCTGGAGGTCCCCATGCACGACGAAGTACAGGAAATCAAGATGCGAATAGAAACCGGACATTGCCTGTGCGGCAACATTTGCTTCGAGGCCCGGGGTGAACCCCTGTGGGTTGCCCACTGCCATTGCCAGAGTTGTCGTCGCAGCACCGGGGCGCCAGTAACGACCTTCGTCGGTTACCCGCGCGACGACGTCCACTATACCTGTGGCACGCGCAAGGTTTACCCATCTTCGCCCGGTGTACGACGCAGCTTTTGCCCGGACTGTGGTACCCCGCTGTGTTACGAAGCTGACTGGTGTGCCGATGAAACCCATCTATACATCAGCACCCTGGATCAACCGCAGTGCTTCATTCCAAAATTACACGTGCATGTGGCCGAACAGATCCCCTGGCTGAGCCTGCACGATGATTTACCCAGATACTCGGGTTTCAGTGTGGACGCTGCACCGGTCAATACCGGGACGCATGAAAACTGCTGACAACACTATATTGAATGAGAATATGACCATGCCAGAACGCAATTCAAGTGATGCCAAACTCGATAAGATCGTCGCCGACAGCCTTCGTAATCGAACGGTGCGTGAACAAGGTTACCGGGAAAAATCGCTGAAAATGTATCCGTGGATCTGCGGGCGCTGCGCGCGTGAATTCAACCGTGCCAATGTTCACGAACTGACCGTTCATCACCGCGATCATAACCACGATAACAATCCCGAAGATGGCAGCAACTGGGAATTATTGTGCCTGTACTGCCACGACAATGAACACGCTCGCCATTTGCAGGCAGAAAATTCCAGCAACGACCAGGAAGCAACCAAATCGGCTACATTCAAGCCTTTTGCCGGGCTGGATGCCCTGGTAAAGAAAAATACCTGAAAAAATTTTTATCATGTCCAGCCCGGCCACTGCACTGAATAGAATCCTTGCCGATATTATTTCCCAGAACCCGGTACCCAAGGGGGATTCAACGCGTTTTGACCGGAGCATGCAGCACGCATTGATCCATCAGGCACTCGAGCAAAGAGTGGGCGTTTTATGTCATCAGTGCATCGCGCAAAGCGCGTGGAAGCAAAAGTTCGACCCTGATTTTTTGTCTCAGCTACGACGGCATGCAGTTGCAGAATCAGTTTTAGATGCGCATCGCCAGGAGTGCCTTCGCGAGGTACTGGAAGCACTTGGCGAAGCGGGCATTAATACCTTGGTATTCAAAGGCGCTGCATTGGCGCTGAGCCACTATCCCCACAGCCACCTTCGCCCCCGGGACGATTCAGACCTACTGCTAGACAGATCTCACCTGCCTGCGCTCAGCCGGGTCTTGTTACGACTGGGCTTCAAGCACATCGCAAGCAACCAACAGTCGCTGATACAACACCAGTGCCTGTTTTCTAAACGGGACAAAAATGGCTGCCTGTACAACATCGACGTCCACTGGGCATTGTCGAATCGCTGCGCTGCAGGACCATCGGCATTGACGCTGGCCGCGTTGCGTTGCCGGGCCCAACCATTGACGGCCTTGGGAAATGCGGCCCTGGGACCTGATCCCCTGGACTCGGTACTCATTGCCTGTGTCCACATGCTGACCCATCACCCAGGGGAGATACGACTCATTTGGCTCTACGATTTGCTTTTGCTGGTCGACAGTTTAAGTCAGGGACAACAGCGTCAACTCGGCACCGCACTGAATAATGAGGAACTATTCGCAGCCGGAAATCTAGGTCTGGGATTGGCAGCTTATTATTTTCCCGAACGCAGTTCCGCACTTTTAAAATTAGTCACACAACCCCTGACCCCGGAGACCTGGCATCCACCGCGGCAATGGCAAATGTGGCAGGCGGACATGGCAACTCTGGCAACGACCAGGCAACGTCTACAGTATTTAGGCCAGCATTTTTTTCCGAGCCGACACTATATGCTCAGTCGGTCCGGGCAAGTCAGTACGCTATGGCTACCCTGGCTATATTTGCAGCGCGCAGGGCGTGGAGTACGGCATTTATTGATGCGTTAAAAGATTCAACTCAAGCGTACCGCACGGCAGTTGTCCACTCTGGCAGTTTATGTTTTTCCCAGTAGAGTGCTGTCAGTCGCTGTGTTATGGGTAATGCCTGCCAACACACCCGTCGCTGGTGTTACCTTGCGGGGAAACATCGGGCACCTTACTGCTCTTTATCAGTAGTATCCTGAGAACTTTGAAATAATTTATCTAACTGCTCCTCAAGCTTTTTATAACCCAAATGCTCATAGAGATCGGCACGCGTCTGCATGCTGCCCAGCAAGGCTTTTTGACTCCCGTCGTGGCGAATGCCTGCATACACATTCTCAGCGGCCTTACTCATCGCACGAAATGCTGAAATCGGATAAAGGACCATTGCCACACCAGTCGTAGCAAGCTCAGCAACGCTATACAGTGGTGTCACACCATATTCCGTCATATTCGCCAACACCGGAACCTGCAATGTCGAGGTAAATTCCCGGTATTGTTCAAGACTATTCAATGCCTCGGCAAAAATCATATCCGCCCCCGCCTCGACATATTCATGGACACGTTCCAAAGCACGCTCCAGTCCTTCACCCGCAACGGCATCTGTGCGTGCCATGATGATAAAATCGTCATCTCGCGCATCAACCGCCGCTTTGATGCGATCAACCATCTCCGCTTTGTTCACCAGGGCCTTGCCCGGACGATGACCACAGCGCTTGGCCTGGACCTGGTCCTCAATGTGCATGGCAGCGGCCCCGGAACGACTCAGTTGCCTTACCGTACGTGCCAGCATCAAGGCGGGTCCGAAGCCGGTATCTGCATCCACCAATAACGGTAATTCACTTGCTGCAGTTATCCTGCGAATATCTTCACAAACATCATTGAGTGTTGTCATGCCAAGATCCGCCAGGGCAAATGAAGCGTTGGCAACCCCCGCACCGGATAAATAAAGCGCACGAAATCCCGCGTGTTCGGCCAATAATGCGCAGTACGCATTCACCGCGCCGGCGATCTGCAGCGGTTGTTCACAGGCCAGGGCCAGCCTGAAACCTTGCGCCGCGCTTATCTTCTCTGCCATATCTTTCCCCTTAAGGCTTTTACCGCTCGGTTCCTGCACCCTTCCTGCGATACGGGAACATGCATTAGACTTTACACACCCGCAGACTATTTTATCTCACAAACAATTGTCAGGAGTTCAATCCCAATGTTGAACGATGCAGCAAAGAAACCGCCACACATTCCCACTATGGCGGAACGTGCCGATCGACACCTGCTTTATCAGGAATCCGTGCAATGCGTCGAAGCAGAGATTGACTTTGTCGATGATACGTTCAAGGCCCTACGCCAGCGCCGCGCGCACACACTGCGGGAAGACTTTTGCGGAACGGCTAATACCTCCTGTGAATGGGTAAAGAGGCGTAAATCTAATACAGCTCTGGGCGTCGACCTGGACAACGAGGTCCTGGCCTGGGGGGAGGAACATAACCGCAAATCTCTCGGCAGCGATGCCCGGCGTTTAACACTGTTAAACGCCGATGTGATGCAGGTGAACTGTGAACCCATGGACGTGATCATCGCCATGAATTTCAGCTATTGGATCTTCCGGGAGCGGCAACAATTACGTCGTTACTTTACCCGGGTCAGAGATGCGCTGAACGACGATGGCATTCTTTTTCTGGATATGTATGGCGGCTATGAATCCGCCAAGGAGATCAAGGAAAAAACCAAGAAAAAAGATTTCACCTATATCTGGCACCAGGCGCAGTTCAATCCCATTAACGCTGACATGCAGTGCCATATTCATTTTAAGTTCCCTGACGGTTCCAAACTACGCAAGGCATTCACCTACACCTGGCGGCTATGGACGCTTCCCGAAATTCAGGAACTGCTTGATGAAGCTGGATTTCGGAAGATCACAGTCTACTGGCAGGGTTGGGATGAAGAACTCGAAGAAGCCAGCGGTGATTTCACACCCGCAACCCGGGGTGATGCCGATCCTTCCTGGATCTGCTACCTGAGCGCTGAGAAGTAACCCGCGCAAATGCATCTGAAAAAACTGGAAAGTACCCGGATCTGTCGGCTATATTGTTACCAAAGGTTGCAGGATTGGTTAAAACGACCCAATAAAAATGAGATCGTGCTATTAAGCCGTTGATTTTATTTACCCTGGAACCGGAATAAAAATTGCATTAATGTCGTGATGAACCGGCTTGTACCGGGAGATATTCCATAGTACCGAACCCGTCGCCCGGCTGTCGTTTAGCCCGGGCCTGACAATCTGATGTGCCTAGCAGGAGTAACAAATGTCCGATTCAAAACTGTTTGAGGTTCCCGCTGAAATTGCAGCCAATGCCCATATTAACCGCGCCCAATACGATCAGATGTACCAGCAATCGGTCACCGATCCAGATACGTTCTGGGGAGCGCAGGCCGAACAGTTTATTGACTGGTTCAAGCCTTGGGACACCGTCAGTGATTGCGATTACAACCAGGGGAAAATCAACTGGTTCAAAGGCGCCAAACTGAATGTCTCCTATAACTGTCTGGATCGGCACCTGGAAACGCGAGGGGACCAGACCGCCATTGTCTTCGAAGGTGATGAACCAGACAGTGATAATCACATCACTTATCGCCAATTACACGATGCCGTCTGCCGTTTTGCCAATGTGCTTAAATCACGCGGCGTTAAAAAAGGCGATCCGGTATCGATTTACATGCCCATGGTGGCCGAAGCTGCCGTCGCCATGCTTGCCTGCGCGCGTATCGGCGCAGTGCATTCCGTGGTCTTTGGCGGATTCTCACCCGAGGCACTCAAGGATCGTATCCTCGACTCCGATTGCCATGTCGTGATTACCGCCGATGAAGGTGTCCGCGGTGGCCGCCCAATTCCGCTCAAGGCAAATACGGACATTGCTCTTGAACAATGCCCGAATGTACACACGGTGGTGGTGCTCAAACGTACGGGTGGCAACATTGACTGGCACGAAGGCCGGGATCTTTGGTATGACGAAGCACTGGCTGCCGCTGCAAATGATTGCCCCTGTGAAGAAATGGATGCTGAAGACCCACTGTTCATCCTCTACACCTCAGGTTCTACGGGTAAACCCAAAGGGGTTCTACACACGACGGGCGGTTACCTGCTCTACACCGCTGTCACCCACAAATACATCTTTGACTACCAGGAGGGTGAGGTTTTCTGGTGTACCGCCGATGTTGGTTGGGTCACGGGCCATTCCTATGTCGTTTATGCGCCGCTGGCGAATGGTGGCACTACCTTGATGTTTGAAGGCGTACCCACCTACCCCGATGCAAGCCGCTTCTGGCAAGTCGTGGATAAACATCAGGTCGCCATTTTCTACACCGCACCGACTGCAATTCGGGCACTGATGGCGCAGGGCGATGAAATGGTGAAAAAAACCAGCCGCAAGAGCATAAGGATTCTCGGCACTGTTGGCGAACCGATTAATCCAGAAGCCTGGGAGTGGTACAACCGGGTGGTAGGCGAGGATCGTTGTCCGATCGTTGATACCTGGTGGCAAACTGAAACCGGTGGCATCCTGATCACGCCACTGCCTGGTGCAATCGCACTTAAACCCGGTTCGGCAACACTGCCGTTTTTCGGTGTCATCCCCACCATTGTCGATGCTGACGGCAATGAAATAGAAGGCGCTGGAGCTGGCAATCTATGTATTAAACGCGCCTGGCCGGGGCAAATGCGCACCATTTATGGTGATCACCAACGCTTTTTTGACACTTACCTGTCCACCTACCCGGGGATGTATTTCACCGGAGACGGTGCGCGTCGCGATGAAGATGGCTACTACTGGATCACTGGCCGGGTGGATGATGTGATAAACATCTCCGGCCACCGGATGGGTACGGCGGAGGTTGAAAGCGCACTGGTGTTACATGACAAAGTTGCTGAGGCAGCGGTCGTCGGCTTCCCGCATGATATAAAAGGACAGGGGATCTACGCTTACACGACGCTGATGGCAGGAATTGAAGGTACCGACGAATTAAAGGCAGAACTCACCGCCCTGGTGCGCAAAGAGATTGGCGCCATCGCAGTCCCTGATATTATCCAGTGGGCGCCGGGCCTGCCGAAAACCCGCTCGGGGAAAATTATGCGCAGGATTCTACGCAAAGTCGCGGCGGACGAACTTGATAATCTAGGCGATACCTCCACCCTGGCGGAGCCTGCAGTTGTTGATCATCTGATTGAGAATCGCCTCAACCGCTAAACGCAGGAAAACATGCGGCAGGTGGCCACTAATGGCCACCTCGCATGTGTTGCCGGGGTTTGCATGGCTGATTCCAATATGAAATCCCCACCCGATGCAGTGCAGGAATGGGTAAGCTTGTGGCTCCAGCAAATGTGCAACAACCGGCAGGAAGATAGCCTGCCGCAAACTCAAAATCAGACATCCAAAGAATTCATGAGTGTTGTCATGCAAACCTGGCAGCAAAGCTGTGATCTGTGGGCGAATGGTCTGATGGCGTCTTTGCCAGAGGCTATCGTGGCTCCAATAGCCGATTCCTTGAAAAGAAGTCAGAACGACTTACAGCAAATCATGGAAACCGCGGCGGCCGCGCACAAACAAACACTTGAAGACAGTGGCAATGATGTAACCCGTACGGGCCCGTTCACCAACTCCGGCATCACCGTCGATCCCCTCTGGGTCGATCCCCTCTGGAATGAACATCTGTTCGCTTTCAACGCATTTGTACAACTGCACATTCGCCATAGCATCAAATGCCTGGAAAAAATAAAAGACGAGTTGGCACAACAACCGGATGTGGATTTAACGGCTGTACTGCAGTCGACATCATCGAATTGGCAAACAGCAATATACGATACAGAGTATCAACAGGTACTGCGGCGGTTACTGGACAGCTTTTTGGCTCTTTCAATGCCTGTAGAAAAAGAACGATAACTACAGAACATACTTCAGTCGCAGGTTATTTCGAACTTTCCTTGTGTTCCCCGCCAGCCATGCCGAATCCTTGCATAAATACTTTCTGCATGGTTTCCATCGCCTGTGCATTGGGGGTAAGAAACGGTTTCATTATCGCCACAACATCCAACCCTCCAGCCCCTTCTCTAACTTTTTGCGCCATCTGATCAAGCATTTCCTGTTGCAACGGCTGTACATCCGGGAAACCAAAAAACTGACGCAGCTCATCAGGAGAGCAATCCAAGGTGATTTTTACTTTCATTCATATCTCCACGTAAAAATGCCACAGCGCCATGACCGCTTTCAGAGGTCAAAACAGTATGCTGGCCTATTGGCCCACTGGCAAATCCGGCCCACAAAAAAACCCGACCCAGATGACTCCAGGTCGGGTTTTCAATTTACCACCGCGAGGGTGTTTTTTCAGGCTGCTTTGCCGGCAAAAGCTTGGGCTAATGGATTTTTACCAGCAGCCTTAAATCCATCTTCCATCCATGCCGTCAATTCGGCTTTGGAATCGGTAAGAATTTCAGCTGTCTTGGTTGCATCTTCAACAGCGCGTTTGCCGAAGTCACTCATGTAACTGGCTTGGTTTTCGAACAACTTACTCAAATCCTTAACCCCGGCGAAGGACTGCATCTGCTTAACGCCTTCACGCATCAATTCTGAAGTAACAGCTATCTGTTGTTCAGTCAGGCGCTCCATCGTACGCAGTTGGATTTCGCCAAGGCGTTTCACGGATTTAACCGTCGTGGCATTCAATTCCTCGATTCCAGCAACAAAATCTTTTTCCATGACCTGCTCTCCTGTTCTAAGACCCCGAAAATAGGCTTTCAGTTATCATGGTGCATTGCACCATTGTTGCGGTGCAATATAGTACATCCACAGACCAAGTCAAGCATTTTTTACCTGTCAGTGCATATGCAGTCCGCCATTGACGTCCATATTGGCTCCGGTTATGAACGCCGCGTTATCGCTGGCAAGAAACCCGACCATCGCGGCAATTTCTTTCGTCTCGCCCAAGCGTCCCACTGGAATCTGACTGATAATCTGCTCCAAAACCTCATCGGGTACTGCGCGTACCATCGATGTGTTCATATAGCCTGGAGAAACACTGTTGACCGTTATCCCTTTGCGCGCGACTTCCTGCGCCAAAGCCATGGTAAAGCCATGCATTCCAGCTTTGGCACTGGAGTAATTCGCCTGTCCGTACTGGCCTTTGACGCCATTGACAGAGGAGATATTGACAATACGTCCAAAGCCGCGCTCCAGCATGCCATTGATCACCAGTCGGGACATGTGAAAGACGCTGTCCAGATTGGTGGTAAGAACCTCATCCCACTGTTGCTTACTCATTTTACGCAGGGTGCCGTCACGGGTTATCCCGGCACAGTTGATAAGTACATCCACTGGGCCTATCGACGCCTCAACGTCCTGCACTACGCTCAGGCAGGAATCGTAATCTGTAACATCACCGGTAATCAGCGTGAGATTCTTGCTGGTGCCATTCAGGGATGAGGACCATTTCTGGGCAAGTTCAGAACCCGCGCTCACATCCATCGCCGCCACCTGGTATCCCTGTTGCAGCAATTGCTCGCTGATTGCCCGACCCAAATCACCGGTTCCACCGGTCACCAGCGCTACTTTGTTTGCCATTGCATCTCCCTTTTCATGGCTGCATAAACACGGTCTCAATAGCCGGGTAAGACTGAATTGGACCGGGCTTAATAAATAATAGACTCAAACGTCTGTTGCGATGCAACAGATCTGACTCATATTAGGAGCGTAATGGGATTTATGTCAACTCTGGAATAATTTATAACTTATTGTTTTTATTGAAATCAATTATTCGTCTATTAAAACTCTGCTGCACCAACCCCTATTTTTTGCTGCGCAACAGAAAGTGGTTGGAAATAACGTTAATCCGAGTCTTTTTCAGGTGGGGTTTTGGCTGCTGTGCGGAAAAAATTGCCCTGCATTTCACGCCATAAATTCATGTTGTTTTCAGTGACTTCTCGCATCAGGGTCAGGGGATCAGCGGTCAGCATGCTTTGCATCTGCTCGCGCAAACCACTTTGTTGTTCAACAAATAGTGTAAAACTGCGTTCGATATAACTACTCAAGGTGCCTTGGAGTGCATCGCCATAAAACCTGATAATTTGTGACAACACGCCCTCAGTAAAGATCGGCTCACCATCTTCTTCCTGCTCCAGAATAATTTGCAGGAGGATGCTGCGGGTAAGGTCATTTTTGCTCTTCGCATCCAGAATACAAAAATCGACATGCTGGAGCACCAGTTGGCGGATATCCTGCAAGGTAATATAGCGACTCTCCGTAGTGTCATAGAGACGACGGTTGGGATACTTTTTGATTATTCGTTTTTCGCTCACGCTACAACCCTCAACTTAATCATCTTCAGAACACCCGGGCACAATATACTCTAAGCGGTCAATTAGGCCTAAAGATCCTGCGTATTACATGCCACTGACTGAATCAAACATCCGCTGCTACCTGGTTTTAGCCAAAAACTCCTTAAGTGTATGACTCGATACAGCGATAAGCTTATTTTTGTCTGCCTTAACCTGCGTGGTCAGCCCTTGAATTGCACCACTCTCATCAAACAACGGCATACCGCTCAAAGCAGAATCTCCTTCCATATCCGCCCGTATTACCGTGGCCCGGTGCAGTACCCGTTGCTCGGAGTACCAGGACGAGCCGACACGAACCCGCCGTATAGCCGCCACTGTCGGCTGTAAGGCACCATTTTCTGACAAACTCAGGGTGTGCAGACGCTTGCCCCGCTTCAATAGCGCATGCTGAGCCGATTTCTTTGCCACGATGTGCCCCGGGTTGACAGATTTTGGATCCTCTACTGCCAACAAAGCCAGATCAGGGAATTTGTTATGTCTCAATACTCGTGCTGAGCGGAATTCAGTCTTGGAGATTTGAGCTTCACCTTCCTGTTTGTAGGCGATAGCAACACGATCCAGACCTGCTACCAGATGCCAGTTGGTCAATACCTGTCCAGAGTCGTTAATGACGACCCCTGCGCCACTGCCGTAGGCGCTGACAATCAGTACGACAGCACCAGCCAAACCCTTATCGTCACTCAGGTCGACCTCAGCAATAACACTGGCCGCACTTTTAACAGCTTGTGCAGGAGCCGAGTTGAGTGCCAGTTGGGTGACATTTTGCTCTGATTCCTTTTGATTTAGAACCAGCGGTGAAGCTACTTCTACAGCCTGCTTTGGAGTCGCATTTAAACCACTCGTTGGTTGTTCAACAACCGCATCAGCATTTATTTGTGGAGAGGACTCTTTGCTGCTTGTTGATCCATCAACTTGCGCCACTTGTTGCGCATTATCTGCCAATTGCGGTACAGCCACTGGCTCTGCTGGCTCGGCTGCCACTGATGCCTCTGTCGTCGCCTGAACCGTCTCGGCCTCGACCGCTGGCTCCGGTTCAGTGACGTTCTCAGGCGCTACCTCTGACTGCGGTTCCAGCAACGCACTAATGCGGCTACCCTGTGCTGATAAAACCTGGCCGTTACGTTTCCCGGCGTCGTTCTTCCCAGGCTCTGGAATAATTTTTGGGCCACTGAGAACGGTGACGTTTACACCCTGCTCATTTTTCCGCCGGGTCATCGCCGGCGTACTTGCAGATTTGGCAACGACAGTAGGCGACACCAACTCGAGAGGTTTGGGTGCTGCAGGTAGTGCTGTTTTTTCCTGGGCCTGCGGTATTTTATTTTTTACCTCTGAATCGCTTCCAAACAATGCCCCCAGGCCGGCAAAAATACCCATGCTTTTGG
>CAZAWX010000021.1:18310-26661 GCA_964488985.1 uncultured Ectothiorhodospiraceae bacterium
TCTGAATCGCTTCCAAACAATGCCCCCAGGCCGGCAAAAATACCCATGCTTTTGGTCTCCTTAGGCTCAGGCTCCTCGACTGTCGCTTCTTGAACAGCAGGGGCTACAGGTTCGTCTTTGTCCTCATCCTGTGTGCCAGTCGACCGCTCAGCTTTTTCCGTCTTGGAATCAAGCAACCAGCCAAACAACCCGCTATCTTGCGCGTCGGTTTGTTTTTCGTCAGCGCTATCCGCCTCAGGCTTGGGAACTTCACTTGCGGGTGCATGCTTGACTTCGTTTGCCGTGACCGTTTTCGTTGTCGATTGTTCGCCGGTTACGGTCTCTTCCGGCTGCGCCGGGTCGTTTGTACTGCCTCCACTTAACCAGCCAAACAGCCCGCCATCTTGCGCGTCGGTTTGTTTTTCGTCAGCGCTATCCGCCTCAGGCTTGGGAACTTCACTTGCGGGTGCATGTTTGACTTCGTTTGCCGTGACCGTTTTCGTTGTCGATTGTTCGCTGGTTACGGTCACTTCCGGCTGAATCGGGTCGTTTGTACTGCCGCCACTTAACCAGCCAAACAACCCGCTATCTTGCGCGTCGGTTTGTTTTTCGTCAGCGCTATCCGCCTCAGGCTTGGGAACTTCACTTGCGGGTGCATGCTTGACTTCGTTTGCCGTGACCGTTTTCGTTGTCGATTGTTCGCCGGTTACGGTCACTTCCGGCTGCACCGGGTCGTTTGTACTGCCGCCACTTAACCAGCCAAACAGACCGCTGCCTGTCTCCTTTTCAACGGGATATTGCTCCTCGGCCTTGCTGTCTGAGTTTATGTCGCCAGCGGTATTGCTGGCATTGGTGGTATCGGCTGCATCATCAGTCAACGCATCTGGCAAAACCGATACATTTTCCTCATTCACTTCAGCCTGTCGTTCCACTAACGGGCGAGAACTATTTTGTGCTGGTTGTTCCCGTTCGGTTTGTTGTACCTGTTGGCTTTGTTGTTCCTGTTCGGATTGTTGTACTTGTTGGCTTTGTTGTTCCTGTTCGGCTTGTTGTACCTGTCGGCTTAGTTGTTCCTGTCCGGATTGTTGTTCCTGTTCGGATTGTTGTTCCTGTTGGCTTTGTTGTCCCTGTTCGGATTGTTGTTCCTGTTGGCTTTGTTGTCCCTGTTCGGATTGTTGTTCCTGTTGGCTTTGTTGTTCAGGTTCGGATTGTTGTACGGGCACGGGCTGATTTGTCGCCTCGGCACTGGCCTGTTGTTCCTGAACAACCGTGGATGGACCGAACAAGCTTGCCAAAAGGCCGGCAGTTCGACCATTTTCAGAAATTTCCGGCTCTGCTGTAGAACCCGCAATATCATCGGAAACGTCGGTTTCAGGGGCTGGGGCTGGGGCATCTTCCTGTAGTGTCTTTTCAACCGCCTCAGGCTCCACCATGACAACTTGTTTTGCGGATTTACCGTTATTTGGCACCGACTCTGGAATTGGATTTAAAGCCGATACCTCAGCTGATTTGTCCAACACTTTGGGAGTGGGTGTTTTTACTTCTGCCTGTAAAGGATACGTATCGGCAGGTTCCACTTCCGTTTCAGCCTGCTGTTGTGGAGTGGTGTCCGCTTTATCCCCAAGCCCAAACCAACTGGCAATGCTTGAACCCAGGCCTGCTTTGCCTTTGTTCTGATCTGTATTGTTTTCTCCACCTGCGTTGGATTCACCTGTTTCGCTTTGAAAAGGCTGGATTTGCTCAATCTGCTGCGTTGGTTCGGCACCCAATTGTTTCGGCAATGGCCGATCAGCCTGAAAAGCACTGATTCTGGAACCCAATCCACCCAGTACAGCGACATCCGCCGGCTCAGAATCCGCCTTGACCACGGGCTTTTTCATTACAGTTTCAGTACCCGTTTGCAACCCGGAGCTCTTGGCAACAGCAGGCGCATGGAGATGATTGAAAGCCAGAATCTGCGCGACTACGCCACCTTCGTCCAACACCCGTTGTAGACGCTCGACATCAGGCGCGGCATCTTCCAGGCGCACCAACAATCTGCTGAGATTTGGAACTGGCGCCGTTGCCGATAAGGCCACCACCCGCTCTGGGCCGGGTTGCTTGTCTATTGGGAGAAATTCACCATCAGCCGGAATATGTCGAACTTCACCAGCCGCCATCCATGCGTCTGCCGGCTTGCCTGAGAGTGGCTGCAGCACTCGGGCAGTACCAGAACTACCGATAACAATAAGGTATACATACGCGTCCGTCGCGTTGCGCAGCGTAAACCTTATGGCATCGCCCGTATGAACAGACATACCTGTTTCGATAATTTTTGCGGTCTCATCCGCAGGCCCAGACCGGACTTCAGTACTGACATTTACCTGTGCCTGAACTGGAGCTACCAGGGACAGCAGTAATGTGAACAACAGGCCCCCAAGCGAAAGGCGTGCAAGTGCGCGGTCCAGCATAAAAACTCCGTATCTGACAACCCGTGATAATAGGCCCATTGTCTAACGGATATCAGCCCAGCAGCAAGCCTCATGCACAAACCGCAATCACCACAAACGAGTACTCATGCAAATCCCCTGCTACACTTACGGCTTCCAGATACATGGCAATAATTCAATGTTTGGACGCCTATTTCGTAAACCACTCGAACTACACGTCGGAGGCAAAAAACTGCACTTCGATACAATCGTCGATTTTGATTTCGCCCTGGCAAGCAGAACGGAAGTCCCGACCGGGAAAATTACCGAACTTGTACACTTGAGTACTGAGGATCTGACCCGGGAGGCCACAAGTGTAAGGCGGGTGGAGCGCCAGTTTCTGGATATTCTTTCGAATTCACTGAAGCAGCCCGGAACCATCAGCAGACTATTACGCAGTCTTGATCTGAAGCTGTTCTCACAAGATCACAGTTGGCGAGAGTTGATGACTGAGTTGATTCGCCAATCTAAACGCTTTGACGATCACAAACAGCTGGCATTGGTCAAATACACCCAATACCTGGCTTCACGCCAGGATGTGCTCAAAGAAGTCTATGCCCACAAGCAACGCGAATTGGGCGCCCAAAATCCAATCGAAACTGATAACCAGGAACTACCTTTCAGAGATACCCTGATCTTTCAGATTCCGGAACAACCCCTCGAAGAACTCACCCCGGAGAGGCTCACGCGACTGGGCCGGGGAGAAAATATCCGCCTGCCACTGGCCGCACAACAATCGATACAAGTCGTATTGTCCCGTCACCCTTTCGAACTGGTGAACCGCCAGGGCCTCATGTTTATTGATGAGCATGGCAATGAATCTAAGCTACACGAAGGAAAAAACGTTATTGGCCGCCATCCGGAAAGCGATGTCACCATTGATTCAACCTACCGGGACATCTCCAGAACTCACCTAATGATTCATCTACATGGAGATCTTACGGTCACACTGACCGATCTGTCTTCACACGGCAGTTTTATTTCTGCTGAGGTTTTCAATACCCGCATCAGCTAATAAAGCGAATTGTGACTCAATCCACAGCTATTACGGCCATTTACAATGATCGCCAGTCTGATTAAGAGTAATGAACGCATTGAACCAGCAGGGGATATTCACGGAAAAATGCGTGATACGGCTATATTTAATGTTGATGAATTGGGCTCTGGATCTACCGATGGCTACATTTGATGGCCTGGCCTTACATACGCCTTGTTTTGCACCACCGAACTGTGCCGCCAAAGCGTGAATCCCTGTCAGCAAGTGTTCAACACTTCCTTCAACGCACGGCGATAACTGCTTTGCCTGGGGTGTTGTTGATCAGTCTCCTTGGCAGTGTAAATAGTTTCGCTGGCGAATTTGAGATCGGCCGCAAAGCATTCCAGGCTGGACAATACCAAACAGCGGGTGAGCACTGGCAACGTTGCTCTTCGAGCGGGGATGCAAATTGCCAATATGGACTGGGGGTGTTATTTGATGAAGGGCATGACCGACCACAGGACAGCCTTCGCGCTCTGCATTGGTATAAGCGGGCAGCATTGGGTGGTTCACGCGAGGCTCAGATACAACTAGGCTTTATTTATGCGATTGGACGTGAGGGTATTTCCCAAAAACCCGTGCAGGCGTATGTCTGGTTCAGCATGGCGGCAAACAATGGTGCCAAAAATGCCAGTAAGTATCGCCACAAGATCGCGCAATTACTCAGTGAACAGGAACTCGAGCAAGCCCATAAACAATTGCTTACTCTGGGGATACAGTACCATCTGCAAAAATAAAAAAACCCGCGTACAGCATTAAACTGCACGCGGGTTTAAAGTGGTTCAGGATCTCTGCTTAGAGAACCTTGAACTCGACCCGGCGATTTACCGCGCGACCCGCTCGGGACTTGTTCGTCACCAACGGATTCTTTTCGCCGAAGCCGACAACCGACATGCGGTTTTTGCTGACACCCTTGCTGCTCAGGTAATCACGCACAGCATTGGCGCGGCGGAAAGACAAGCCCAGGTTATATTTTTCTGGACCCGTGCTGTCTGTGTAGCCTTCAACGCGAACACGTACAGATGGATTGTCGTTGAGAATACTGACGACTCGATCCAGCTTCTGCATCGAATCAGAGCGTATCTTCGCGCTGTCAAAATCGAAATTGACATTGGTTACGATCGCCAGAGTTTCCCCTGCAGGCGGGCAACCATCAGCATCAACAATCGTCCCCTTGGGAGTGGCCGGGCATTTATCAAGATAGTCCTGGACACCATCGCCATCCGAATCCAGCGGGCAACCATCCGGATCAACTTTTACGCCACTCGGGGTTCCCGGGCATTTATCCAGATAATCAGGTACACCATCACCGTCCGAGTACAACGGGCAGCCTTTAGAATCAACCGGCGCACCACTAGGTGTTCCCGGGCACTGATCGTTCGCATCATTGACGCCATCGCCATCTGAATCCTGAGGAGCCATCTTGTCTTCCAGACAGAGCAACTCTCCGGCAACCGCGCCTGTCAAAACACCAAAGGCCGCGCCTGCGGCATCACCAAACAAGCCACCTGCCAATCCACCGGCAGCTGCACCACCGACGACACAGTAAGACAAATCTTTGTTACCAAGCACGCCACCGCCCGATGAAGCACAACCTGCGAGTACCAACGGTACCAGGACCATAGCGGCCAAAAGTCTCAGGAATCTCATTTCCATCTCCCATTTATTACGTTATGTGATGTCATCTGTAGAGGGTATTTTAACCCCATTACAACTAAAGCGGTCCCACCCATGCCAAGCGTGTCACCTATTCCTGCTACGTCTCAACAATCTGGTATGAACTAAATGATTGCAGACCCCCGCGAACCAGTATGACACTTCCCTGACGGATTCTATTACAAGTTCTATACATTATTGAAGTTATTTGTGCGAAAGTCGTAAGATTCTTGAGAATTGGCGGATCAGGACTCCATGACAAGGCGAAAATTCACCAGACGTCGTTCCTGATCCGTATCTATGATGCTCGGAACTGCGCGCAAGCGTTGTACATAGCCCCTGGATAATCCTAAATCAATTGCACCCCGCACAACCAGTGCATGGTACCAGTCATAGGGACATAGCTGGGGGGCAATCCAATCACTGCGGGCCACATAAGCGAATGCGCTTATCTTCTTCCGTCTATGCCACAAATTAACTGTGCGTCTTATATAACCCTTACCTTCAAACTCATCGAGACGTCCAGCCTGCCCAGGATTTAAGCGATAAAGTCCTCCATGTACCAGACGACGATGATCACCGGTTAATTCGATATTGCATTTACCTGTGCCATCACCGCCGCGCTTGCTAAACGTTAATCGGTAACCTTTCAGATACGCATTTCCCAAGCCTTCACAGGCCCCCAGTCTTGCTTCAATTCGTTGCGCACGCATGTTTGAACCGTAGGCAAAATACAACACCGGCCAAACCTGTGCTCAACGCCGACCGTGCAAATCAGCCGCCATGCCCTCTATCCTGCATTATGCAGGCTAGGTGAATTCGCGGTATTTGCATGGGACCGTGCTGCGGCAAGTGCTGTCATATTGACCAGACCACGCACTGTCACATTCTGTGACAAGACATGAGCCTGACGCGCGGTCCCGATCAATATGGGCCCGACACTGACACCGCCACCAATCATCTTGAGCAGATTATGGGCAATATTTGCTGCATCAATATTTGGCATCACCAATACATTTGCCTGACCAGAGAATCCGGTTTCCAGAATCCTCGACAAACGGATTTCTTCAGATAGTGCCGAATCCCCCTGCATTTCACCATCACACTGCAATTCCGGCTCGCGCGCGTGTATTAAGGCGACTGCATCGCGCATTTTGGCGGATGACGGGCCCGGGTGACTGCCAAAATTTGATCTTGAAAGCAGCGCTACTTTTGGTGTCATGCCAAAACTTTCAACCTCCTGGGCGGCAAGGATCGCCATTTCCGCGAGTTCTTCCACACTCGGATCTTCAGTAACATGGGTATCACAAATAAAAAATGTCCCCTGTGGCAGAATTAAGGCCGTTAAGGCGGATAAATCCTGTGCACCTTGACGCCTGCCGATGATGCTTTCAACGTGGCCCAGGTGCTCCTCATAGTGCCCAACCACACCGCAGAGCATGGCATCCGCCTCACCTCGCCAGGTCATAAGACAGGCGACGGCGGTTGGCAAAGATCGAACCGCAGCCTTGGCGATCTCCTGGGTGACACCACTTCGACCGAGCAATTTATGGTAGGTCATCCAATAATCCTGATAGCGGTCATCATCGAGAATATTACAGATTTCAAACTCCACGCCTTCGCGCATCCGTAATCCCAGTTGCACGATACGGTGGCGAATGACCTCAGCCCTGCCAATTAAAATAGGCCATGCAAGCCTTTCATCTATCGCCTGTTGTGCAGTGCGCAGCACCCGCCGATCCTCGCCTTCGGCATAGACTACCCGGCGTTGTTCGCTGCGGGCAATATCGAATAAAGGCTTCATTACATTTCCGGAGCGGAAGACAAAGTCGGTCAATTTCTGCCGATAGGCATCAAAGTCTGCTAAGGGGCGAGCGGCCACCCCACTATCCATAGCCGCTTTGGCGACTGCGGGTGCAACCTCAATCATCAAGCGTGGATCAAACGGCCTGGGAATAATATATTCCGGGCCGAAACTCGGTGTGGTAACACCGTATGCCTTGGCCACCAATTCCGAACTTTCCGCCATAGCCAAGTCTGCGAGGGCCTTGACTGCGGCAATTTTCATCTCCTCGTTGATTTCTGTGGCCCCGACATCCAATGCACCGCGGAAGATGAAGGGGAAACACAACACATTATTTACCTGGTTAGGGTAGTCCGAACGACCTGTGGCAATAATTGCATCCGGGCAGGCTTGCTTTGCTAATTCCGGCATTATTTCAGGTGTTGGGTTAGCAAGGGCGAGTATGAACGGCTTCGCGGCCATCTGTTTTACCATTTCAGGCGTCAACACCCCTGGTGCGGACAAACCAAGGAATACGTCTGCTCCAGGAATCACATCAGCAAGTGATCTGGCATCAGTATTCTGGGCATAGATACTTTTCCATTGATCCATCTGCTCGGTGCGCCCCGTATAAACCACCCCGAGAATATCTGTCACCGTAATGTTGCGCCTGTCCATCCCCATCGAGACCAGCAAATTCAGACAGGCCAAAGCAGCGGCACCGGCACCGGAGACAACAACTTTTACCTTCGCCATTTCCTTGCCCACAACCCGCAAACCGTTAAGAACGGCGGCACTGACAATGATGGCAGTACCATGCTGATCGTCATGCATGACCGGGATTTTCATACGCTCGCGTAATTTACGCTCGATTTCAAAGCATTCCGGAGCCTTGATATCTTCCAGATTTATGCCACCAAATGTGGGTTCCAGACTGGCGACGATATCGACAAACCGGTCAGGATCCAATTCATCAATCTCGATATCAAAGACATTGATTCCGGAAAAATTCTTGAACAAAACAGCCTTGCCTTCCATGACCGGCTTGGCCGCCAATGCGCCAATATTGCCCAATCCGAGCACTGCGGTGCCATTCGTGATCACGCCAACCAAGTTGCTACGTATGGTCAAGGCGGCTGCCTGGGCCGGATCTTCGACAATGGCATCACAGGCAAACGCTACACCCGGTGAATACGCCAATGCCAGATCACGCTGATTTGCCAGAGGCTTGGTAGCAGTGATCGCCAGTTTCCCTGTCGGTGATGCGGTGTGGTAATTAAGTGCAGCTTCCTTGAGTTCTTCAGACATCAGATATTCCTTAAGCGATTCCCGGGGGATATTTCTATGCAATCGCTCGGAACAGGCAACAACAGCCAACCAGCAAACTCACATAAAAGACAGGCCCAACGTGGCAATCATACCGCGAATA
>CAZAWX010000022.1:0-9443 GCA_964488985.1 uncultured Ectothiorhodospiraceae bacterium
TGGAGGCTGAGGCCGGAATCGAACCGGCGTACACGGCTTTGCAGGCCGCTGCATCACCACTCTGCCACCCAGCCAGGGTTATCGGTGATCAGGTCCGATGAAACGGGCCTGGGGGAGTTAAGTTGGATTCATCAACTCCGGTGGTCGAACCGGGGCACTCGGTGCCCGGCTTGCCGGGGCGTAAAACGATGCTTTCAACGTTCCGGTAGGTACTGAATTTGGAGCGGGAAACGAGACTCGAACTCGCGACCCCAACCTTGGCAAGGTTGTGCTCTACCAACTGAGCTATTCCCGCAGATAAGGCCGGGTATTCTAAGGCTCCTCCATCTGCTGTCAAGGAAACTCAGCGTTATGTTGGCAATCCGGCCGGTTTATTTTACTCCTCAGGCGCACCGGGCCGAATACTGGGCCAGGCGGAGCGTAAATAAACGAGCATGGACCATAATGTCAGAAGTGCCGCCAACATTAATAAAGAATGGCCGATGGTGTAAATCGGCAGGCCCAGAAACGGGTCTTTAAACAGGAGCATGCCAATGGCAATCATTTGTATGACGGTTTTTATTTTCCCCGCCATCACCACTGCAACCCGGGAGCGTTGTCCTAACTCCGCCATAAATTCCCGTAGCGCTGAGACTGCGATCTCGCGGCCGATAATAATGGCGGCAGCAAGCGCTAGCAGGGGTTGTGGATTGGCCTGGACCAGAAGGACCAGTGCGCAACTGACCATTAACTTGTCCGCAACCGGATCAAGAAAAGCACCAAAGACTGATGTCTGTCCCAGGCGTCGTGCCAGATAGCCATCCAGCAGATCGGTAAACCCTGCCAGGGTAAAAATGACGGTCGCCGCCACGTTTGACCATTCGTAAGGCAAATAAAAGACCACGGCCAAAACCGGAATCGACAGAATCCGCAGTAATGTCAGTGTATTGGGTATGTTCACCCGTGCTCCCGGAAGCGTTCGTAAATAATCTTGGCCAGCGCACGGCTGATACCGTTGACCCGGGCCAAATCTTCCATCCCCGCCCGGGCAATACCCTGCAGTCCGCCAAATTCCGTCAGTAAGCTGCGACGGCGTTTGGACCCGACGCCTGGTATATGTTCCAGGGGTGAGGTTTTGCGGGCTTTACCACGGCGCTGGCGATGCCCGGTAATGGCAAAGCGGTGTGCTTCATCGCGGATATGTTGTATCAATGCCAAGGCTCTGGATCTGTCCTTTGCGATAATAGGCTTGTCATGCCCAGATAGATACAAGGTTTCCAGTCCGGGTTTGCGGGTACTGCCCTTGGCGACGGCGAGTACCTCGACGTCCTCGATCTGTAATTCCGCCAACACTTCCAGGGCCTGCGTCATTTGTCCCTTGCCGCCATCGACCACTAACAGATCGGGGAGTTTGCCCTCTTGTTTTTTTATGCGTGTATACCGCCGACTCATGGCCTGGTGCATCGCGGCATAATCATCCCCGGGCTGAACATCGCGAATATTAAAGCGGCGATAGTCAGATTTTAGTGGGCCGCCCTGCTCAAAAACGACACAGGACGCCACGGTCGCTTCACCACCGGTATGGCTGATGTCAAAACACTCAAGTCGTTTGGGCAATTCTGCCAGATCGAGCATTTCCTGAAGATCAAGGCTTCGCTCAGTTTCGGTGCTGTGCACTGCCAGGCGTTGTGTCAGGGCCAACTGGACGTTGTTGCGGGCCATCTCCAGCCATCTCGCCCGTTCCCCACGGACCCGATGGCGAATACTGACTTTATGCCCGGCTTGCTGCGTTAACACCCGGGCCAGCATGGCCAGATCCGGCAACTCTTCGCTGAGCAAAATCTCGGAGGGTAACGGCCGTTTCATTTTGCTGGCCAGATAGTACTGGGGTAAAAATGCCGCCAGCAACTGTGCCGGACTGGCATTGGCGCCATGGCGCGGTGCGATGGTTCTTGAACCCAGGCTCTGGCCATCGCGGATGATGATGATTTCCACAAGTCCCATGCCGGCTTTACATGCGGCGACAATGACATCAACATTGCCCTGCGAACCGCTGATGTACTGGTGTTCCTGTATGCGTCGCAGGGCTTGTATCTGATCCCGATAACGGGCGGCCATCTCGTAATCGAGTGCCTGGCTGGAGCGTTCCATGCGCACCGCCAGTTCAGCGTTCATTTCGGTACTTTTGCCCTCCAGAAACATCCGTGCATGGCGTACATCCTCGGCGTATTCCTGGGATGTGATTTTCCCCACACAGGGCGCTGTGCAGCGTTTGATCTGGTGTTGCAGACAGGGCCGCGAGCGGTTGGCAAAAAAAGTATCCTGGCATTGACGGACCCGAAACAGCTTTTGGAGTTGTTGCAGGGTTTCCCGGGTGGCGCCAGCGCTTGCATAGGGGCCGTAGTAACGCCCTGCCCGGCCCCTCACACCGCGGTGGAAGGACAGTCTTGGAAATTCCTGCTCGGTGCTGAGATGGATGTAGGGAAAGCTTTTGTCATCTTTCAGAAGAATGTTATAGCGCGGCTGGTGCGCCTTGATGAGGTTGTTTTCCAGCAACAGTGCTTCGGTTTCTGTATGTGTGGCGGTAATTTCCACCCGTACCGTATGCCGCATCAAGGCCAGGGTTTTGGTTTCCAGACTGTCGCCATCACGAAAATAACTGCTCACCCTTTTTTTCAGGTTACGTGCTTTGCCGACATACAAAATACGTCCCTGGCTATCCAGCATCCGGTAAACGCCTGGCCCTGGAGTCAGAGTTTTAAGAAAAATAGCACTGTCAAATACTTCGTTCTCAGTGCTGGTTTGATCGATGTCCACAGGAATTTTGTGCTCAGAATCTGGTTCCGTAAATGTTAAGTCAGGTCGTTTCAATAATGGCGCGTGCACGGCCCAGAACGGCCAGGAACATGTCCTGGGTCAGACGTTTGGTCTGGGTGTTGTAACGACTGCAGTGATAACTGTCCAGCAGAGTGTGACCCCGGGCCAGGGAATACTCCTGGCCGTGGGCAAATGGCCAATGTGCTGCTGGCTGCAGATCCAGTGCTTTGAGGATGGCCCGGTGGGCCACGGTTCCCAGCGCCAATATGACGGTGTTCGGTTGCAGGGCGCGCAGTTCTGCGGCGAGAAAATCATTGCAGCAGTTGATCTCTGCTGTTGTCGGCTTGTTGGCGGGCGGCAGGCATTTCACGGCATTGGTGATTCGGCAGCGCCGTAACTTAAGGCCATCGCTGGCATGCACCGATGTGGCGCGGTTTGAAAACCCCAGTTGATGCAGGCTTGCATATAACATGATCCCGGCATGGTCGCCGGTAAAGGGCCGACCGCTGCGGTTTGCACCATGCTTGCCCGGAGCAAGCCCGACGACCAGCAGCGCCGGTTTAGCGCTGCCGAAAGCAGGTACGGGGTGGGCGTGATAATCGGGATACTGTGCACGGCACTCATCTAGAAATTCACCAAGCCGTGGGCAGCGTCGGCAATGGAGATCGAACACATCTTTGCCGTGTGGAAGATTTTTGGATGTTTTCGATGTTGGTTTGCGGTCCGTGGTTCGGCCCATGACATTCATCTCGGCGGCAGTGGTTCCAGCCGGATCGGAATCGAGTCGAATCTTCCGGGAAGATGAAAGCCCGATAACAATGACGGATTGCAGTCAATCATACTAAATCGTCCGGCGTTCGTCTTGAGGTTGCGCGAGATTACAGGCGTTATGGGGATCGGCATTTTGACTCGAGTCCTTAACCTGCTTCCCAGGGGAATAAAATCCCCTGGTAGCAGTGTTGCACAACGCCGGTTCCGCCTGCGTGCTCAAGAACAGTAACTGGCTTCAATCAGGCCATGTTTAAGCGACAGGTGTGTCAACTCGACATCGGTTTGCACTCCAAGTTTACGACACAGCCTGCTGCGGTAAGTGCTGACGGTCTTGGGACTGATGCAAAGATGATTGGAAATTTCCACAGGTCGCCTGCCCTGGCTGACCAGAATCATAACGGCCAATTCCCGTGTGCTCAGCGTGGAAACTGCCGATTCTCCTGGAACCAATGAATTCATCACCATGCTTTGCGCCAGATCTTCACCCAGGTGTAACTGGCCCCGCTTGACCTTGAACACCGCTTCGATGAGTTCACTGCCCTTGCAGCCTTTGGTCAGCAGGCCACGGGCGCCAAGTTCCAGTAACCGGGCCGGATAAGGCCCATCGGGATTAATCCCCAGACCGATAATGGCCAAACCGGGACAAATTCGTTGCATGCGCCGGATGGCTTCCAACCCCCCGGCCGGCGGCAGGTTCAAATCCAGCAACACGACATCGGTCCCGTGGTGCCGCAAGTGCCGAACCAGTTCCTCCATGTGTGCAACCCGGGTGATGGATTGGATACGTTTATCCGCGCCTAATAATTGCGCAATGCCCTCGCCCACCAGTCGGTTGTGATCTGCGATTACGATGTTGGTCATGTTCCTCTCCCTTCAGATTTGTGTGGTAGTGAGTCAGCCTGTTTTTCAAAAACCGGTATATCGATGCCGGTGTTGTGCAAAGTCGCCGCATTGCAGTGGGGAGAAGTCTAGGCAGGCAGGGGTTGAAAATGGAATCGTCAGAGCCGCTCTGTAAGAGGATTGTAAGAGGGATGTAAGAGTGGAAATCAAGCCCCCGTGTTGTTGCTGTAAGGCGTCACAATACGGGGTTATAGGGAGTCCGGGGGGAGTGTGAGGCTATATAAGGCCTATTGTTTCAAGGCGTTACGCAGTCGTGTCAGAATCTCCCGGAGGATTTCCCGATCGGTCGCGAAGTTCAACCTGGCGCAGCCTTTGCCGGGTTCACCGAACTGTGGTCCCGGTGAAAGTGCCACCTTGGCTTCGCGGAGAAAGAAACTTTGGGGATCTTCAGGCAGTTCAAGTGCATTGAAATCCAGCCAGGCGAGGTAGGTGCTTTCAGGATTGTGCCAATGTACAGTCGGCAGTTCATCGCTGAGAAAATCGCCGATTAGCTTGCGGTTGCCATCCAGGTAAGCCATTAGGTCGGTGTGCCAATCTGCACACTGCGTCCATGCAACCCGGGTAAATTCTGTAACGCCACAGCCTAACCCTCCCATAAATCGCCGCGGGAAAGAGTCAAAGCGTTGTTTCAGCGCCTCGGATCCAAAGATTGCCAGCGCACAGCGCCAGCCCGCGATATTGAAAGCCTTGGTCGCCGAGGTAAAGGTAATGGTGCGGGCTTCAATTTCCGGTGACAGGCTGGCAAATGGAATGTGTTGGTGACCCGGATAGGTCAGATCGGCATGGATTTCATCGGCAAGCACGACCAGATCGTGCTTGAGCACCAACTCGGCAATCGCTTCCAGTTCAGTGCGGGTCCAGACCCGGCCGGAAGGATTGTGGGGACTGCAAAACATTAATATCCGTGTGTCCGTATCAATGCTCTGAGCCAGATGGTCGATGTCCAGATCCCATCCTTGTGAACCGAATCGCAAAGGATTGGCCACCAGGCGACGCTGCAGATCATTTACCAGGCCCAGAAATGGGTGGTAAATCGGCGTCTGCATGACCACCCCATCGCCTTTTACACTGAAGCGATCAACAGCGACATAAAGACCCTGAACCACATCGATCATGATGTTGATGAGGTCTTCACGGGGTTTCCAACCATAGCGATTCTGCATTCGTTCAACCAACACTGCTGGTAAAGGATCATTCTCAGCATGAATCGGATATCCAGAGTCGTCGCGGTCAAGCATCGCTTGTTGGCAGCGCCGTATGGGTTCGGCAAGCGGGAAATCCATGTCCGCAATCCAGGCGCCAATGGTATCCTCGCCAAAACGCTGCCATTTGATGCCATGGCGTTGTTTTAATTGTTCGATGGAAAACGTTTTAAAGGTCATGGCGGCATCCTTGATTCAGGGTGTGATGGAGTTTTGGTTGTTGATTTGAATCAATATAAATCTCAGGCGCGGCGGATCAGAAACTCAAAGACATCGCCGTTTTCAGTGACCTGCAACAGTTCATTACCCGTGTGTTCGCAAAAGGCGCGAAAGTCCGGCACCGAGTGTGGATCTGTGGACAGTACTGCGAGTATTTCTCCACGGGTCATTTCCCCGAGCACGATTTTCGTGCGCAACACGGGCATTGGACAATTCAGTCCTTTGACATCGAGACGTTGTGTTGCAGTGACATTTTGCATGAGGGGATCATAACCAGAACTTTTGACTGTGGGACATGACTTGCATAAGAAAATCAGCCTCTGAACGCCACAACTTCATCGTCACCGTGGATCGACAAGATGCTGCACATGGTCGGCGATGGCCAATGAGGAGGTCAGCCCCGGTGATTCGATACCAAACAAATTTATCAGTCCAGGGATACCATGGGTTTTGACGGTGTGGATTTGAAAATCAACGGCAGGTTGCCCCTGGGGATATAATTTCGGCCGGATCCCTGCGTAGTCCGTCTGTAACGAATCCGCTGGCAGGCCCGGCCACCAACGGCGGATTGCGCTATAAAAAGCGTCCATCTGGGTCTCATCCGGGGTGTAATCGAGGCTGTCCACCCAGTGCAGGTCGGGTCCAAACTTGCATCGCCCGGATAAATCAGCCGTTGAATGTACGCCCAACCAGGCACTGACAGGCAGAGGGTAAATGAGCCGCTGAAAGGGTGATGGCCCCTTGAGGCTGAAATAATTACCTTTGGCGTAATACAACTCAGGAATGGTGGCCGAATTCAGGCCGGACAAGTTGTGGGCAACAGTTTGCGCGCCTAAGGCGGCGCAGTTGATCAACGTGTCGCAACGTAGTCGCAGCGGATTATTTTCCCCCACGTTGATTTCCAGTTGCCCAGAAGTGACGTCGCCCCCTGTGCAGGGGCTTTGCAGCGCAATGGTTGCCCTGTGGTCTTCGGCATCACCCTGCAGTGCCAGCATGTATTCGTGGGCGCTGATGATTCCGGTTGCTGGGGACAGTAAGGCGGCCGGGCAATCGAGTTCCGGTTCAAGTTCACGAATTGCCCCGCGCGACAGAAGTTGTAAATCGGCAACACCATTTGCCCGAGCGGTCTCGCGCAAGGCGAGTAATGCAGGTTGTTGCGTCTGTCTGGTGATGACAACGAGCTTGCCGAGCCGTTTGTGGGCGACGCCATGGCGCTCACAAAAGGTATACAGGGCGCTTTGGCCGGGAGTGCAAAACTGTGCTTTCAGGCTCCCAGGCCGATAGTACAGTCCGGCGTGCATGACTTCTGAATTTCGTGAACTGACGCCTGTGCCGACCGCCTGGGCCGCCTCGAGTACCAGAACTTCTTTGCCTGATCGCGCCATTGACCGAGCCACTGCCAGACCGATAACACCGGCCCCGATGACAATGCATTGTATATGCTCCACTTGATCCGTCCTTCGACCCGGTGAGTCGTGAATTATAGCGCCATTCAATGCCAGGCTGAGTCGAATGGCGTCCGGGGGCGCCTCAACGTTATCCTGCAGGACCTTTAAGGTTAGCGAGATTCAGAACGACAGTGGGGTGATATGCGGGGGTTCCGTTGGCAGGGGTAAATTCTGCATGGCAACGCGCAGAAATTCATTTTCCGGGATTGGTTTACTGAACAGATAGCCTTGTAGTTCGTTACATCCACAGGCGTGTAGAAATTCCCACTGGCGATGGTTTTCAATTCCTTCTGCCACTGTCGCCAGGCGCAAACCATGCGCGATATTCATGATCGCCTGTACCAGAGCATTACCCTCACTGTAGTCCTTGAGTTTTTCACTCTGCAGATTGATTTGGGTGACAAATGAGCGATCGATTTTCAGTACATCTATAGGAAACCGTGTCAGATAACTGAGTGAGGAATAGCCGGTGCCGAAGTCATCGATGGCAAATTGCACGCCTCTGTCATGAATTTCACGCAGCACATCCAACGCACTGATATCATTACGGACCAGAGTGCCTTCGGTGATTTCCAGTTCTAATTGGCCCTGATTCAAATCAATCTGACTACAGGTCAGTGCAGCATCTATGCCCTGTAACAAATTGCCCGCAGCAATTTGTACAGGGGATATATTGACCGACAGATTGAAGTCTCGCAGGCCGCCATCCTGCCAGCGTTTGAACGCTCGGCATGCCTCCATAAGGACCCAATCACCAAGATCGTTAATCAGGGTGGATTGTTCCAACAATGGAATAAATTCGTCGGGCATGACCAGACCCCGTTCGGGATGCTGCCAGCGCACCAAGGCCTCGGCGCCTGAAAGTCGGCCGGTCCCAGTATCAACCCGAGGCTGGTAATAGAGGGTAAATTCTTCTCTTTTCAGGGCATTGCGCAATTCGGCTTCCAGGCTGAGTCGCCGGCGTGACAGCGTATTGGGCTGATCGGTGCAATATCGCCAGCAATCACCGCCGACTTCCCGTGCATTTTGCATCGCCCAACCCGCAGCCTGCAGCAGTTCATCGACGCCCGAGGCGTCCTGGGGAAAGAAACTGACGCCGACACTCAGCGTCATGTAAATTTCCCGCTGGTTGACAATAAAGGGTTCACGCAGACGTTCATTGAGATGTTGTTGCAATGCATCCAGCTTTGCCTGGCTCTGAGCGCCATGCAGCAACACAGCAAATTCATCTCCTTCCAGTTTCGCCAGGCCATCGTTAGCGGAAACTTCCTCGCGAAGCCAATCTGCGAACGCACACAACAATTCATTGCTGGATTGGTAGCCGATGGAATTGTTGATAATGTTGAGGCGGTCTATCCCCAGCATGACAATGGTAACTGTCTGCCCGACACGATGGGCATAACTCAGAATCTGGTCTAAACGATCGGTAATCAGACTGTACTTGGGCAAACCGGTCGCCGCATCGTAATGGATGGCACGTATCAGGGCCCGGGCCTTGTCCTCAATACGGGATTCAAGGTGTTGATTCAATTCGCGTAATTCTTCGTTGCGGATGCGGAGTATTTCGTTGAGGTTGGAGTTTTCAATCTCCAGTCGACGCAATCGTGCGATCTCCTCAATGCCGGCGACAAGGCCATCAATGGACCAGGGTTTGGTCAGTAGCTTATCGATTGCGCCGCTATTGACCGCTGGCAGTAACGTCGTCACTCCGGTTTCTCCGGTCAGCATAATCCGTACCGTATGTGGACTCAGGCGTGCAGTAATCTGCAAAAGCTCAGTACCGGTCATTCCCGGCATATGATGATCGGCAATCACGACATGAATCGGTTGCTGTTTGAAAATTTCGATGGCCAGGACTGCACTGGCTGCGGTAACCACTTGATAATGCTGTGCCGTCAAGGCGCGCGCCAGAGTGCGCAGCACTTGAGGCTGGTCATCTACCACCAGAACCACAAAGTCGCTGGGTTGCTGTGGGTATTGATGGATATCCAGTGCAGCGCCTGAAGCGGTGGATTCGAAGTCGGAATTCACCGGTTGTTGTGGTGCATCATTCATTGCATATGGCATGGAATTCTGGTGGTCGTGCCTATCGTTAAATGTCGGGGCT
>CAZAWX010000022.1:9543-10887 GCA_964488985.1 uncultured Ectothiorhodospiraceae bacterium
GGTCAAAGGGCAACCAGGAGTTCAATTAATTAATTAACATTATCAGAATGATATATGCGCTTCTTAATTATTTTTATCAAGAGATTTTAGTGGCTGTCTGTGTGATCGGATTGTAATTCTTTAAAGTTCGGTACAGGATTTTTACCTGTCAGTTGTCGCCACCTGATTGCTGACGGTCACTATCAAGACAGGTGGTGTGTTGAATATATTTCCCTGCGACCGTGAAAATAACACGGTTGTTCGCTCTCCAGGGGGCGAATCTCGGGTCGCCAGGCCGTACAATGGCGCCCCTTTCAATTTATCTGACTGGAGTTGTCTTGTGGCCAAGCGTGGTTTCATCTTTCGTCTGCTTTTTTTTACGGCAGCGTTGACGGTGTCGATGTCTGTTTCTGCCGCCAAAGTCACCCTGCGTTTCGCACACTTTATGCCCGCTGCATCATGGCAAAATCAGGCATTATTCAAAGCCTGGGCGCAGGCTGTCGGTAAAGACTCTGGTGGCAGTATTGAGGTTAAAGTTTACCCGGCCCAAACTCTTGGCAAAGCCAAGTCCGGTTATGACAACGCCCGGCGTGGCATCGCTGAGATTGCCTGGACAGTACAGGGCTATACGGCCAACCGTTTTCCATTGAGCCAGGTGGTGGAGTTGCCAGGGTTATTTGAAAAAGCAGTCGTCGGGTCCTGCGCTTTCCAAAAACTCTATGATAGTGGTGTGTTGGACGCTGAGTACCGCGATACTCATGTTCTGTATGTGCATACCCACGGTCTGGGTCACTTACACACCCGCAATAAAGCGGTTCGTACATTGGCGGACATCAAGGGTTTGAAAATACGCCGACCTACGGCCGTCATAGGCAAACTGCTGACGGAACTGGGAGCCCAGCCGGTGGGTATGCCAGCGCCGAAAATTTATGAGACCACCCAGCGCGGCACCATTGATGGCTTCATGCTGCCCTGGGAGGCGGTAAAATCATTTCGCGCTTATGAAGTTGCCAAGCAGCACACCGAACTTGGTCTGTATTCTCTGGCCTTCGTGGTGACCATGAATCAGCAGGCCTATGACCGTTTGTCAGCCAGTCAAAAGCGGGCGATAGATGCAAACTCTGGCATGAAATGGGCATTGATGGCCGGACGAGGCTTCGATCAGGCTGATATTGCCGGGAGGAAGATCTCACAGAACACCGGAGCCATTAACCAGATTAGCCCTGCGGAACGTTCGCAGTGGCTGGCAGCCGGCAAACGCAGTACAGAGCAGTATCTGGCGGAACTGCAAGCCAAGGGGTTGCCCGGGCGAAAAGTGTATGCCGACTTTAAAAAATACGTTGGCCAATGTCGGGCAAAAGCGGG
>CAZAWX010000022.1:10987-25438 GCA_964488985.1 uncultured Ectothiorhodospiraceae bacterium
GAAAAGTGTATGCCGACTTTAAAAAATACGTTGGCCAATGTCGGGCAAAAGCGGGCGTTCTGAAACTGCAATGAGTGTTAACCTGCATTATTCATGAACCCACGAGCGAGGGCACGTAAATGCCTGTAGATACAAGGCGTACGAGGAAATCTGCGCGAAGGCGTACTGTCTGTACGTTGAGCGCAGATTTCCTCGTGCAACGCCGTAGATGCAGGCAGATCCGTGTCCGCAGCCGTGGGCTCATGGATAATGCAGGTTAATAGCCCTGCTCGGTGAGTTGGTCCATGAATGACCTGATTGCACGATCCACGAAAATCTGCACTGGCATTGCCGCGATTGGACTGGTGGTGATGTTGGCTATTGTGGCGGGATCAATTCTTGCGCGTGTGGTTTTTGATCTAAGTTCGGGGCAGCTAAATTGGATGTTCTCAGGCGGCATCGAAGCTGCGCGTTATGCGCTGTTGGTGGTCCTGTTCGCTGCTTTCCCCCACAGCTTGATCGAAGGACTGGTAAAGGTCGATCTGTTTACTGAGAGATGGCCGCAACAAATCAATCGCTGGCTCGATGGCGTGTGGTTGCTGGCGATGGCGGTTGTTGCATTGCTGATGAGTTTTAATTTCTGGCGCCAGGCTGCGCTGACCTATGTGCGTGGGGATGCGACCCAGGATATGGCGTGGCCTCTGTATCCATTTTACGGGTTTATTGCTGTGGTCAGTACGGTGCTGGGCGTGGTGGCGGTACAGCGCGCCTGGCTTACCTTCAGCGGCGCCTCCTCACCATTGCAATCCCTGCAGCAGCAGATCAAAAGCAGCGGTTCGTGACCCCGCAGACCATCGGCCTGCTCGCGGTGGCGGCATTGTTTGTGCTGATCGTGCTGCGTTGTCCTATCGCTTTGGCAATGATGTTAACCGGTGCCGGTGGCTTTGCAGCGATAGTGAGTGTGCAGCCGGCCATTGCCCTGTTTGAGACGGGCCCCTTCGAGGTTGTCAGTAATTATTCTTTCACCATGATTCCATTGTTCCTGTTGATGGGCAATCTTGCCGCCCAGGCGGGCTTATCTGCGGATTTGTTTACGGCAGCAAAGCGCCTGTTACACGGCTGGCGGGGCGGGATGGCATTGGCTTCGGTTACCGCCAGCGCAGGATTTTCAGCCGTTTGTGGATCGTCTCTGGCTACGGCTGCAACCATGGGACGGGTGGCGCTGCCGGAATTACTCCGCCATGGCTACAGTTTACGCCTGGCGACGGGAACCCTGGCGGCAGGTGGTACTTTGGGCATTATGATCCCACCAAGCATCGCCTTGCTTTTGTATGCATTAATTACAGAGCAATCTGTTGCGGCGATGTTTCTGGCAGGATTTTTGCCCGGGATTCTCGCCTACGGGCTCTATCTGCTGACGATTGTGCTACTGACCAAAGGCCAAAGCCAACAGTCCCGGGAAGACCCACCACAGGGCTCGATATCACAGGCAGTGATGACGTTGCTATCGGTTGCCACTTTATTTCTAATCGTCATGGGGGGGCTTTATGGTGGCGTATTTACCCCTACAGAGGCTGCGGGTGCCGGTGCCTTTGTCACTCTGGTACTGGCTGTCTACCGGGGCGTTGGCAGCGCCGGACTCCGCCAGGCCTTGGTCGACACGTTACGTATTTCAGCCGCTATATTTCTGATTCTTATTGGTGCGGAAATATTTGGTTTTCTGATCTCGGTCTCGCAACTCTCGTTTGCCCTGGTTGATTTAATTCGGGCGGCGCACCTGCAACCTTGGCAGGTTCTTACCCTGCTGTTGATTTTCTATATTGTGTTCGGTTGCATTATGGACAGTCTGGCCATGATACTTCTGACCGTGCCTATCTTTTATCCGTTGATACAGGATTATGGTTTTGATCCAATCTGGTTCGGTATCATCGCCGTTGTTACCGTGGAAATCGGTTTGATAACGCCACCTGTGGGGATGAATCTGTTTGTTATAAAAAGTGTTGCTCCGCAGGTACCGATGCGGGAGATCATGCTGGGAGCGCTACCCTTTGTGGCCGCCGATATTGTCAGGTTGATGATTTTGGTATTGTTCCCCGCAATTGCACTTTTTCTGCCACGCTTGTTCGGGGCATACTAGCGATACAGGGCGTCTCACGGCGCTGTTTATTTTTCAGACTTATGGATCAAATGAATGCCGACAGTTACATTTATTCAGCATGATGGGCGCGAACAAAACATCGAAGTCGGTGTTGGCACGAGCCTCATGCAGGGGGCAATGCAGGACAATATCGAAGGGATCGAGGCCGAGTGCGGTGGTTGCTGCATGTGTGCGACCTGCCACGTTTATGTCCAGGAACCCTTTCTGGAGCAATTGCCGGCGGCAGATGAGATCGAGTTGGAAATGCTGGAAGAAACTGCGGCTGAACGACGGCCGAACAGTCGACTGAGTTGCCAGTTGATCATGTCAGAGGCTTTGGATGGGCTGGTGTTGCAATTGCCGGAAACTCAAATCTAAGTCATCCGCGATGAGCCACAGAATCATCATTGTCGGTGCCGGTCAGGCAGGGGTGCAGGTTGCCGTAGCCGCCCACAATGCCGGCTATCGTGAACCGATTACACTCATCGGCGATGAGCCAGACCTCCCCTATCAACGCCCGCCCCTGTCGAAAGGATTTCTGCTCGATAAACCCGGCCAGGATCGTGTGACGCTGCGTAGTGGTGATTTCTATGCCGATCGGGGCATAGAACTGCGCCTTGGCGAACAAGTTTGTGAACTGGATCGACAGGCACGAACAGTGACGACGGATCGTGGCGAAACCATTCCGTACACGGGCCTGGCATTGGCGACCGGAACACGGGTTCGACGTCTGCCGGTGGCAGGAGAGAACGCAGATGGTGTGTGTTATTTGCGCAGTGTGGCGGATGCCTGGGCCTTAAAAGAGAAAATGCACAGCGCCTCCCGGGCGGTGGTGATTGGTGGTGGATTTATCGGTCTCGAAGTGGCCTCGGCTCTGCGCAGCAAGCAATTGCCCGTTACCCTCATCGAAGCCCAGGATCGCCTCATGCCCAGGGTGGTTGCCCCTCCGATTGCAGATTTTTATGCACAGCAACATCAACGCCAGGGTGTGACCTTAATGTTGGCAACGACAGTAGAGGAAATCATCACTGAGCACGGCCGGGTCTGTGCTGTGCGCTGTGGCAACGGGGAGAGCATCGAGGCGGATTTGGTCGTCATTGGGATCGGCGTCGTTCCCAATAGCGAATTGGCTGCACAGGCAGGACTGAAATGCAGTGACGGGATAGAAGTCGATCAGTCCACCCGCACCAGCGATCCTGCAATTGTTGCAGCAGGCGACTGCGCGCTACATCCCTGTAGTTATGCCGGCGGGTTGATACGCTTGGAATCGGTGCAAAATGCCACTGAGCAATCCCGTGTGGCTGGCGCCGTGTTGGCCGGGCGCGAAGCAATCTACGACGCGGTGCCCTGGTTCTGGTCGGAACAATATAACCTGCGCTTACAGATGGCCGGTTTTTCGGCCGGTTATGATCGCTATGTTATTCGGGGCGATCCGAAGCTGGAAGAATTTTCAGTTTTTTATTTTAAATCCGGGAAATTTCTGGGAATTGATTCAGTAAACCGGCCTATGGACCATATTGCCGGACGCAAATTATTACATGCGGGAATACACCTGAACGAGACTCAGGCGGGCGATGCAAATCTGAATCTGAAAAGCCTGCTGCCAGGAAAATCCGGGTGATCGAACTTCAATACCTGGGTGGCCCAGCCATTGAGCAGCTGGAAATCAGTGACTTGAGACCACCACTGCCTCACCCTAAAGGTGACAGATGCAGCACTTACAACTTCAGGCGCCACTCTCTGAAGATGCTGAACATTGCCGTTGCCAATACCCCAAGCGCAAGTAAAGCGGCAAAAAAGAGGGTTAGCTGAAAGGCTTTTTCTATTTCAGTAAAGGCCTTTATGACCCCCTGGCTGGCCATCTCGATGACCAGTACTGACTTTTGCCCCGTACTGGTGACGACCGGGGCATAGCCCAGTAATCGTTGCTTCCAGTCAGCGCTGCCAACGCTATGGATATCCTTCTCGCGTTGAACCAGCACCTGCCCGGCCAGGGCACGGCGCATAAAATCACTTGCTACGGGGTTGTCTACAGCAACCGAATTCCCCCAGCTATCATGGCCTTTCAGAACATTGGCCGGGTTATTGCTGCTGCCGGTTTTGTCATGCCAGGCATAGACCACACGGAATTTGCCACTGGCACCGGCAACCACCATATACACATCGCGGATGTCCTCGGTGAACTGCTTCATTTTGCGGATGGGGGTGTCAAGTAATCGACTGTTGGACATTCCTGCCTGGGTTTCCCCAGTGACCGGCAATAAAGTTCCGATGGCATAGGAAACGTCGAGTAATTTATCTTCAATTTCGCCTAAAATGGTTTGCTCGGCGACCGTGTGCACATGCCGCGCACTGGCATAAATACCCCCGAACATCGCCGCTGTGATAACGACTATGACCAGGGCTGCGCGGGCCCGCTGTACAAAAGCGCGTCTGATCTGTTCGCCCAGAGGGTAGTGACGAACGGTGACGGGATCCCCCCGGCCCCAGGCATCCAGATCCTTTGCCATCTCCGCCGCGGAGCCATACCTATGTTCCGGATCCTTTGACATGGCGTGTTCGCAAATAGCCCACAAATCCCGGTCCCGTTTCAGTTGCAGATCTTCCGGCCCTGGCGGTGCTTCGTTGACAATACGTTCGATAAGTTCTTTGCCGCGGCTACCTCTGAAGGGCAAACGTGCTGTAATGGCAAAGTAAAGGGTCACGCCTAATGCATAAATATCGCTTTTGGGATCTCCCTGGCTTTCGCCACGCAGTTGTTCAGGCGCCATAAATGCCGGGCTGCCGTAACCGGCATTGCCAGCATTTTCTTCAAGCCGCTCTTCATCGAGTCCGGCAATGCCAAAATCCATGACTTTGCATGCATGTTGATCGCTAATCATGATATTCCCGGGCTTGATATCCCGGTGTATCACCCCACGTTCATGGGCATGGCCGACCGCCCGGCAGGCGTCAGCCAGTATCCGCACCCGTTCATGAAGCGAAATTAAATCACGACGTACGGCGTTGCTGAATTCAGTGCCTTCGATATATTCGAGCACGATATGCGATTGTCCGGCGGCTTCAATAATTTCATATACCTGGACGATGGCGGGATGACGAAGCCGGGCTGTGATGCGGGCTTCGCTGCGTAATCGTTTCAGCCATTGTGGATCGGAACCCAACTCCGGCAATACGGCTTTGATGGCCACCTTGCGATCCAGCGCCGTATCCGTTGCCAGATAGACGGAGCCCATACCGCCGGCACCGAGTATCGATTCAAGCACATACCGTGGTGCCAACTGCTCCTGCAATGCCTGGCCCGCGTCCTTGGTATCAGCGAGTTGCGTTTCCCGCGCAGATTGATCGTCAGCGGTTGTGGGTAAATCGGTTTCTCTGGCCGTGACTGTGGCGGTCTCGGTGACTGTGCTTGCGGGGGTGCTCCGGGTCGTAGCCACTTTGACGGTGGCATTGGGCGCTGTCTGATCATCGGCTGGATCAATGGCGATGAGGGCATCACAAGCGGGGCAATGTGCCTGGCCCTGATGGTCGAAATCCATAGATTCCGGCAGCGCATTCAAACAATTCTGGCAGTAACGAATCACCGTGGGTACTCGAAGGTCGTGCAGTGCTTGCAACAAACGACGAGTTTACTCGGATTTCATCGTTGAACACCATCTCAATCAGCTCGTTATTGGGCATGAATAACAGCACGGTAATCGTTAATATCTGTTTGTAAATACGATGGGAAGTTCTTGCACAAATCAAAAGTCTTCACACCTGAGTCGATGGTGGGGTGTTGTTTTGGCATTTTTTTTGTTGCCAGCCGCCGTTGTTTGGCCAACGGCTGGCAAGGAAACACTGCCAATGAATGCTCTGGAGAGCGCGTTTGTGGCCGCACACCCTGTGTTACGGATCGGTGTCGATGCCGGTTACGCGCCCTATTCCTACTTTGACACGAATGGCGACTTCAATGGCGTCGCCGCTGAGTTTGTGGCGCGTATCGAGTCATTACTGGGGATACGATTTAAACCAGTGGGGAATCTGTCCTGGCCGCAAATTCTGCGGGCGGCAGCGGATAAACGTCTGGACGTGATTGCCACGGCGGTAAAACTGCCGGAACGGGAATCTTATCTGGCGTTTACACAAATCTACCTGCCGACGCCACTTGTCATCCTGACGCGTAAAGATGAGACGCAAATCAACGCCAGTGAGGATCTTGGCGGACACCGGGTTGCCCTGGTCAAGGGCTATTCGTCAACGCAACAGGTCATTGGCTTGCTCAGTGACATTCAACCGGTACTTGTCGAAACTCCCCTGGAAGGGCTCAGGAGCCTGTCCGCGGGCCAGACCGATGCCTACATTGGCGTCTTGGGTGTGAGTAGTTATCTGGCAGAACAAAACGGTATCGGAAACCTGCATGTTGCCAACGCTTTCGATATGCAAACGAATGGCCAGCGTTTCGCGGTACGCAAAGACTGGCCCGTGCTCGCGCGCTTGATCGACCGGGCGTTGAAGGCCATTCCGCAAGCTGACAAGGCGGCAATTTTCAAACGCTGGTTGCCCGTAACATCGGCCAATACAAGTTTGAGAAACTGGCGTTATTGGCGTTGGGTCGAGTGGTTTGCGATTGTTCTGGTGCTGGCCTTGGGGTTGTTTGCGTTGTGGCACTGGCAACTGAAAATTCAACTTGCCCAGCGCACCAAAGAGTTACACAAAGTGCTGGATGAACGGAACCGTAGTCTCGCTGCGCGTGAACAGACCTTGGCTCTGCTGGAGCAGGTACAGCGGGAACAACTGGCGACGACCCATCGACTGCAGTCCATACTCGAACATACACCGGCGAATGTGTTTATCAAACACGCCGATGGGCGTTATCTCTATATCAATGAGAACCTGGCTCGCCAGTGGGGTGTTACGAAGGAACAGGTCATCGGTAAAACCGATCATGATTTAATCGATGCTGGCCTTGCGGATGAACTGCGCACCCAGGACCGGCAAGTGCTGAGCAGTGGCACAGCCGGGACCTTCGATTTGGAATTGCCGACTGCAAATGGCCGGGGCAACTTTCTAACGGTCAAGTTTCCAATTTCGGCTGAAGTGGGGTCAGCACCACACGCTTTGACTCAGTTGTGTGGCATTGGCATAGATACGACCGGGCACAAACGCGCCGAGGCTCAAATCAGAGCCCATCACCAGATTCTGGAATCTGTTTTTCAATCCATTCCAGATTTGTTTTTCCGCCTGACCGCAGATGGCACTATTTTAGATTATCTGGCCAACCGCGATGATGATTTATATCTGCCGCCGGAAGCCTTTCTGGAACGGCGCATGCAGGATGTATTGCCCCCCCCGGCCAACCGCTTGTTTGCCAGGAAGATTCGTCAAGCTGTTGAATCCGGGCATTTGACGAGTTTTGTCTATGCACTGACCGTGGCTGCCGGACAACGGCACTATGAAGCACGCCTTAAGCGCGTGGCCGCAGGCTCAGAAATCGTTGTCATCATTCGTGATATTACGGCTCAGTATCAGGATCAGCAGGCCCTGAAACGCAGCCGCGCTGATCTGGCCCGGGCCCAGTTTATAGGTGGATTGGGTAACTGGTCCTGGGACGTCAATGGGGGGGGCATTGAGTGGTCTGAGCAATTGTATCGAATCCTCGGCATGAAACCGCAGCAACCGGTGCTGGGCTACAGACAATTCATCACCAGAGTACATGCACAGGACCGTTTGGCTTTCAGGACCTACAGTCGTGAATTATTGCACTCAAAGCCTGATACGCCCGTGTCCGCCTTTCGCTATCGGGTGGTGCTGCCGAACGGGGAAATACGCTGGCTTGAAACCTTCGTTGAGGCGGAATTTACCGAACAAGGCCATCTGGCACGACTGTTTGGCACCGTTCAGGATATCAGCGAGGATATTCTTGCGCAGCAAAATCTACAGGCCCAGACAGCGCATATCCAAACGCTACTGAATACGACACATGATGGTTATATACTTGCTGACGCTCAGGGGAGGATCGAAGATGTGAATCCGGCCTATTGCGAGCTGTTGGGCTATCAACGTGATGAACTTATCGGCATGACAGTGGCACAGATCGAAGTGAGCCTGACTGAAACACAAGTACAAGAACGCATTGAAGTCATGCGTGCAACAGGGGGGGCGCGATTTGAAACCCGCCACCGCCATCGTGATGGTCGAGTCCTGGAACTGGAAGTCAGTATTACCCTCATGGAGCGTAACGACCAGCCCCTGTTTGCAGCGTTCGTGCACGATATCACCGTGCGCAAGCAGGTGACTGCGGAACTGGATCGCGCCTATGCCGAACTTGAGCAGCGCGTCAGTGAACGTACTGCGGAATTAAGCGCTGCCAACCAGGAACTGGAAGCCTTCAGTTATTCAGTGTCTCACGATCTGCGTGCACCGTTGCGCGCAATTCAGGGTTTTGAGCAGGCATTAATGGAAGATTTCCACGATAATCTGCCCCCGCAGGCGCAAGAGTATCTGCAGGAAATCGCCATCGGATCGCGGCGGATGAATGAACAAATTGAGGGTTTGTTGGCACTTTCGCGCAGTACCCGTAGTGAGCTGCAGCGCGAAAATGTACGTCTCGATCTTCTGGTGCTGGAAATCCACTCACGATTTTGCCGCCGGGCACCGGAACGCAAGGTACACTTTTCAACTCCCGAACCATTGCCTGCAAATGCAGATATCAAGTTGTTGAAGTCGCTGCTGGAAATTCTCCTGGAAAATGCCTGGAAATATACCAGTGGTACAGTACAGGCTGAGATAACGTTCCTTTCCCGCATGGATAACGCTGAGATAATATATGCCCTGCGCGACAATGGGTGCGGTTTTGATATGCGATTTGCAGATAAACTGTTTCAGCCTTTTCAACGCCTCCACAACCAAAGCGAATACCCTGGGCTTGGCATCGGCCTGGCAACGGCGCAACGCATTGTGCGCCGCCACGGGGGCTGGATTCAGGGGCAAGGCCAACCGGGTGGTGGCGCCTGTTTTGAATTTACGCTGTCCCCGGCGCAGGAGGCAAAAGCATGAATGACCGTAACCTGTTGCTTGTTGAAGATGATCCCCAGGATGAGAAACTGGCGTTACGCGCCCTGGCGAAAATGCATATTGCCAACAAGATTGATGTGACTCGCGATGGTCCCGAAGCCCTCGACTATTTGTTTTGCCAAGGCCAATTCAGTGATCGTAATCCAGAGGAATACCCGGCAGTTGTATTGCTGGATATTCGTCTGCCGAAGTTAAATGGCCTGGAAGTGCTGGAGCAGATACGTAGCGATCCCCGAACCCGGAATCTACCGGTGGTATTGCTGACATCTTCCGATGATGCGGGAGATGTGCGGGATGGTTATCGACTCGGCGCCAACAGTTATGTGCGCAAGCCTCTCGATCCGATGGAGTTTACCACTGCAGTATCACAACTTGGTTTGTACTGGTTGATTCTGAACGAATTGCCCACAGACTGAACTGGCTCGACGGACAACTGGCGTTTTGGGAAGTCCTATGCCCTTGAAGACCCTCATAATCGAAGATGACGATACAGACTATCGGTTGCTGTTAATGCATTTGCAGCGAAATGGACTCAGTTTGGAACCGACCCGGGTTGTATCGAGCAAGGAATTGGCCGTTGCCCTTGGCCGCAATGATTGGGATCTGGTGTTGACCGATTACACCCTGCCCGATATTGATATCAGGCGTTCTTTGCAAAACATCCTTGCCAGCACCCGCGAGGCGCCAGTTATCCTGGTATCAGGCACCATTGGCGAAGAACTTGCGGTGGAGTTTCTTAAAGCCGGGGTTGAAGACTTCGTCAGCAAACAAAATCTCAGCCGTCTGCTTCCGGCGATCAATCGGGCATTGGAAGCCGCGCAGATACGCCGCGAAAAGCATCGTGCGGAAGCTGAGTTGCTGCTGCGTGATCGGGCACTTGCCGCGACCAGCAATGGAGTTGTGATCACGTCGGCCGAGGACGATATGCCCATCGTTTATGTCAATCGGGCTTTTGAGAATATTAGCGGGTACCCGGCGAATGAGTTGCTTGGGAAGAACTGCAGAATGCTGCAAGGCGATGATCGGGATCAGGCAGATCTGGACGTAATTCGAGCGGCTATTCTGGCCGGTGACAACTGCCACACGGTACTGCGTAATTACCGCAAAGACGGTAGCAGTTTCTGGAACGCTTTAAGCCTGTCACCGTTGCACGATACGCAGGGTCAGATCACGCACTATATAGGAATCCAGGAAGATGTGACGCAACGGCGAAACCGTGAATACCGGTTGCGCCAGTCGGCGGTCGTATTTGAAACGGCTGCTGAGGGAATCATCATCAGTGATGCGCAAGCCCGGGTGCTAGATGTGAATGCCGCCTTTACGAAAATTCTTGGTTACAGCGCCGAGGATGTCATCGGCCGCAAACCGGATGTATGGAAATCGAATTTGCATGACCGTGAATTTTACCAGTCCATGTGGAATACATTGCAAAGCACAGGGAGATGGGAAGGTGAGATCACCAATCGCCACCAGGATGGACATCTGGTCAACGAGTGGCTGAATATCAGTTGCGTACGTGATGCCACCGGCACACCGACTCGTTACGTTGGTGTTTTTACTGATCTGAGTCAGGAACGGCGTATGCAGCAGCAAATGGAGCATTTGCTTTACTACGATAATCTGACCGGATTGCCCAACCGCATACTGTTCAAAGTGCGTCTACAACATGCGCTCGAGCACGCACATCGCAATCAGCAGGACTTGGCAGTCCTGTTCATCGATCTGGATCGATTCAAAATTATCAATGACAGTTTTGGCCGCAGTATCGGTGACCAGTGCCTGCGCATCGTCGGGGCACGCTTGCAGGCATGCCTGCAGACACAGGATACAGTCGCCTACAGTAGTGCGGACGAGTTTCTTGTGTTGCTGGAGGAATTGGATTATCCGACTGCTGCAGGGACGGTTGCCGCAGAGTTGAACGAACTGTTCAAAGAACCGATATCCATTCAGCAACACGAACTGTATACAGAACTTACCATTGGGATCGGCATGTATCCCCGTGATGGTGAAGATGCCGATACCCTGACCCAGAATGCAGAGGCAGCAAATTACCGGGCCAAGCAAAGTGGCCGTGGTGGCTATGCCTATTATGCCGAGGAATTGACTCAGCATGCTTTTGCACAAGTGTTGCTGGAAAATGCCCTGCGCAAGGCTTTGGACCGGGATGAACTTGTCGTCTATTACCAGGCCCAGACGGAACTTGGCAGCGGCCGGCTAATCGGTATGGAGGCATTACTGCGTTGGCAACACCCGACATTCGGACTGGTTGAACCACTACGCTTCATCAAGCTTGCAGAAGATAGCGGCCTGATATTGCCCATTGGCGAATGGGTGTTGCAGACCGCCTGTAGCCAGGCACAAAGCTGGTTGAATGCCGGGATGAAATTTGAACGCCTGGCGGTCAACGTTTCCGGTAAACAAATTAGTAGTGGTGGATTATTGAATACCACGCGTCAGGTTTTAGACAGCGCAGGATTTGCTGCTGACCGTCTGGAACTGGAGGTCACTGAGACATTTATCATGGAGACGGCCAAGAGCAGCATCAATAGTCTGTCACAGCTTCGTAAATTGGGGGTCAGTCTGGCGATTGATGATTTTGGAACCGGGTACTCCTCGCTCGCCTATTTAAAACGCCTGCCCGTCAATCGGCTTAAAATTGATCAGTCGTTTGTGCAGGATATTGCTACTGACGCAGACGACCAGGCGATATGTGAGGCCATTTTAGCCTTGGGCAAGAGTCTGCATCTGGATGTACTGGCCGAAGGCATCGAGCATCCGGAACAACTGCAGTTTTTGCGTAATGCGGGTTGTGTTAGTGGTCAGGGGTATTTATTCAGCCAGCCACTGCCTGCCCAGGAGTTTGGGGAAAACTGGTTAAAGGTGATCCAGAAAAATAACAGGCCCATGTAACAATTTCACCCAGCGTGGCCATGGAAATTCTTGGGATTACCCGTTGCCGGACAATTTACGCAATCAGGATCTGTAGGTAAATATCTTGTTCCGCCCCCGTCTTTTGGCTTCGTAGCAGGCAGCATCGGCTCTGGCCAGCAATTCCTCTGGCGTTAGATCCTTGTTGAAGACGGTCATGCCAATGCTCAGCCCTACGCTGAAGGTATGCTCTCGCCAGGGTAGCCGATACGCATTCACCCGCACGATGATCTTGGAACAGATCTGTTCTGCCATTTGCTCAGGACAGTTGCGCAGCAGCAGACCAAATTCATCGCCACCGAGGCGTGCCAGAACATCGTTTTGACGTATCTGAGTGCCCAGCAGGTCGGCGATCTTCTTCAGCATGGTATCGCCTGCTGCATGGCCGGCCTCATCGTTGACCTGTTTGAATTTATCCAGATCCAGGTAGCACAGCACCCGATTGAGGTGATCCCGGTGCGCATCGGCACAATTCAATCGCAGATGCTTGTCAAATTCCTTGCCGTTGAGCAGCCCGGTAAGATGGTCGTGGTTGGCGGCATGGGTCATCTGCTGCAAATGCCGACGTTGCTCGGTAATATCCCTGGCGGTGCCACGATAGCCGACAAACCGGCCTTGAGGATCAAACACCGGCAGACCACTGATCTGGAGGAATTTTTGCGATAAGCCCGGACCGTCGGCCTGATATTCAAAATTGTGAAAGGGTTCTCTGGTCGCCAGTAAGGCGAGGTGGTTTTGCCAGTTTTCAGTTGCCAATTGTTCAGCTGAGACAAATTCGCCCCGCCTTTTCTTGCAAATTTCCTCCACAGGCAGGCCAATTAACATTTTCGTGTCGTCAGAAAGCCAGGTAAATTTAAGCTCCGCATCCTGCTCCCAGAATGTGTCCGCAGCCGTGAACGCAAAATCCCGGAACCGGCATTCACTATTGGCCAAGGCTTCTTCGGCATGTTTAAGCCGGGTAATATCGGTATAGATGCCGCGCATGTGGGTATGGCCGCTGCCAGGATCACGATCAGCGCGTTGGCCCCGATCGAGTAACCAGCGCCATTGCCCATGGCCGTCCCTGATCCGGTATTCGACTTCGAAATCAGCCTTTTCGCCCTGGGCGCAGGCATTGACTTGTGCATCAACCCGGGGTAAATCGTCAGGGTGTATCCGTGCGCGCCAGTTGCTACGCTGGGTGCCAGGTTCGGCTTTGTCGAAGCCGAGGACGGTCATGAACCCAGGGCTGCGGGTGACCGTGCCTGTGCTCAGGTTGGTGTCCCAAATACCTGCCAGGGTATTCGATGTGGCCCAGTCCAGGCGCGATTTTAGCGCGAGCAGGTGCGCTTCGTGTTCGCTGTGGGTAATGATGGCCCCGGCAAGTTCAGCATATTGGACTAACCAATCACAATCCTCTGCGGTGGGCTCTGCAATCTGCGTCTTTGTCGCAGCAAGTACCCCGATCAATTGCCCACCAGGATTCAGGATGGGCTGGGACCAACAGGATCGGATGTGATGTTTAAATGCCAGGGTCCGGTAGTTCTGCCACAGTGGATCGACCAGGGTGTCCGTGACATAGACCGCTGCCAGATGATGGGCCGCCGCGCCGCAGGATCCTGAATTTTCACCAATGGGCCAATGATCCAGTGCGATGCGATACTCCGCAGGCAATGCCGGACCGATGCAGTGCCCCAGATGCCGGCCATCGGGCTGAAGTTTCAGCACGGAAATCATGCTGTGTGGGATTTTTGCGCCAAGAACCAAGCACAACCGCCCCAACACCGTGTCCAGGGGTTCGCGGTTGAGTAAAGCCAACAGTAAATCTGTCTCAGTCAGATCGGATTGCGCCGACCCGGATAGCACGGTCTGCTGCGTAACGAACTCCTGTAATACAACTGCGCAGTATGGATAGTGCGTGCCTACCTTATCCTATCGGACTGTGTTGGCTTGAAGCAGGCGACGATTTATCAGTTTATTTCCTATCGAGCCCGATACTACTCTTTTTCAGCGGTTCTACAAGGGCAAGAGCAAGAGCATTAAAACGCCCCATCATAGGCTTTGCGGGCAAACCTGCAGGCCAACAGGGAGGACTTGCGGCCGCTGCGTTTGAGGGCATTTTGGAGTTCAATTTTCAGGTCTTCGCCATTATCCGCCCAGGCTCCGTGGAGGCCGAAGCCTTGGGCAATCTTGACGAAATCCGTGCCGTCGAAGTCGACGCCGAGATTTTCACGGCCAGTGGCGCGCTGTTTGAGTTCAATCAAGGCCAGGGAACAATCGACAAAAACGACGATAATAATATGGGTCGACAGCGTTCTGAGCGTCGCCAGATCACCGAGCATCATCTCCAGACCGGCGTCGCCGACAAAAGC
>CAZAWX010000023.1:0-6894 GCA_964488985.1 uncultured Ectothiorhodospiraceae bacterium
GATAAAAGGCATCACCGTGGATCACCTCCATTTCATCCCCACCACCGAGAATGCCCATGGGCAGCATACCGGCGGCGTGAATAATCTCTTCGGGCACATAAACCGGCAAGAACCCGATCACCTTGCGTCCCGGCTGTGCATCTTTCCAGGCCCGGGACGCCGTAAAGTCGATATCCCGATACAGTTTTTCACAATAAGCCGTAATTTCGGCCGTCGTTTTCATGCCTTGCTCTCCCATATTGCCGGGCGTTTTTCCAGATAAGCGGTCAGGCCTTCAACGGCATCACAGGTGTGCATCAATCCGTCGAGATAAAGCGTTTCCACTTCAGCCAGTCGCGCCTGGATCTGTTGTGCACGATGGCCCCGCACCGCCTGCAGCGCATAGCGCAATGAGGAGGCCGAGCGCGGTGCCAAATGCCGATCAAAATAGTCCAGTGCAGCCGTTTCCGGGTTTTCCACAAGCTGATCGATCAATCCGATACGCAGGGCCTCACCCGCTGCAACACTGCGCCCGGATATTAACAGATCCTCGGATCGTGCAGCACCGATTCGTGGTGGCAACAGACAAGAAGCAGCCGGTGCGAACACCGCCAGCTGAATCTCAGGCTGGCCCAGCTTGGCAGCTTCGGCCGCAAACAGCTGGCTGCCCGCCAGTGCCACTTCCAGACCGCCACCGAGACACTGACCACGAATCGCCACCAGAATCGGTACCGGAAATTCCAGCATGGTACCGATCAGCTGATGCAGTGAGTGCAGCATTTGCGTACACCCCTCAGGCAGGTGTTCCTGAATACTGGCACCGAAGCTAAAATGCGGGCCTTCTGCATCCAGTAGAACCGCTTTGAGTCGGTGATTGTCCGCGTGGCTTGCAAATGCACGCTGCAAGGCAGCAATCATTTTCGCATCGACAAGATTGGCTTTGGGACGATTGAAACGCAAACGCAATAGCTGCGCATCCCGATCCAGCCAGCTTGCAAGGGGAGAACTGTTGTCAGTCGGGGGGCTATTCATCACCAAGCCCTTGCTGCCCGGGCAACAGACTCTCCAGCAGTTCCCGGGACCAGGGAGTGCCCCGAGCCAACGCCTGGCGCAAGGCGATAAAATCGATTTCACGACCGATTTGCCGATTGCCTTCATTGAAGGCGCGGAACCCTGCATTGGCCTCATTCATCATATTAAGGGCCAACCAGGCGCGGGAGTTCTCATGATTACGGTTCCAGGCATCGAGCTTGGGCTTGCGTAATTCTTCCAGACTCTTGGTCATGCATTCAGGAAAGGTCTCGAGCAGTTTGGCGCACAACCCTTCAACCTCGGCATCCAGACCACTCAAATCGATCTGGCCGCTTTTCAGCAATGCCCGCCCTGCGGCCAAGTCTGCTCCACGCTTGAATTCCCCGTGCACAACGCGCCCATACGCATCGAACATCTGGTCTGTGATCACCGTTGGGTTGGCAATAAATTCACCGTCCACTCGTAACGCCGGGACGATTTGAGAAATAACCCCCAGTCGATAGGCTTTGTGCGCAGAGAAGGGCTCACACAGTGTTCCGGAAACCATGGCCTGCTCACAGCCGATCATAATCGGCAGAAAATCCGTCGCTCCCCCCACCGCGGCAGAGCCATGTTTGGGTCCGGCCTGGCCAAAATTTGCCAGATCCTGGGCAATCGAAAAATCAGCAGCCATCCCCAGTTCCTGACCACCGCCGATACGCATGCCGTTGACCCGGCAGATGACCGGTTTATCGCAGGTCAGAATAGAGCTGACCATGTCATTGAACAGGCGCATGTACTGGCGGTATTCCTGTGGGTTACCGGCGTAATATTCAGCATACTCTTTGGTATTGCCTCCGGTACAAAAGGCCTTGCTGCCACTGCCGGTAAAGACCACCGCGTTGACGTCACGGGCATTACTGGCTGCCCGAAATGCCAGAATCGTGGCTTTGACCATGTCCGTGGTATAGGAATTGTACTGCTGCGGGTTATCCAGGATAATCCATTGGTTATACAGTCCATCCACCACCGATCCGTCTTGCCGTTGCGCAGGGCGTTGCTCCACAGTGATGCCAGCTACAGCCCGTTCAGGCGTCAGGTTATGGTCGATGAGCACACGAGGACTGGTCTCCTCAATAATTTTTTTCACCCGGTTGTGCATCATTTTCTCCTTAATTTTGATCTGACGGCACCCAGTTCAGATAACGGTTGCGCCGCACATAAATGCAGAATGATTCGTGATGTAATGTGCCAATAGTGCAGTAACCTCATGGGCCGCAATACCCGGGCTTATAGCTCTGGCACCAGAATGGCACGCTCACTCAATTGATGCGACTGTACCGCCGCAAACACGCTATTAATCGTATCCAGACTGTGCAGTTTTACAAATGGCTTCATCTGTACCCTGCCCTGCACCACCAGATCATACGCGAGCGGGTAATGCTCCGGCAGACAGCCCCAGTTGCCCTGCAGACGTGAACTAAATGCCATCAGATTGGACATCCGAATTTCCAGTTTGGCCATGGTAAACCCGACTACAGCCAGATGTGAGCCAAAGGTCAAAAGACTATAGGCCAGGGTCTGTCCCGGCACCGATCCGGAACACTCAAAAATCTTCCACTCGGTGGCGCGCAACCCTTGGGTTTTTACAAAGCTGCGAATTTGCTGCTTGATCGCACGGGCATCCAGGTTTGTTGCATTCAGAGTCAATGCCGCACCGTAGCCTTGCAGCTGCTCCAGCTTGTTCTGATCGACATCAATCGCAACCACAGTTGCACCCATGGCATGGGCAAGTTGTACCGCATAGCCGCCGACACCGCCGGTGCCGATTACGATCGCCAGGTCACGGTCAGCAACCTCGGCCAGCAACACCGCCTGCAACGGGGTGGTAACGGCATCGGCCAATACCGCTATCTCTGCCAGACTCATCCCAACTGCTGCCAGTTGGGTTTCATCCACAGCGCATAAACCATGTGCCGGCACATTGATATGCGAGGCAAAGCCACCATGGATATCGTTTCCGGGCATTTTTTGTGCTCGGCATAGCGTCCCCTGACCACGTAGGCACAGATCGCATTGACCACAGGGGATCACCGCAGGAATCACCACGGATCTTCCCTGCCAGGCCGCGCAATCGTCTCCACAAGCGACAACTCGCCCACTGATTTCGTGGCCCAGGGTCAAAGGCAGCGGTTGGTTGAGGCGAACGCCATCATAGAGAAAGCCAAGGTCCGTATGACAGACCCCACAACCTGCGATGGCTACAGTGACTTCATCGGCTGCAGGCGCTGCGAACACATGCGTTTCACGAACGAATGGCTCATCCACTGCGGTCATTAACCAGCGATATCCAGGGTTACTCATAGGCCATTTTCTCCCGAAAAAGTTCGCATTGTCGCAAAAAATCTCTGCATGAATTATATTTCCTCCAAGCGTGTTGTCAAGATGTTATTATGCAATATATTTCCTTTGACATAAAGTAATTCATGAAATAAGATTCACTTTCACGTGGATTCGTTGGCGTGGATTCGTTGGCAATACCATGCCGCTTACACAACACCGCACTCGAGATTGGCTTGACTGGCGCGGTCGAAATGCCTGTGACTGGGTTTGGCCATCGCTGACTGAGGAAAATATCGCGAAGTCTACAGCTGCCGGGAACTGCTGGAGACCCGGCAACAAACAATTCATTTAATACCCGTTTTTATGATTGCTTACAGGAATAGAATCTCATCTTTTCAAGAGGATCAGTGATGACAACAAACCCGCAGGCTGGTATACAGTCCTCGATTTCCGTAGCCATCCTGGGCAGTGGAGGATCGGGGGTCATGACCACGGGTAGTCTGCTGCTGGAAGTTGCCGGACGCGCCGGATGGTACGGTATGATGACTCGCTCGTCAGGCCCGCAGATTCGTGGTGGTGAAGCCGCCGCACTGCTAAGACTGTCTCCACAACCCACCGAAACACACAAAGATCATTTCGACCTGCTGCTGGCCCTGGATTGGCTGAATGCTGATCGCTTTGTCGGTGAGGTCATGATCGGCGAGCAAAGCTTGATTGTCGGCGACGAAGGCAAGTCCAGGCCCGAAGCCATCGCCGCCATGGGGGGCATCTATTTTGAATTGCCACTGACCCAAACAGCCAAACAAACCCGGGGCGGCCGTATCAATATGGTGGCACTGGGGGCACTGGCCAGCATGATCGGATTGCCGCTTTCCGATGTGATTGAGGTTTTGACCCAATCCTTGCAACGCAAGGGCCAGGAAGCCATCGATACCAGTGTCACTGCAGTTCAGGCGGGCAGTGGTATCGTGCATTTGTTACCCACACTGCCCACGATTGGTTCAGTACCTGCATCCGGCAAGCAGCGCTGGAGCATCACGGGCAATGAAGCAACGGGTCTGGGTGCGATTCGAGGCGGCATCCGGTTTGTTGCGGCCTACCCCATCACCCCGGCCACAGAAGTACTGGAATGGATGGCGCCGACCTTGATCAAGGTGGGCGGGGTTCTGGTTCAGGCGGAAGACGAACTGGCGTCCATTAACCTCCTGATTGGAAGCTCCTTCGGGGGTACACCGTCCATGACGGCCACTTCAGGCCCCGGACTGTCTCTGATGACCGAAGCCATCGGACTCGCTGTGGCCTCGGAAACTCCGGTGCTGGTGGTCAATGTCATGCGCGGTGGCCCCTCCACCGGCATACCAACCAAATCCGAGCAATCTGATCTGAACATCGCCCTCTACGGACTGCATGGTGACGCACCCCACCTCGTGGTGGCACCGAACTCTGTGGCAGATTGTGTGTTTACCGCGCAATGGGCCACCCACCTGGCCGAGACGCTACAAACGGCCTGCATTATGCTGTCAGATCAATTCATGGGCCAAACCCGGGCGCTTATCGACCGACCTGCAGATATCGCGTTTGTCTCCGGGGGCCGGCAGCTGGCCAACAAGTCCGAAACCTATTTTCGCTATGCGGTGAATGATTCGGGTATCTCCCCCATGTCACTGCCGGGTACCCCGGGTTGCCAATACACCGGAGACGGCCTGGAACACAACCCCGCAGGAAACCCCTCCAGCCGTGCCGAAGACCATATTCAACAGCTTGACAAACGCAAGCGCAAACTGGATCAGTTCGATTATGGCGATCACTGGGCCGACCACACAGGTGCTGGCGAAACCATCGTGCTCACCTGGGGCTCCAGCACCGGTGCGGTACAAGAAGCCCTGGAAATCCTGCAAGCCGAAGGGCACAGTGTTCAACTTCTCTCGCTGCGACTACTTTCTCCCATTCAGCCAGAACGCATGCGCGATGCACTCGATGGCGTAACAAAAATCCTCGTCGTCGAGCAAAGTCACGGGGCGCAGTTTTATCATTACCTGCGGGCTTTTTATGAACTGCCAGGTGAAATCAGGTCCATGGCCATTCCCGGTCCGCTGATGATCAAGCCCAGTGATGTCTATCATGAACTTCGGTCCTGGGGGAACAGTTAATGGAATCCGCTGCCTCTCGTATGCCCATGAAACCCAAAGACTACAAATCCAGCATCAAACCGGTATGGTGCCCTGGTTGTGGCGATTTCAGTGTACTGATGGCCATCACCAAGGCGATGGCAGAGTTGCAGCTGGCTCCGGAACAAGTTGCGCTGATCTCCGGCATTGGTTGCTCTTCACGGTTACCCGCCTATCTCAAAGTCTATGGTTTTCATTCTGTACATGGTCGTGCCTTGCCGGTTGCGACCGGATTAAAAATAGCGCGCCCCGATCTGACGGTGCTGGCAGCCGGCGGTGACGGTGACGGTTTTTCCATCGGCGGCAATCACTTCATGCACAGTTGTCGTCGCAATGTCGACATCACCTATATCGTGATGGACAATCAGGTCTATGGGATGACCAAAGGGCAGGCCTCTCCCACTACCGACCCGGATTGGGATCACAGCAAACTCACCCCGGGAGGAACCAAAATCAATCCCTATTATCCGTTGGTGATTGCACTGGCTTCAGGTGCAAACTTTATTGCCCGAGCCTCGAGCAGTGACCCCAATGGTGCCGCCAAAGTCATCGTTGATGCCATCCGTCATCCGGGATTTTCCTTCGTCCATATCTTAAGCCCGTGCATCACCTTTCGCCCGGAACAACGGGAGTGGAAAAAAATGGTACGCCCGGCTCCGGTTGAGGCAACCTCCAATCCGGCAACTGCAGCGCACCGCCTGATGACGGATGATAATTTTTTCCTGGGGACCCTGTACAAAGGCAACCGTCCGCCTTATCAGCCGGATTTGACACCAAAGATCGATGCTCTGTCGATGATTGAAAAGGACTTTGCGCTATGAGCTACGAACCACAGCAACCTCCGGAGATCGGCAGCAAAGCACAGCTATTGGCTCAAGCATTGATCATGTTGGACGAAATGGCGGAACGCTATGAAATGTACGCCGATCAAATGGAAGTCGCCAACAACCCGGAGGCCGCTGCACTGTTCACCTGGTTGACACAAAAACAGAGCCAACGCAGTGTGCTTGTCAACAAACTCAGCGCCGGTCTGGATCTGCCTCACATCAAACCATGGCACTACAACTGGGATGACGCCGTGAATCTGGAAACTGCGGACAGGCATGTCGCACACTATCTGATGCAGCCCTATCAGGTGCTGGCATTGGCGATTCATGTGGAAGAAACCGCGATCGCTTTTTTCAATGAAATCGCTGCGACAACAACAGACCCGGAAGTGGCCCAGATCGCGATCGAAATAGCCAAAGATGCGCATGTTTTTGCTGCTGTACTACAGCAAAAACAACAACAATACCCGGAGCCTGAAGCTGGCTGGGATGAAGACCCCGACCCGCCCTTGCAACAGGAATGAGTATTTTACAAACCCCTGCCTGCTGCTGGCCTGCCTGCAGCT
>CAZAWX010000023.1:6994-25434 GCA_964488985.1 uncultured Ectothiorhodospiraceae bacterium
GCTGGCCTGCCTGCAGCTCGCCGGCCTGTCTACTGCCGGATTTTGTGAGTTTTGAGGCTTTTTTTGGAATAACTTCGGCGCAATCGCCGACACAATACGCGAGAGGAAGATCTCAAAAAATCCGAGGGTAGCTTCAACTGCAGTCGTTACGCCAGAGCATACTGTCACATACGTGGGGATCAAGTAATGCAAGAAACAATAAGTACCGGACTAACGAAAACCTCCGACATAGTGGTCGATAAAGACCGTACGGTCGGCTTTGTGGGCGATGCCTGTCGGGTCTATTCAACCCCCAGTCTGCTCCATGATGTGGAAAACTGCTGTCGTGACCTGCTTCTAGAGCACCTGGATGAGGGTGAGGATTCCGTTGGCACCCGAGTGGTCCTGGATCACACTGGGGCCACTTTGTTGGGTATGTCCGTACAAATAATGGTGACGATTTGTGCCATCGACCGCCGCCAAATTAGCTTTGATTTCACAGCCCGTGATCGTGTTGAAGAAATCGCTCATGGCTGTCATCAGCGGTTTGTGATTGACAAAGCCAAAACCGCGAGCCGGTTACAGGCCAAGGCGTCCCAAGCTGATGCGACCCACTGATACCAGAAAGAAAAAAGTTCATACCTATTGCTACCAGTGTGTAGCCGGACCGGACTTGCTCGATGTTCAGGTAGAAGAGGACACTGCAACCCAGATTCAACCCAATTTTGATGCTGCCGACGTATCTCCGGTTGGCGGAAAAGTCTGCGTCAAGGCCTATGGCCTGATTCAGAAAATGTACAACCCGCATCGGATTCTCAGTCCCATGAAAAGGACCAACCCGGCCAAGGGCCGGAATGAGGATCCCGGCTTTGTCGCCATTAGCTGGGACGAGGCTCTGGACACCATTGCTCAAAAAATCAAGGATATTAAGGCCAGCGGTGGCGTCGACGATTCCGGCTATCCCCGCATTGCCGCCAGTTTTGGCGGAGGTGGAACGTCAACCTATTACATGGGGACGTTTCCCGCTTTTTTGAAAGCCATTGCCCCCATCGACTTCGGCTTTGGCAGTGGCCAGGGTGTTAAATGCTACCACTCCGAGCACTTGTATGGTGAATACTGGCATCGCGCCTTCATTGTTGCCCCCGACACCCCAAATTGTGATTATATTCTTTCGTTTGGGATGAATATCGAAGCTTCTGGAGGGGTCTGTGGGGTCAAACGACACGCTGATGCCCGTGAACGTGGGGTTAAGCGGGTACAGATCGAACCACATTTATCCCAGACCGGAGCCACCTCTGCCGAGTGGGTGCCGATTCGCCCGAAGACCGATCCGGCGTTCATGTTTGCCTTGTTGAACGTATTGTTGCACGAACAGCGTGAAAATCTTGACCTTCCGTTCCTTAAGCTGCGCACCGGCTCACCGTATCTGGTGGCCCCGAATGGTTATTTTCTACGCCACCCAAAAACCGACAAACCCCTGATTTATGATCTGAAAACCGGGCAGGCCGTACCCTTCGATACTGTCAATGCGGATCCGGCACTGGAAGGACACTTCATCGCGAGTGGCACTGAAAAAGGCGCAGACCGGGACCGCTGGCAGCATCAGGATGTCGAGGTCACGACGGCCTTTGAACATCTGCTTGAACACATTAAACCCTATACCCCATTATGGGCTTCCAGGGTCTGCGATATCGACAATAAAATTATCCGCCGAATCGCTCTCGAATTTCTCCAGCATGCCCGCATCGGAGAAACCACGGTTATCGATGGCCGAACCCTGCCCTTTCGGCCTGTCGCCGTGGTGCTGGGCAAAACCGTCAACAATGGCTGGGGTGGCTATCAGTGCTGTTGGGCCCGCACCCTGCTGGCTTGCCTGGTAGGAGGGCTGGAAGTCCCCGGCGGCACCTTGGGAACGACGGTACGTCTGAACCGTCCCGCTTCGGATCGCAATTTGAGTGTGCGCCCCTCAGCGGACGGTTTTATCGACTACCCGTTCAATTCCACAGACCAGGAGAACTGGCTATCCCGCCCGGATGTGCGAAATGCCAATCGTACCCTGGTGCCGCTGGTCGCCAATTCACCCTGGAGTCAGGCCCTGGGACCAACCCATCTGGCCTGGATGCAGCAGGTCAAAGGCCCCGACAATTGGCCACAGGCCACGCCTCCTGATCTTTGGTTCGTCTATCGAACCAACCCGGCTATCTCCTTCTGGGATACCAATCATGTGGTCAAGACCATGGCCACCTTCCCGTTCACTGTTTGTTTTGCTTATACCCCCGACGAAACCAACCACATGGCCGATATTCTGCTCCCGGATTGTACCGACCTGGAGGGCTTGCAGTTGATTCGGCTCGGCGGCACCAAATTTATCGAACAATTCTGGGATGTCCAGGGTTTCGCCCTTCGCCAACCAGTGGCTGAACCCCAAGGGGAAAGTCGCGACTTCACCTGGATCACCACGCAACTGGCCAAGCGTTCCGGGCTGCTCCAGACCTATAACGATGCCCTGAACCACGGCGCTGCGGGTATTGCGCTAAAGACCGATACCTATGACCACAGTCTGGATGTGAACGAGCCACACGATGTAGAAGCCATTTGGGATGCGGTTTGCCGGGCCGCCAGTGCCGAACTGACCGACGGCAAAGAGCATCAGGGACTGGATTATTACCGGGAAAAGGGCTACCGCTTTATCCCGTTTGCACACATAAAGTGGTATTTAACCCCCACCATGGAAGATCAGGGTTTGCGTTACGAAATGCCCTATCAGGAACAACTGACCCGAATCGGAACGCAATTGGGCAGGCGCCTGCACTCCCAGGGGATCAGTTGGTGGGACGAGCAGCTCGAAGAGTACCATGCACTGCCGGATATGATGGATTTTCCGGGCATCTGGGAACAAGCACTGGAACGAAATTTCAAGATCGATATTGATGACTACCCGTTCTGGCTCATTACTTCCCGCAGCATGCAATACGCCTGGGGCAGCAATGCTTCGATTCAGATCATCCATGAAGTCTCGAAAAACATTCATACCCACGGCGGCCTGGTGATGAATACCGATCGAGCCCATGCACTGGGATTGAAGGATGGTGATCGGGTTGAAATTCGTTCGCCACTCAGTGCTACCCACGGTATCGTGGTCACTCGCCAGGGGATCCGCCCTGACACCGTGATGCTGATGGGCCAATTTGACCACTGGGCCACGCCATTTGCTAAAGATTTTAAGCTACCCAGTTTGAATGCACTGGTACCGATGTTGCTGGATCTGACCGATTCAAGTGGTTCGGGTGCGGATCTGGCACGGGTTAGCATCACCAAACTGGATCATCACGCGTGACCCGGTACGTCATGGTTGCTGACATCAACCGTTGCGTCGGTTGCCAAACCTGCACGGCTGCCTGCAAGCATGCCAATGCCACGGCTCCTGGAGTGCAGTGGCGCAAGGTACTGGACTTTGAAACCGGTACGTTCCCAAATGTTCACCGGGCCTTTATTCCGGTCGGCTGCAATCATTGTCTGGATCCACCCTGTGCCGATGTCTGCCCGACAACAGCGACCCAAAAACGCCCCGATGGGATTGTCACGATCAACTATGATACTTGCATCGGTTGCGCATACTGTATTGAAGCCTGCCCCTATCAGGCCCGGGAGCGGGTCGATATTCCCAACCGTGCCTATGGCACCCAGATCCAGATGAAACATGAGCAACGCGTGGAACACCTGGAACGTCGGGCCGTCGCACAAAAATGCACCTTCTGTGTCGACCGGATTGATTTTGGCCTGGCCAATGGCCTGACTCCAGGGATCGACCCAGAGGCGACCCCGGCCTGTGTCAATGCCTGCATAGCCGATGCCTTGAGTTTCGGAGATGTCGAGGATGAAAACAGCAATGTTACGCAGCTGTTGCGCAGTCATGACTATTTCAGGATGCACGAAGAGCTCGAATTGGACTCCGGTTTTTATTATTTATGGACCCCCAGAAAATGAGCATCGGCCCAAGCTTACAACACAACTGGGACTGGCGTGCAGCCGGAAACTTCATCGCAGGTGGGACCGGTAGCGGGCTGCTGCTGTTCACCGCAGCACAAGCGTGGTTGGGCCAGGATGTGGTTCACTACAGCTTGCTGGCCAGCTTGCTGATCATGCTCGGTCTGGGCATGGTGTGGCTGGAAATTGGCCGACCCCTGCGTTCCCTGAATGTATTTCTGAATCCACAAACCTCCTGGATGAGCCGTGAATCCATTGTCGCGCTGGGCTTGCTGCCCTTGGGTTTTCTGAGTTATTTTACCCACTCACTTGCAATCGTCACTGCAGCGGCGGCAACTGCCATGTTCTTCCTGTATTGCCAGGCACGGATTCTCCAGGCCGCCAAGGGCATACCCGCCTGGCGAGTGCGGGAGATCGTACCGTATATGCTCTCGACCGGCCTTGCGGAGGGGTTTGGGCTGCTATTGGTGCTCAGCAGTACCTTGCAGTCACCGTTCGTGGTAACCCGAATGCTGCTCGACACCACACTGGTGCTGTTGCTTGGACGTATCGTGCTCTGGCATCGTTACTGGCGGGTGCTGAATAACGACGCACCCGCGCAAGCCATCCGGGTTCTGAATGCCGCCTATCCGGTATTTTTTCTGATCGGTTTTCTGACCCCAACCGTACTGATCATCAGCGCCCGATTGCAGTTGACCCAGCCTGTTATTCTCACCTCAATAGCAGGCGTCTGTATGAGCCTGGCAGGCTGGATGAGCAAAATGACCATCATTACTCGCGCTTCCTACAAGCAAGGCTATGCCATTCCCACCACCCCTACCCGCGGTGGTGGCAACCCCGGGCCCGGGCTGAAACCGGGCTGGAAAACACGCTCAACCCAGAACTGAATTTGTACTCAAAGTATCCGATAACCTGTCTTTAAAGGAGGAAAAATGTCCCACACCGCAACAGACGATTACTTCTATGATCGAAAAGCTGAATGCATGGACCGCACAAAACTACAGGCATTGCAGCTACAGCGCCTGCAAAAAACGCTGTGGCATGCCTACGAGCAGGTTGCGCACTACCACAAGGCACTGGGCAAAGCCGGGGTAACGCCGGATGATCTCCACAGCCTTGAAGATCTGGCCAAATTTCCCTTTACCGTTAAAGACGACTTGCGTGCCGCTTATCCGTTCAATCTATTTGCTGTACCGATGCATGAAGTGGTGCGGGTCCATGCTTCCTCCGGGACCACTGGTAAACCGACCGTGGTCGGGTATACCGCCCAAGACATCGACACCTGGTCCGAGCTGATGGCCCGCAGTATCGCCTGTGCCGGTGGCAGACCCGGCGATATCGCTCATAACGCATATGGCTATGGCCTTTTTACCGGTGGGCTCGGCGCCCATTATGGGGCGGAGCGGCTCGGCTGTACGGTCGTCCCCATGTCCGGTGGCAATTCGGAAAAACAGATTCAGCTACTGCAGGATTTCGGTGCACAAATTTTCTTTGCCACCCCATCGTACGCCTTGAATATCGCTGAAATCGCTGCCCGGCAGGGGATCGACCTGGCCTCCGGTCCACTGCGGGTCGGCATCTTTGGTGCTGAACCGTGGAGTGAAGGAATGCGCGCCGAACTCGAAGCCCAGCTGGGTCTTACAGCGATCGATATTTATGGCCTGTCCGAAATTCTGGGCCCCGGCGTAGCTGCGGAATGTCCCGAGCAAGCAGGGTTGCATGGCTGGGAAGATCATTTTCTGTTTGAAATCATTAATCCTGAAACCTTGCAGCCTCTGCCCTATGGCGAAGTCGGTGAGCTGGTAATCACTACCCTAACCAAGCAGGCACTACCGATCCTGCGTTATCGAACCCATGATATCACCTGGCTGACCGATCAGCCCTGTGCCTGTGGTCGCAGTCACGTTCGCATCAAACGAGTGGTAGGCCGCAATGACGATATGCTGATCATCCGGGGGGTCAATGTCTACCCATCGCAGATTGAAGCCGCACTGGTTGGACTGGAAGGATTGACCCCACATTATCAATTGGTGGTACGTCGTGACGGCCCCCTGGATACCTTGTCTGTTGAGGTTGAGGTGGCCCCGTCCTTCAATGGTGATCGTGAGCAACTCGCCGCCACCACCGGTAATCACATCAAGTCCCTGGTCGGAGTTACCTGCAGCATCCATATCATGGATGAGGGTCAGGTGCCCCGCTCTCAGGGTAAGGCAGTTCGGGTACGTGACCTGCGCGCAAAATAAATCAGCCACCGCAGTCAGTCGTCCAGCTACGGATCACGACCGTTGTGAAATTTGGAGACAGCCGTATGAACACCGATGACCGGGTAACGCGTTTGCTTGACCGCATGCATGAAACCCCCCAATATCCCGCCCAGGGTGTGGTGCTGTTTGTTAACCTGGCCAGCCAATCGTGCCGCCGTGCTTATCTTTCGGTCGACGTGATGACCACCTTCCTCAGTGGCCGTGGCGCGAATATGTACCTGCTCTACAACCTGCTCCCGGCCGGCAACTGTGATCCGTTCGACCCTGAGGTACCACTGATTTTTGGTGCCGGCATACTGTGTGGCTATCTGGCCTCAGCAACCCGGGGCAATGTCACCAGCCTGTCGCCGGAAAGTGACGCCATTATGGACAGCAGTGCCGGTGACTACTTTCCAGCCTTTATGCGCCATCACGGGTATGACCACATCGTGTTTTATGGCCACAATCCGCAGTGGACCCTGTTGCGTATTGCCCGGGAACAAGTGGAGTTTATTGATGCCTCACCCTGGCTTGGCATGAACAACAGCGCGGTAACCGCGGCCCTGGAACAACGGTTCGCCTGCCGCGAACGCAAGGATATGGCGCTGGCCCGAATTACCCTGGCCGGGGAAAATCAGGTACTAAATGCCGGCATCATGAGTGGCCCGAAATCGATCTGGGCCCGAGGCGGTACCGGTGCCAAAATGGGTGCACTGCAGCTCAAGGCAGTGCTGATTCACGGCAACCCCGGCAAGGTCACCAGCTCCCGTGAATTCAAGCTCGGAGCCAAGGCGATCAGCGGCAGCATTATCGCCAGCAGCGTGATCCGCAATGCCATGAAGACCACGGGCACTCCTTTTCTGTACAAACCCAGCCGCATTCTGGGCGCCATGGGTACCTGCAACAACCAGCAGACAACCTGGGTCGAAGACCTCGATGCGGACAATTTTGATGCCTACCGCACCGGCATGGATGGCTGTTACAAATGTCCGGTAAAGTGTCGGCCTCTCAATGATATGACCCCGGAGCGCCGCGGCGGCTTTGGCACGCAGGCACTCAAGGGAATTGCTGGAAATGCCGGCTATGACTTATCCCAGGTGGACACCACACACCAGCGGGTGTCGGCGTATAACGGCATCCACGATGATGGTATTTTTGACCAGTTCGACCAGGGTGATGGCCCCGAATATGTCACTCTGGGTAAATTTGGGCCCAATCTGGGGATCAAGTCCCCGGAGCAGGTGCTGCGTCTTAACAACATCCTCAATGAACTGGGGCTGGACTCCGCAGGCACCGGTGGCGCAATCGCCTGGGCGATGGAACTCTACCAACGTGGCATCATCAACCAGGAGAGCACAGCAGGTCTGGACCTGAGCTGGGGCAACTATCCGGTCATTGAACAACTGTTGTTCCTGACCGCCAACCGGGAAGGCTTTGGTGATGTGATTGCCGATTCGGCCCGGGCTGTTAGCACTGGAAAGTATCCCACCGAGGCCCTGGCATACCGCATGGCCGTAAAAGGACTGTTTCAGTCCGACCCCCACGACAGCCGCATTCTCAAGGCCTTTGCCCTGGGGTTGGCGGTGGCCACACGTGGCATGGATCATCTGCGAAATCGTGTCACCCTGGAAATCAATGCCCGTATCAATGACGATGCTGCATTCAAAACCGATCTGTACGGGGGTACGGTAGCCCCCGAACCCACCAGCTATACCGGTAAGGAGTATGCCGTTCGGCGCTGTGAAGACATCTTCGCTGTGGGTGATTCGGTCGGCATGTGCCGGTTTACCACCAAGCTGTTCAATTCGCCCAATCTACCCGATACGGAGGCCTTTTCCCAACAACTGGAGTTACTTACCGGGATTCACATCAGCGACGATGCACTATTGGACTGCGGACGCAATGTCACCGCTTTGGAACGCATGCTCAATGCTGGGCGCGGCCTGGGTGCTAAAGATGATACCTTGCCACGGCGCTGGTTTGAAGAGCCAAACACCGCAGGGCCGTTTCAGGGCGAAACCATCGACCGGGAGGCATTCGAAGCCTTGAAACAGCGCTTCTATCAACTCAGTGGGCTGGAAGCGGATGGCTTGCCGCAGACGCCGTGGTGGAACAAACTTTCCGCCGTGTTAACCGGTTATGCCGTCTATGTCAGTTGGCCCCCGGTTCCCGGATTGCAGCGACGCAGCCTGGTCATCAACAGGCCATTGTTGACCCTCCCTGAAGTGCGTGAATACATCAGCCGACTTCTTCCCGAGATGGGGCCATTGCTCGATGACAAGGCAACCGGCATTGCCATCAATGATCAACTCGTCATTTCCTCGGAAGCCGATGCCCGCATCAACAATGGTGATCAAATCAGTATTGTACCGATTCTCTCCGGAGGCTGACAGCCAGCACAAACCATGGATAAAATCCCAATCAATTCAGACCAAACTGGCCTGACGGTTGAACAGCTGAGGCAAGCGGTGGGTCACCAGGTTTTGTCGATACGTTCGCGGCGGGGGTTGACTCGCAAGAATCTGGCGTTTCATTCGGATGTCTCGGAACGGTACCTGGCCCAGCTTGAACGTGGCACCGCCAATGTTTCCTTATCACTGCTCTTGCGGATTGCCAGAGCACTCGGGGTACGGATTGGCTCGTTATTGCCTGAACAGGAAGAAACATGTATCCGTTATCCCCCATTGGGGGAACTGATCGAGGGCTTTAGTCCACAAGTGCAGGAGCATGCCTATCAACTGTTGTGCAGGGAGTTTTCCCGCCACCGCGGATCCTGCTTGGGGGTAGCCCTGATCGGTTTGCGTGGTGGCGGCAAAACCACCCTGGGTCGGCAACTATCGAAACATTTCCAGGTGCCTTTTGTGCGCCTCAACAGCGTAACCGCCAAACTCGCCGGCATGGAAATGGATGAACTGATCTCCCTGACCGGCCAGAGCGTCTATCGCCGCCTGGAGCTCCAGGCATTGCAACAAACTCTGACCGACTATCACCATGTGATCATGGAGACGGGTGGCAGCTTGATCTCCGAGGCAGAAACCTACGCCCTGTTGCGTGAACATTTTTTCACTGTCTGGATCCGCGCCCTGCCCGAGGATCATATGCAGCGGGTGATCCGTCAGGGGGACATGCGACCCATGGCGGGCAATCAGCAAGCCATGGAAGATCTCAAGCTGATCCTGGATGAACGTGATGCCAAATATCGTCTTGCTGATTTTACCCTCATGACCTCAGGCCAGACCATTGAGCAAAGTCTTGAGCAGTTAATCGAACCCTGTGCAGCCTACCTGCAGGCTGGCTGACTTTCTCGTTATCGGGTTTATTGTGGACTTGACAAAAGACAAAGAAAACACATGAAATAGTTAATCTAACATTATGGAATAAAACATGAAAGAAGCCTTTATCTGCGATGCTATCCGAACACCGATCGGGCGCTTTGGTGGCTCATTATCGAGTATTCGCACGGATGATCTTGCCACCTTGCCCCTGCAGGCACTGATAGCGCGCAACCCGGATCTCGATTGGCAGCGGGTTGATGATGTATTGCTCGGCTGTGCCAACCAGGCCGGTGAGGACAATCGCAATGTGGCGCGCATGGCGGTGTTATTGGCTGGCTTGCCTGACAATATCGGTGCCGTCACCGTAAACCGACTCTGCGGCTCGGGCATGGATGCTGTGGGCACAGCAGCCAGAGCCATTAAATGTGGCGAGGCCGAGTTGCTGGTTGCCGGTGGCGTCGAATCCATGTCCAGAGCGCCTTTGGTGATCTCCAAGGCACAGACCGCATTCTCCCGCTCGATGTCGATGCATGACTCTACGATCGGCTGGCGTTTCATCAATGCCAAGATGCGCAATACATTCGGTGTTGATTCCATGCCAGAAACCGCAGAAAATCTGGCTCATGAGCGGCGTATTAGCCGTGCAGATCAGGATTTGTTCGCTCTGGGCTCCCAACAACGGACCCAGGCTGCAATCTGCTCGGGGCGACTGGCGCGGGAAATCGTCCCCGTCACCGTCCCGCAACGCAAGGCCGAAGCGGTGATTGTTGATACCGACGAACACCCTCGTGCGAATACCACACTCGATAAACTGGCTCAACTTCGTCCAATTGTCAGTCCACAAGGCACGGTAACTGCTGGCAATGCCTCAGGTATTAATGATGGGGCCTGCGCCCTCCTCCTGGCTTCCGAGCAGGCCATTCAGGAACAGAGGCTAAAACCTAAAGCGCGGGTGCTGGGGATGGCCACAGCCGGGGTGGCCCCGAGAATCATGGGTATCGGCCCGGCTCCGGCTACACGCAAGATTTTGCAGAGACTGCGGCTGACACTGGATGATCTGTCTGTAATCGAATTGAATGAAGCCTTCTCGGCCCAGGCTCTGGCGGTCTGCCGTGAACTGGGCCTTGAAGATGACGATGAACGCATCAACCCCAACGGCGGGGCCATCGCACTGGGTCACCCGCTGGGTATGAGTGGCGCAAGATTGCTGACCACTGCGACTTGGGAACTGCAACAAACACAAGGTCGATACGCCCTCTGTACCATGTGTATTGGCGTTGGCCAGGGCATCGCAGTGGTTATCGAACGTGTGTAAAAAATGGGGTCAGAGCCCTTTTTTCTTCGGCAAGTTATTGTTATTTAGAGACAGAAATAAGGGCTCTGACCCCTTTTTCTGCTTTGATGGAGCTAGGGAATGATTGAAATCATCCTCCTGGGCCGCGGTGGCCAAGGTGCGCAGACAGCAGGGAATTTACTGGCCCGGACCTTTTTCGAGCAAGGACACTATGTACAGACCTTTGCCACCTATGGTGGGGCTCGTCGGGGCACCCCGGTCAGCGCATCACTGCGGGTTGACGACCGACCGATCCGCCTGCGCTGCAATATCGAATCTGCCGCCGCCATGCTGTGCTTTGATGACAGCCTGCTGGACCCGAATTTTCTGCGTACTGTCAGCCCTGAGGCACTGCTTGTGGTCAATTCTCACCGCCCCGCCCAGGACTTCGAAGAACTGGGTAATTACCGCGTGATTGCGATTGATGGGGTGACGATCGCCCGTGATAACAACATGGGCAAGGTGGTCAATTCTGCCCTGCTCGGTGCTTTTTCAGCCTGTTTTTCCCAACCCGATATCGAGACCCTGTGTCGGGTTGTGGAATCCTCGGCACCGCTAAAAAAGGACAGTAATGTGGCTGCCTGCCGTCAGGGCTACGAGCAGATTCGGAGCTCTCTGGCCACCCATCACGATCACAGAACCTTCTGCTGAGAACCTACGATGCAACCACAAGCTTCACCACTCTGGACAACCAACACAACCCTGGGTCGAAAAACCGGCACCTGGCGTGATGCCATCCCCGAGTACCGAACCCTGCCGTCTCCCTGTCTTGCAACCTGCCCGGTCAATGGGCATATCGCCAACTGGATTGGGCAGATTCACAACAAGGAATATCGGGCCGCCTGGCTGACCCTGATTGAGAACAATCCCTTTCCGGCCATTGCCGGCAGGATCTGCCATCATCCCTGTGAAACCGCCTGCAACCGGCAGTATCTTGATGAGTCGATTGCAATTTGCGCTTTAGAACGGCTGGTCGGGGATATGGCACTTGAACAGGCCTGGCCACTGCCCACGCCTGCTGCCGATCGAGATCAAAAAATCGCCATTGTAGGCGCGGGTCCGGCCGGTTTGTCCGCAGCCTTTCAGCTTCGACAACACGGATTTGTGGTCACAGTATTCGAACCGCAAGCACAGCTCGGCGGTCTGATGCGCTACGGTATCCCGGCCTATCGACTGGACAAAAAGGTGCTTGATGGCGAAATTCAGCGGATTCTGGATCTTGGCATCAATGTTGAGCGACAGGCCATTGCAACACAACAGCAACTTGAGCGATTACGGGCCCGCTTTGATGCCATCTATCTGGCCACTGGCGCAGCACGTTCCAAGAGCATGCCAGTATTGAATTACACCAAACCCTGGGTGGTCGATGCTGCACAGTTTCTGGCCGCAACCAATACCGGCAAGTCCTGCCCGATGGGCCAACGACTGGTGGTCATCGGTGGTGGCAGTGCGGCCATGGACGTGGCTCGTACCGCCCAAAGGCTGGGTAAATCGGTCACCGTACTGAGTTTGGAACCGGCCGGTCTTCTGCCTGCCCAAGCGACGGAGGTTGCAGAGGCTCGGGAGGAAGGGATTCACTTTGTCACAGGCGCCATGCTGCAGCAAATCACCGAACAAGCCAGGGACCTGAAATTACAGTGTGTCGAAGTGGATTTTAAAATTGCAGACCGTCACGGCGATGCAGACAAGAACAATCACAACCCGGGTACGTTCACAGTGACACCCAAATCGGAGGCTGCGTTCACCCTCACTGCCGATGCGATCATCCCCGCGATCGGGCAGGATGCAGACTATGCCATCTGGGGTGATCTCTTCCCGACCCGGGGCCAGGTCCTTGCCACCGGCATCGACTGGCAAACCGGGCATGCGGGAATCTATGCGGGGGGGGATTTGGCCAGCACAAAACGATTTGTTACCCAGGCCGTGGGCATGGGCAACCAGGCGGCTGCGGCGATTGCCCGCTCTCTTCTGGGGCAAACTCCGGTAACGGATAAAAGGCCAATCAAGGCAGTAGATATGGATACCATCAATACCTACTACTATCCTAAACAACCACGCAATTCGCAGCAAAATCTGGCCGTTGCACAGCGACTACAAAACTTCAGCGAAGTGCAGCAACCATTGCAGGCAGCCCAGGCCAGTGCCGAAGCGGCACGCTGCTTCAGCTGCGGCACTTGCATCTATTGTGACAACTGCTATGCCGTTTGCCCGGATATGGCCATTACCAAACTGGATCGTGGCTACGAAGTCAAATCCGGGTATTGCAAAGGTTGTGGTCTGTGTGTGGCCGAGTGCCCGACCGGATCGATTGCGATGCACAATGAACACGACGGAGCCAGCCGATGAGCACTGCCGCCAAACAGAGGCTGCTCACCGGCAATCATGCCGTTGCCTGGGCAGTGAAACGCGCCCGTCCGCAGGTCGCCCCCCTCTACCCGATTACCCCGCAGACCCCGATTCTGGAAAAATTGACCGACTTTCAGAGCAGGGGCGAACTCGAGGGCACCGAACTGCTGACCCCGGAGTCAGAACATTCGGCCATGGCCGCCTGCATCAGTGCCTCATTAACCGGAGTACGGGTATTTGCCGCCACTTCCTCCCAAGGCCTGCTACTGATGCACGAACTATTGCATTATGCTGCCGGAGCTCGGGCCCGGATTGTGATGTTCAATGTCAACCGCACCCCGGCTTCACCCTGGGGTTTCTGGCCTGACCAGCTTGACAGCCTGTCCCAGCGCGACACCGGCTGGGTACAACTGTATAGCGAAACGCCCCAGGAATCACTCGACACCACCATCCAAGCCTACCGGATCGCTGAAACCATCGGTGTGCCGGTCATGGTCAATCACGATGCCTTCTATGTTTCCCATGCCATGGAACCGGTCGAGGTACCGAGCCAGCAACAGGTTGATGCCTTCTTGCCACCGTTTCGCTGCGAGCACTTTCTCGACCCACAGCGCGGCCAATCATTTGGCGCTCCGCTCGATCAGCAGAACTGGAATCGCAGTCGCCGGGAGATGGCAGCTGCCATGGCCCGGGTTTTTACAGCAGTCGCCGATGTTGGCAAAGCATGGGGTGAACTGACCGGCAGAGATTATGCACCGCTGGAATGCTATCGCATGGACGATGCCGAAATGGTGATCGTAACCCTGGGCAGTATGTGTGGTACCGTGCGTGAAGCGGTTGATAGCCTGCGTGCTGAGGGACAGCGGGTCGGTCTGCTGAAAGTCCGCCTGTTCCGACCCTTTCCTGCGGCTGCCCTGGGTGCTGCGCTGGCCGATGTACCCGGCGTGATGGTACTGGATCGTAATTTTTCCTGCGGCCTTGGCGGGATTTTGCATCAGGAACTCAAAGCCGCACTGTACGGCTTGCCGTCAGCACCGAAAATCCATGGCTTGTTGTCCGGGGTCGGTGGCGTCAATGTTTCGGTGAACCAGATCAAACAGTGGTTTGGCGAATACGCCAATGCTGCTCCTGTCAATGAATCACAGTGGGTGGAATAGCGACATGGAGACTATCGATTATCAGGACCACGATATTTTTCACTCCGGACATGTCGCCTGCGCAGGTTGTGTGGAGGCCCTGGCGTTGCGCGTCATCCTCAACACCGTGGGCCAGGATGCAATTGCCGTTGTCCCACCCTCCTGCACGGCTGTAATCTGCGGCATCTACCCCAATAGTGCCTTGAGCATCCCGGCCTTTCACACCAGTATCGAATCGGCCGCAGCGACCGCCAGCGGCGTCAAACGCGCCTTGCTGAGCAAAGGCCAACCGGACACCACCGTACTCTGTCTGGCCGGTGACGGCGGTACCTATGATATCGGCCTGCAGTCCTTGTCTTCGGCCGCCGAACGCAATGAAGATATCCTTTACATCTGCTTTGACAACGAAGGCTATATGAATACCGGTGGGCAGAAAAGCTCCTCTACCCCCGAAGCTGCGGCCACCGGCAGCACACCTTCGGGCAAGACCACACGCAAAAAAGATCTCGTGGCCATCATGGCCGCGCATCGTGTGCCCTATATTGCCACCGCCAGTCCCGGGCATAGTACGGACCTGAAAACCAAGGTGGAAAAAGCCCTGACTATCAAGGGTACCAAAATCATTATTGTGCTGATTCCCTGCCTGGCGGGCTGGGGTGTGGCCGACGATGCCGGCATTCAAGCGGCCCGACTGGCTGTGGACTCGGGAATATTCCCTCTCTACGAGGTTGAGGACGGCGAACGGTACACCGTGAACCAGTCAGTGCCTACCCAGCCGGTCAAATCCTATCTCGCTTTACAAAAACGTTATCGGCATATCAGTGAAGCACAAGTTGCACTGCTGCAACAGCACACTGACAAAACATGGCAGCAACTGCAGCAACGTGCTGCCTGGCAAGCGAAATAATTCGGTCTTTGGCGTTTCACAACAGCCATTTTACAGCCCATAAAAAAAGGAACACAGCAAGCTTGCGCTGCTGTGTTCCCTTCTAAAATTACCGCACTTATCGACAGAGGTGCGGATTATTGTGCGCTTTCGTTGCTGTCAACGAACCCTACTCTTGAACATGGAAAAGTGTGTGCATTCCGGCTTTGAAATGACCGGGCTTGTTGCAAAACAGCAGATAGGTTCCTGCTTTCAGGTCCAGGGTGAGAACATTTCCTATCGGTACACGCCCGTGGTACGATTCAGGTAGGTTTATGTAAAGATTCTGGCGGGTCTGATGAATCGGTTAGGGGGTATTTTCAGCGGCATTTTCTTAAGCTTATTTTAACCCATGGTCTGATACAGTACAGCCATACTAATCTTATGCTCATGCAGTCAGGAGCACGACCGGAGATCATCCCATGAAAACCATAGCCACTCTAGCAACCGTCTTTGTCTGTATCTATATTGCCGCATTGATCAATGTGTCTTTCTTCAGTACCTCTATATGACATCGCCGCCGGTGTCACTTGCTCCAGTGACTGCAGGTCATCGCACCTCGTCATCGCCTGCCGGGAGCATACACACAAGCTGCTGATGGAGTGAATTTTCATGTAGCCGAATAATGAAAATCCGCTACACTCCCCTGCATGCAGCTTTCCCGAAACACACTGCCTTCTGTTGAGCCCTGCCCAGATTATTCATGGTCTGACCAGTGAGCTCACGGATTCAATCAATCGCCATTTGTTCGCCGTGAAATCTGTTCCCGCTCTGGAATTCTGTCAAGTCAGCCATATGATGGCTGGCAAGCGGGTTCTCAATAAGATTGACTGGACCATTGAACCGGGGCAACATTGGGCGATGCTGGGGCCTAACGGTGCCGGCAAAACCACTGTACTGAAAATGGCCTGCGGCTACATCTGGCCCAATCACGGGGGCGTGGTTCTGCGCCAGGGCAAGGTGCTGAACAATCTTCCCGAGTTGCGTAAAAGCATCGGCTGGGTGACCGCTGCTCTGGTGCGCGAAATCCCCGCCTCGGAGCAAAGCCTGAAAACAGTTGTTTCGGGAAAATTTGCCCAGATCGGACTCACCGGAGGGCCATCGGCCATCCCCGAGCAGCGTGACTTTGTGCAGGCGGATCATTATCTACGAGAAATGGGCTGTCAATCACTGCGGCTCCAGGCCTTCGGCACCCTCTCCCAGGGTGAACAACAAAAGGTGTTGATTGCCCGCGCCCGTATGACCCGACCCTATCTCATTTTTCTGGACGAACCTTGCTCCGGCATGGACCCTGGTGCGCGTGAGAATTTTCTCGCCTCAATCGAAAAACTGGGCTGCCGGGAGCAGGTCCCTGCCCTGGTCTACGTCACCCACCATGTCGAGGAAATTCTGCCTATGTTCAGTAAACTGCTGATTATCAAAGACGGTCGGGTGCTGGCTACGGGAAAAACCGAACAGCTGATGCAACCACAGCTGCTGGAAATGCTCTATCAGACACCTCTTAGCCTGAGCAAAAAAGGCGGCCGCTATTGGCCCTACATTGCTCAATAAGCAGCTTTCGTTCGCGGCGACCAAACGACACCTGCCCCTCGGCAACTTACCCTCCCAGATTGGTGACCGTGCGTATTGTCATGGCATCAAACCAAACACCACCCTCAAGCTTGTGATCAAAGGTTCGCAATCCGGTGGAGGTTAAACGCAGTTCCGGTGCTATGCAGTTTCGTTTCGGGACGGTGAAATCGATGGTAAATACTTGCCAGCCTGACGAGCCCAGAAAACGATCGCTTGTACCCAGTATTTTTGGTTTTTTTCCGGTGCACTGCACGACCCATTGCAGCCCTCCCCGCCCATCCAATCGTTCCAGCTGGATTCGCCCGCGCAGCTGGTATCGGGCGGGTCGCAAAAATAAATGCTGATAAAGGTTGGCGTAGCGAATCTCACGATTTTGAAATCGCAGATGCAGAGCACGTTTGCCAATGGTGTCAGTGGTAAAATCCTGCTTTACCTCCACACCCTTGATCGGGCGTGCGTGCCATCCATAGCCGCTGTTGCTGATGTCCAGTTCGAAATTGCCGTTATAGAGCTGGCCTAGTTGGCCACGTTGTTCTTTATCCAAGCCGTTGAGCCAGCCCAGATAGGCACGTGTAAAATTGCTATCACGCCGCTGTCTTTGGATGTAGGCCAGCCTCTCCTCGGGTCGCAGCGGGTCGCTGGCCTTTCTGCGCATCAGGTACACCAGCTCAACGGTCTCATTGCGAATGGCCCGCTGCGACAAAAAGGTAAAAAAACCCGGCCACCATTGTGGCGGATTTTTGATAATCCCTTGCAGGGCCGGGCGTGCTTTATCATTCTCTGCAATCGCCAGCAAGATCGGAAAAATGGTCTTGCTATGAGCACTGTCGATACTGAGTGCAGCACTCCAATGCTGCAAGGCTAGAGAAATATTTTTACGTTGCCACCAAAAGCGGGCTGCATCAAGGTGCACTGGGCCATTAGCTGGCATCAGCCGGGTTGCCAACATCATCAGGCGATCTGCACGTTTTTCTTCTTTTTTCTGCAAAGCAAGAACCGCGAGCAACACCATTGCCTGGCCATCACCGGGATTATTTCGCACCAACTGCTGCAACTGTTGCTGTGCCAACTCAGGGTTTTTATCCATATTACCCACGGCCTGCGCAAACAAGGCACGCCGATTAATGGGATCCCACTGCAAAGCCCGATTGGCAACAACCTGTCGATCCTGTGCGTCGAGCTTGGCACTTTTATTCGAACCATCCACCTGATCCATAGCATAGTTCGAGAGTCCCAGTGCGATAATCTTCCATGCCAGCACCGCGCCAATCACCAACAAACCCAAACGACGAACCAGCAAACCAACACTGGACACTCTCATGCGATCTCCCTCACTGCGCGTGATAGAAAAAACTCGGTTGTCTGCAGACTTGATCTCATTGCGGTTAATGGTCAGTGGTAACCCCTGATTTTGTCCATGGCCAAGAGCTTGCAACACCTGCTTGATGTGAGGACGGCCTGCTGCAAACCTGTCCGGGCACGTCCAGACACGCTGCAGCTACGAGGAATGCCCCCCTAAAGCCGCCCTGCACTGACCCCGGAAAACCACCTGATTCCTTTGCCAAAGCACGGGTTGGATCAGCAAATTAATTTCAGAGAATTTAGTGTTTACGATTAACGCGTCAGTACTTCAGATGGATCTTT
>CAZAWX010000024.1:0-15592 GCA_964488985.1 uncultured Ectothiorhodospiraceae bacterium
GATCTGCTGCTGACCCTGGGCTATGACTGGGAATATTCCAACTACTTTCTCACTTCATTGTTCGGCATTCAGCAAAATGCCCAGAAGATCCGGGGCTACTATGCCCAGGCCGTAGTGCCTTTATATACAGGCTTGAGTGCCACTCTCGGCGTCAGGCGAGCGCTGGCAGACAATGATCACCTTGACGGATTCACCTTCCCTGGAGGGTTGAACCATAGTGAGAATGAATTCGTGTCTGAATTGGGCATCAACTACCGCCCCAACAATCAGTGGCGTGTATTCGCCCGGCGCGATGAAAACTTTCGTTTCGCCAAAGTTGACGAGGTCGCCGATCCAGTCGGCAGCACATTGCTTAAAACCCAGACCGGAGTGTCTTACGAGTTCGGCAGCGAGTGGCACAATCAGCGTACCAACCTTCGGGCAGTGTTCTACCGGCTGAACTTGAACAACGAAATTGCCGTGGTCCCAGGACTCGGCGCTTTCGGCGCACCCGCCAATACCAATATTCCCCGCACCCGCCGTGATGGCATCATCCTCGGGGCGCAATTCCAGGCGAGCGAACGCCTGAATCTGAACAGCGACTACACCTACACCGATGGCAAGGTGATATCAGGACCGAATGCCGGTAAACGTATCCCCTTCGTGGCCAAACATTCCCTGCGTTTTGGTGCCGATTACCAGGCCACCTCACGACTGGATTTTCATGCCGATGTGCAGGGCATCAGTAACCGGGTGTTTTCGGGGGATTTCGATGAGGTTCTGGATCCTTTTCCCGGACATGCCATTGTCAATCTGAAGGCAGCCTACCACTATCAGGGTTGGCAACTCAGTGGCCGGATTAACAATCTGCTCGATAAGCGTTACAGTGATTTTGGCTCCCGGGTCACATTATTTCCGCCACCCACATTTATTCCGACCCAGGTAAAGTCTTTTTTTCCGGCACCCGAGAGAAATTTCATGCTTGAATTAAAACGGGAATTCTAAGCGCGGCGCGATGGTCTGATGATCTACACCGACATCTTCCATAGCCACAAGATCGGGCTGTTCCTTGGCGCATCCCTGGCGGTCCACGCCGCTGTACTGAGTCACTGGTCAACGGTTCCAGGCAATGTCACTGCGGCACCCGCCAGCCGCTCCGTGCGTATGGTCCTCAGCACCGCCATGGAATCTGTCGAATCCACAGTCACAGCGCCGCCGGTTGCTGCTGCCAATGCGACTGAGCCAAATGAACGGTCCCCTGCGATTGAGGCAGACCCACCTGCTCAAACCGCCCCGCCGGTCATGCCACTGGCGGATCTGGATACGGCCATCAGCACTTCGTTTCAGTTTATTCATGCGGTCCAGCCTGCTGCGATCAAGGCGCAACCTGTGAAGCCACGGTTACGGCAAACCAAGGTGCTGGCATTTTCACAACCGCTCCCTGAAAAACTCCCGCAGCAGGCTCAATCTCCGCCACCTGTAAACGTGCCACAAAAGCCCAAACCCCAACCCGTGAAGCACGCACAGCAACAACTTGCCACACCCAGGGCCACGCCCAGGCGCACGACTGAACAAGCACGCGCACCTTCTAAAAGCACCGGCGTACAACTCGCGAATGCGATGGCAATCGAACCGGCCTTTGTCCGCACACCGAAGGCTGGTAAAGAAACATCCGCAAGCAGTGTCAATGACGTGAGCACAGTCGATCTAAGCTATCTGAGCGCCTTATTGCACAAAGAGATTTTGCAGCACCGGCGCTACCCGAACCGGGCCAAACGCCGACGCCGGGAAGGGATCACCAACGTCCGCTTTGAGCTGCAGCCCAGTGGAGAGTTTCGCGATATCAGCCTGGCTGCCAGCAGCGGCAGCAATTCTCTGGATCGGGCCGCCCTGTCGGCAGTCCAGCAGACCTCACCCTTGGCCCAGGCCGGCCGGTACCTGAGCGCGGCACAGGTTTTCAGTGTCAATGTGGTGTTCAAGCTCAGGTAGTCAAACGTACTTACACTTAACCATTGTCTAATCGTAGTAAAAATGTCAGGCTTTGCAGTTCAAAGGAGATGTGAAAATGAAACAAAATGCCTTGATCGTTATCGCCGGGATGGTTCTGGCTGCGGCCCTTTTCCGGTTATTTCCGCATCCTCCCAACCTGGCGCCGATTGCCGCCATGGCACTTTTTTCCGGGGCCTATGTGGCCGATCGCCGCATCGCCTTTGTGCTGCCCCTGGCCGCTATGCTGATCAGTGATTTGCTGTTGGGTCTGCACAGTGCCTTGTTGCTGGTCTATGTCTGCATGGCCATCAGCGTTGCCATAGGCATGCAACTCAAAAACAGGATCCGTTTGATGACGGTGGCCGGGGCCTCGGTGCTGAGTTCTGTTCAGTTCTTCGTCATCACCAACTTCGGAGTCTGGCTGTCGACGGGGATGTACAGTCCGGATCTGTCCGGTCTTGCCAGCAGCTATGTTGCAGCACTGCCGTTCTTCCACAATACCCTGATCGGGGATGCACTGTTCTCAGCGCTGCTGTTTGGCGGTTTTGCACTCTATAGCAATTTTCGACGTCTATCCCGGCAAAGCACAAACCCCACCGTAACGGAGTAACGCATCACAAGGATTCCAGCTCCGCCCAGCGTTCGTAACGTTGCTGTAATTCCTCTTCAAGCTCCTGCAGGCGCTGGCTGAGCGCAGAAGTCACAGCCGCCGAATGTGATTTGTAATGGAGGGGATCTGCCAGTTGCTTTTGCAGATCATATTGTTCGCCTTCCAGGCGTTCAACATGATCCGGGAGTTGTTCCAATTCCCGGCGTTCCTTATAGCTCAGCTTACGTTTTTCAGCTTGCACTTTCGGCACGCAAACGTCCTGCCGTTCAGGGGCCTTGTCCTCTCGCCGGGTTCGCTTCAACCAGTTGACGTAGGCATCCAGATCATCACTGTAGGGTTCCACCCGGCCATCAGCGACCAGCCATAATTCGTCGACAACGTTACGCAGCAAATGACGATCATGGGAAACCACCAGCAATCCGCCCTGATAATCCTGTAGCGCCAGGGTCAAAGCATAGCGCATCTCCAGATCCAGATGATTAGTTGGTTCATCGAGCAGCAGAAGGTTCGGTTTTGTCTGTAATACCAGTGCCAACGCCAGACGTGCTCGCTCACCGCCGGACAAGTGCGCCACCGGCGTGAAGGCAAGATCGCCGGGGAAACCAAAGCCACCGAGAATATTTCGCACCTGTTGTTCACTCAACAACGGTGCCTGCCTGGCCATTTGCCTGAAGGCGCCTTCATCGGCACGTAACTGCTCCAGCTGATGCTGGGCAAAATAGCCGATATTCAAATCTGCCGAGTCCTGATAACGCCCCGATTGCGGTGCCAGTTCTCCCGCCAGCAACCTCACCAGGGTTGATTTACCCGCGCCATTGCGACCTAAAATGCCGATACGCTGGCCAGCCTGCAGTCGTAGCTGGACCGCAGTGAGAATTGTGATATCTCCGTAGCCGGCCGTCACGCCCTCCAGATCAAGCAATGGATTTGGTAACCGTTCCGGGTCCGGCACTTTGAAACTGAATTGAGAATCTGCATGGGCCGAAGCAATCGAGGGCATACGTTGTAATGCTTTGAGACGACTTTGCGCCTGTCGCGCCTTGCTGGCTTTATAGCGAAACCGCTCGACAAATTTCTCCATGTGCGCGCGTTCGCGCATCTGCCGGCTTCGCAACGCCTGCTGTTGTGACAGCGCTTCGGCACGCTGTGTTTCAAAGGCAGAGTAGTTACCGTTGTACAGTTGCAGCTGGCCATTTTCCAGATGGGCAATACTGCCAGCAACCTGATCGAGGAAATCACGGTCATGGGCCACCAACACCAGCGTTCCGGGGTAGCGCTGCAACCAGCCTTCAAGCCAGATCACCGCATCCATATCCAAGTGGTTGGTCGGCTCATCGAGCAACAACAACGTGGAACGGCACATCAGGGCCCGGGCCAGTGCGGCCCTGCGCCGCAAACCACCGGAGAGTTCGTGCAGACGACGGTGCTGATCTGCGGCTGAAACGCCGAGTCCACTTAAAATTTTACCGACCCTGGCCTCGGCGGCAAAGCCGTCAATTGATTCCAACTCCGCATACAACAGACCAATTCGCTCACCATGATCGTGTTGTTCCGCTTGCTGTAATTCCTCTTGCAGGTAGCGTAAATGCGCATCGCCATCGAGTACATACTCAGCAACGACCTGATCGCTGGCTTCCATATCCTGAGCCACTTCCGCAATCACCTGGCCTCCGGAACGCCGCACCTCCCCGGCATCCGCGCTCAGGCGCTCGGCGGCAAGTGCCAGCAGGGTTGACTTACCTGCGCCATTGGCACCGGTAAGGCCGACTTTCTGACCATCATGGATGACCACAGATACATCCTTGAGAATCTGGCGGCCACCTCGGTAAACGCTGATTTGGGAAAAAGACAACATGGCGCAGACAAATAAAAATCAACGCTCATTATGACATTATTTGCAATCCCGACTGACAACCTTCGACCGGTCAGCAAGTCCTGGACTACAATGGGCCATGGGAGATTTTGACAAATGGCGTTACAAGGCAAGTCACACACTTCTCAAGCAGGAAGAACTGGCGAGCTTTAACTATCGCCGCAATGGCCCCGGTCTGCTGTTCTTCTGCGCCCATGTCTGCCTCATAACGCTGACCGGGGTTGTCTACCATTACAGCCTCGGCAGTTTCTGGGTGTTTCCAGCAGTATTGGCCCACGGTACCGTCATCGTCTACTGGTTCCAGCCATTCCACGAATGTGCCCACGGCACCGCATTTCGAAGCCCCAGTCTGAATCGCGCCGAGCACCACCTCTTTCCCAACACCCCGTTTCACGCCATGCCCCGTCTGCATCGGCGCCTGCGTGGAGAAATAGCCCATGTCAGTCCGGGATACCTTGCCGCGCACCGTGAAATTCAGGAAAATTTACCGACCCGGTGGCCCGGCCCAGCCGACCTGCCGCCTGCCCAAAGGAGAAGCCGTAGTGAGTGAGAAGAAAATTCAGGAATGTCTGCAAAGTCTGCGTGACGAACTCAGTCAGTTACAGGATAACGACCGGCAAGTCCGCGAACGGGTCAACGGCCTTATCGCCGAGGTAGAGCAGGAGTTAGTCGAAGAAAAGCACCAACGCCAGAACCCGTCACTGATGGAAGGCATCAATAACACCATTGAGCAATATAAAGTTGAACATCCCACCGTCACTGGCATATTGAATCAGATCATGATGAGCCTTGGGAATATGGGTGTCTGAATCCACAGTCGAAGCGATCTGCGTCAGGCGACTCCTGGCGCAGATCCGGTCGTTCTGATCAGGAATAACTGATCACTTTCCCGGGACCACCTCATAGCCGGGTTGCTCCGGTTCATCGTCGAACATTTGCTCGGGAAATCCAGGCGCGCGTATTTCAACATTGCAGGCATCTTCAAGGCGCCTGATGATATTCGATGACCACTCCCGGTCGCCATAACGCTGCTGGCCTTCTTTGAAAATTTTCAAAAACAAGGGCGATAGTTCCAACGGCGCCCCGGCGCGATCCGCAACGGCCTGGAATAAACTCATATCCTTGACGACCAGGTCCATGGTGAAATTGATATCCCGACTGCCATTTAAAATGACCTGACTTTCCGTCTCATGCACAAAGGAATTTCCTGAAGAGATACGGATCGCCTCATAGGTGGTATTTAAATCCATGCCGGCCAGCTTTGATGTTACCAGCGCTTCACACAGGCTGAGTAGATTCGCGGTGGCCAGATAATTGGTCACCACTTTAAGGATTGACGCTGATCCCAGGGGCCCGGTGTGCAACACCCTGCGGCCCATCACGGTTAGCAGTGGCAGAACTTTTTCAAAACCTTCCCGCTCACCCCCCGTAAAGATGGCAATATTGCCGGTCGCGGCACGATGACAACCACCCGATACCGGTGAATCCATCGGTAACGCTCCCCGAGCCTGTACCATTGGTGCAAGGCGTTTGACTTCCGCCTCGTCGGTGGTGCTCATCTCCAGCCATACCTTCCCCGCGGACAGCCCGGCGATGATACCTTCTTCACCTTCCATAACCTTGGCACTGATCGCCGGTGACGGCAGACAGGTTATGACCACGTCCACAGCTTCGGCCAGCGCCTTGGGGCTATGGGCCCAGTGCGCGCCTTTGGCCAGAAACGGCGCGGCGGCCTGCTCGTCCAAATCCCGCACCCATAAATCGTAGCCATTGCGCAACACACTTCCCGCCAGTTTGCCGCCCACATTGCCCAACCCGATAAATCCGACTTTCATGGTATTTGCTCTCCAAAAATGACCTTCGACAAGCGCCGCATCATAGCTATATTTTTCGCCCCCGGGCAGTCATTCAAGAACGTCAGGTTGCGGGCCGATGACAGTTAGAGCAAAGGATTATTTTCGTGCATACAACCATGCCAGGACATACTTGCGAAACGGTCGCGACCCGTACCCCATTGCCGGCTCATTACTGGCGGCGGCGTTGTTATGAGATCGTCGAACAATCACGCGGTAACGATTGCGCTTCGCGGTGGTTCGATTTGTTTCTCATCAGTATTATTGTCTTGAATGTGACCGCGCTGGTTTTCGAATCCGTGCCGGACTACGAGGCACGATTCGAAACCTATTTCTACTGGACAGAGGTACTGACCACAATAGTCTTCAGTATCGAATATCTGTTGCGCCTGTGGTCCTGTGTGGAAGCCCCGCGATTCAATAAACCAACCTTGCCACCCTGGCAACAACGATTGCTTTACGTGGTCTCGTTTATGGCCCTTATCGACCTGCTCGCCGTTGTGCCGTTTTTCATGTTTCAGTTCGGCCTCTTCCCTATTCAGGATCTCAGCTTCCTGAAAACCTTACGTCTGTTTCGTGTCTTTAAACTCACCCGTTACTCACGGACCATGCAACTGTTACAGCACGTTCTCAATGAAAATCGACAATTGTTTATCGCCACCCTGGCCATATTGATCGTGGTGATGCTCATCGCTGCCTGTGGCATCTATCTATTTGAGCGTGATGCGCAACCGCAAGCCTTTGGCAGTATCCCTGCTGCCATGTGGTGGGCTTTCGCCACGTTGACAACCGTTGGCTATGGCGATGTCACGCCCATCACCATCGGCGGGCGTATTTTCGGCGCCGGGATTACGGTTCTCAGTGTAGGCATGGTCGCGCTTCCAGCCGGTATTCTGGCCTCTTCATTTTCAGAACAGATACGCAACCGCGAACGTGCGTTTCAAGCCTTGGCAGACCAGGCTTTTACCGATGGTCTCCTCACTGACCGGGAAGCGCATCAACTGGAATCGTTCCGGGCCAAACTGGGATTGAATAAGTCCAACGCGAAGTTGATCTTACGCCAATATCGGGAACAACAGCGGGAACAACAGATGGGCGTACATTGTCCGCATTGCGGGCATTCATTAGCCGCCACGAAGAAAGGCCCGCCCCGGTCTCAGGACCCGGACGGGTCCTGAGCCACTGGCAGCCTGTCAAACGTTAGGGGTTCTTTCCACAGTTAGGCATCCAGAGTCCGACAGACTGCCAGGCACATCGTGTAGGTATTGTTACAATAACGCGGCGACAGCATCACGCTCGGAGCATAACTCCTGCTCGGTGCCGAGCATTTTTTCTCGACTGAAATCATCAATGTCCAGGTTCTGGACAATCTCATATACGCCATTGCGACACACACAGGGGAAGGAGTAAATCAACCCCTCAGTGATGCCGTAACTGCCATCGCTGTAAACGCCCATACTCACCCAATCGTTTTCTTTACTGTTACGTACCCAGTCACGCATATGCGACATCCCCGCGTAGGCTGCCGATGCGGCGCTGGAAAACCCGCGTGCCTCGATAATTTCAGCACCGCGTTTTTGCACCCGGGGAATAAACTCATCGCGTACCCAACTTTGCTCAACAAGTTCAAGGGCCGGACGACCAGCAACGGTGCAATGACTCAAATCTGGATATTGGGTCGCGGAATGATTACCCCAGATAATGGCTTTGTGAATCTGCGTTACCGCAGTACCTGTTTTCTCACCGATCTGGCTGATGGCTCGGTTATGATCAAGCCGGGTCATGGCGGTAAATTGATGCGGATCCAAATCCGGCGCATGGCGCATGGCAATCAGGCAATTGGTATTGGCTGGATTACCGATTACCAGAACCTTGACATCCCGTGCCGCATGATCATTGAGCGCTTTGCCCTGCGGGCCGAAAATCTTACCGTTTTCAGCCAGCAGATCGCCGCGCTCCATACCCTTGCCGCGGGGTTTGGCACCGACCAGCATGGCAATATTCGCATCCTTGAATGCCACGTTGACATCATCTGTCACAATGACACTGTGCAGTAATGGGTAGGCACAGTCGTTAAGTTCCATCACCACCCCTTGCAGTGCATTCAGCGCCGGGGTAATTTCCAACAATTGCAGGCAGACCGGTTGATCATCGCCCAGCATCTCACCGGAGGCAATCCGGAATAACAATGAATAGGCAATCTGGCCTGCCGCACCCGTCACCACAACCCGTACTGGATCTTTCATTTTTCATTAACTCCTTAATAGTTAGTAGAAAACCGTTAATTGCGATCCGCCATTGACACATAATCCCGTCGTGCGGCACCGGTATAAAGTTGCTGCGGACGGCCGATGCGTTGTTCCGGATCGATATGTAATTCAAGCCATTGGCTGATCCAGCCCGCACTACGGGCGATGGCAAATATAACTGTAAACATGTTTAGAGGTATGTTCAGTGCGCTCAGTATCAGACCGGAATAAAAATCAACGTTTGGATATAAATTCCGTTCCACAAAATAATCGTCCTGTAGCGCGATTTCTTCAAGTTTCATGGCAATTTCGAACATCGGGGTATCTCCCCCCAGTTGCGCCAGTAAATTGTGACAAGCCTTGCGGATAATCGTTGCGCGAGGATCATGGTTTTTATACACCCGATGGCCAAAGCCCATCAATCTGAAGGGATCATCTTTGTCTTTGGCACGATCGATAAATTTGGAAATGTATTTTGCATCCCCAATTTCATGCAACATGTGAATGACGGCTTCGTTTGCACCTCCATGGGCCGGACCCCAAAGGGTAGAGCACCCAGCCGCGATACATGCATAAGGATTGGCGCCCGCGCTACCGGCCAGGCGAACTGTGGAGGTGCTGGCATTTTGTTCATGATCTGCATGCAGGATCATCATCAATTCCAAGGCCCGGGTCGCCACTGTATCGGGTTCGTGGGGCTCCGCCCGCACAGCGAACATCATTTGTAAAAAGTTTTCCACAAACTTGTAGCGATTCACAGGAAACATGAATGGCTGGCCGATAGAATACTTGTAGATATCCGCGGCAATCGATGGCATCTTGGCAATGATACGAAGCGCTGCCAACTCGCGTTGGGCCGGATCATTGACATCCAGGTCGTCATGATAAAACGTGGACAATCCACCAACGATCCCGACCAGCATTCCCATCGGATGCGCATCACGGTTATAGCCCAGCATGAATCGATGTATCCCTTCATGGACCATGGTGTGACTCTTGAGTCCGGACTTGAACTTTTCCCACTCCGTGGCATCTGGCAAATGGCCATAGAGCAGCAGGAAGGAAACTTCCAGATAGGAACTTTTTTCTGCCAGTTGTTCGATCGGATAACCCCGATACAGTAATTCACCCTTGTTACCATCGATAAAGGTGATGTCGCTGCGGCAGGCGGAGGTACCGGCAAAACCCGGGTCATGGGTGAAATAACCAAGCTTGGAGGTCAGCGGCCGCAGGTCCACCACATCACGGCCGTGGGTTCCGGAATACACATCACACTCAACGCTCATGCCTGAACGATTGTCTGTCATTGTGATCGTACGATGTTCACTCATTTCGATTCCTCTTTATCAATATCCATACGAGCAGGCCCAGGTTTTGTGCAAAACTGACCTGTGAAATTCCATTTCGTACCGAACAACACTTAAACAGCAGTAAATATGCATTGACCATACAAAATTTCACCTGCCGCAATGCAGGTGATGGAAAATGGCGTAAATCCCCTACCAAATCCCTGGTGAAAAAGCGGAAACCCAAGGCGGCAACACCGTTTATAATGGCACAGGTATCGTTTCGTTGGTATCCATTCAGATGCCTTATGGACTACACTAGCTGGCCTGAGCAATCTGGGAACGGGCTATCTGCAGGCACATTCAGGTCGGCGGGAAACCCTTGCCAGATACTCAACAGATCGCAATAGTTAATCATCCAACCACAGGTCCAGGAGTGCATTAATGGCTCATGATACGCCGCTGAGTGGCTCAAATGCCGAATATCTGGAAGATCTTTACGCACAATATTCACAAGATCCCAATGCTGTCAGCGACGACTGGCGCGGCTATTTCGAATCACTGAACCACCGGTGCGCCGCCACCACCCAGCGGCCAACTTCACACTCTGGCGGACAAACGCTAAATGGCAGTCTGACCGAACATCTGTCAAACCATGCTGAGGAACAGGTGAAAGTGCTGGAACTCATCAGCGCCATTCGCTATCGCGGCCATCGTAATGCCGATCTTGACCCTTTGCAGCTGGTCGAACGCCCGCCCGCGCCGGATTTGGATCCGGAGTTTTACGGTTTCACGGCTGCGGATATGCAAAAACGATTCTACACCAGCTCTTTATTCGGGCTAGGCCCGGAAGCGAGCCTGGAGGACATCTATAACTTACTGCGTGAGACTTATTGTGGTTCCATCGGTACTGAACTGGGCCACATCACCTCAAATGAGCAAAAGCGCTGGGTCCAGGAATACCTGGAAACACACCGTGGCCGACCCAATTTTGATGCCGATAAAAAGCGCGACATTCTACATCTGACAACAGCGGCCCGAAAACTCGAAGACTACCTGCATCGCAAATACGTGGGTCAGAAACGCTTTTCCCTTGAGGGCAGTGAAAACTTCATTCCAGCACTGGATGAAGTCATCCAGTGCGCCGGTGAAGAAGGTGTCGAGGAAGTAATCATCGGCATGGCCCACCGCGGCCGGCTGAATGTCCTGGTCAATATATTCGGCAAACACCCGAAGGTCCTGTTCGGTGAGTTCGAAGGCAAAGCCGAAGTCATTAACGGTGCCGGTGACGTCAAATATCACCTCGGATTTTCCTCAGATGTACAAACCCCGGGCGGTGCCGTGCATCTGGTCCTGGCCTTTAATCCCTCTCACCTTGAAATCATCAATCCTGTGGTGGAAGGCTCGGTCCGGGCACGCCAGGATCGGCGATCAGATTTTGAAAGCAAATCCGTGCTGCCCATTGTCGTCCACGGTGACGCTGCAATCGCCGGCCAGGGTGTTGTCACCGAAACCCTGAACCTGTCTGAAACACGCGGCTACCGAACCGGCGGCACGGTGCATATTGTGATCAACAATCAGATTGGCTTCACCACCAGCGACCCGCTCGATTCGCGTTCCACATTGTACTGCACCGATGTAGCCAAACTGATCCAGGCACCGATTTTCCATGTCAACGGCAACGACGCCCAGGCCGTGGTTTTCGTCGCCAAAATGGCGCTGGAATTTCGCACCCGATTTAAAAAAGACGTGGTCGTGGATATCGTCTCCTTCCGGCGCTGGGGCCATAACGAAGCAGATGAACCGTTTGCCACCCAGCCCATGATGTATCAAAAAATTCGTCAGCAAAAGGGGCCGCGCAAATTCTACGCTGAGCAACTCGAAGCCGAGGGGGTCATTCAACCCGGTGAAGGGGAGCAGATGAGTGAGGACTATTTTACCGCCCTGGAACGCGATCAGGTCATGTCCCGTGAACTGGTCAAGAGCAATAATCCTTATATTGTCGACTGGACCCCCTATCTGAATACCCATTGGCGTGATAGCTACGATTCCTCCATCAGTATCGAAGATGTGGAGGATCTCGGCAATCGCTTATGCCAGTACCCGGAGGAATACGAACTGCATCGGTCCGTGCAACGCATTATTGACGCGCGCCTGGAAATGGCCCGAGGGGAGAAAGCCATGGATTGGGGATTCGCCGAAAACCTGGCCTATGCCACAATCCTGCGCGATGGACATGCGGTGCGTCTTTCCGGTGAAGACTCTCAACGCGGGACATTTTTCCATCGTCATGCGGTTTTGCACAATCAGCTTGCCCGGGGCACCTGGAAACCTCTACAGAATTTATACGATGGTCAACCTCAATTTCGGGCGATTAACTCCCTGCTTTCAGAGCTTGCGGTGCTCGGATTTGAATACGGCTACAGTGCGTCAGAACCGAATGTGCTGGTAATCTGGGAGGCCCAGTTCGGCGATTTCGTCAATGGCGCCCAGGTCGTTATTGATCAGTTTTTGTGCTCCTCAGAAGCTAAATGGTCACGCTTCAGCGGCCTGGTGATGCTGCTGCCTCATGGTTATGACGGTATGGGCCCGGAACATTCCTCAGCCCGCTTAGAGCGGTTTCTGCAATTATGTGCGGATGATAATATGCAAGTCGCCTATCCCACGACCCCGGCGCAAATGTTCCATCTGCTGCGCCGGCAAATTCTAAGAAATCACCGTACGCCACTCATCGTCATGAGTCCAAAAAGCCTGCTCCGGCACCGCGCCTGCGTTTCAACCCGTGAAGATCTCACCCGTAATGGCTACCAGTTAGTCATAGATGACGTGGACGAACTTGATCCGGACAAAGTCAGCCGCCTGGTATTGTGCACGGGCAAGATTTTCTACGATTTGCTGGAAAAACGCCGTGAGCACGCCCTCGATACTGTCGCCATCGCCAGGATTGAGCAACTCTACCCCTATCCTCGTGAGGAAATTCGCGCCCTCCTGGCGCGTTATAATAATGTCCATGATATTTGCTGGGCTCAGGAAGAACCGAGAAATCAGGGCAGCTGGTTTTTCATGCTGTCCAGCCGTCACTTAATGGGCGATATCGACAAAGAACACCATCGTCTGCACTATGCCGGACGTGATTATTCAGCATCACCTGCGGTTGGCTACATGAATTTACACATGCAACAACAACGCGATGTCGTCGAAACTGCTTTAGACATAACAACAACGAGCTAAGGTGTGGATCGTAAAAAATACTGAACCCCGGGGCATCTGCATCATCCTATCGCCACAGCAACGGAGACTTTTTTGTGAGCATTGAAGTTAAAGTACCGACACTACCCGAATCCGTTCCGGACGCCACCCTTTTAGACTGGAAAAAACAGTCCGGAGAGGCTGTCCAGCAGGACGAAATTCTGGTGGAACTGGAAACCGACAAGGTCGTCCTGGAAGTCCCCGCCCCACAGGCCGGCGTGTTGACGGAAATCCTCAAAAACAATGGCGATATTGCTGTCGCGGGTGAAGTTCTGGCCCGTATCGACGCGACAGCCACGGCCAGCGCCGACAATACCCAGACGGGCGCACCACAGCCCGCCTCTGCGCCCGAGCTTTCGAGCCCGGCAGCACTAGCGCTTAGCCCCGCAGTGCGTAAACTGGTCGAGGAACAGCATCTGGATCCGGCCGCAATCACCGGCACCGGCAAGGGTGGGCGCCTGACCAAGGGCGATGTGCTGGCCCATATAGAACAGCGTAAATCGCAGACGCCGGAACCGGCAACTCCTGCCCCAACTCAAGCGGCTGCCCCGCTGGCAACTCCAGCACCGGTTGCGCCAGCAACACCACCGCGGCCAGCAGTGATCCGATCACCGGGGTCGCGGGAAGATCGCCGCGAACCTATGTCACGGTTGCGCCAGCGCGTTGCTGAAAGGCTACTTGGTGCACAACAAACGTCCGCTATCCTCACCACGTTCAATGAACTCAACATGGAGCCGGTGATTTCTTTGCGCAAACGCCACAAAGATCTGTTTGAAAAAACCCATGGTGCACGACTGGGTTTCATGTCTTTTTTTGCCAAGGCCGCTGTTGCGGCGTTGCAGCGTTACCCGGCCGTCAATGCCTACATTGAAGGCAACGAACTGGTGTATCACGATTACTGCGATATAGGTGTCGCAGTCGGCTCGCCCCGAGGTCTGGTGGTCCCGGTTCTGCGTAATGTTGAAGATATGTCCTTTGCCGATATTGAAACAACCATTGCCGATTTCGGTGCCCGGGCGCAATCGGGTGGCATCAGCGTTGAAGACATGCAGGGTGGGACCTTTACCATTTCCAATGGCGGCGTTTTCGGCTCGATGCTTTCCACACCGATCCTCAACCCACCGCAAAGCGCTATCCTCGGCATGCACAAAACCCAGGAGCGCCCGGTCGTCATCAATGGCGAAATTGTTATCCGACCCGTCATGTACTTGGCCTTGTCTTACGACCATCGTATCGTTGACGGGCGAGAAGCCGTGCTCTTTCTGGTCGCCATCAAGGAGGCCCTGGAGGATCCGGCACGCCTGCTGCTGGGCGTCTGACAGCTATTTGTCCTTTTGGAGTGATGCAGTGAAAGAATTTGATGTGATCGTCATCGGTGCCGGACCAGGGGGCTACGTTGCCGCTATCCGTTGTGCACAACTGGGTATGAAAACTGCGTGCGTGGATGCCTGGCTCGATGCAGACGGCAAAGCCTCACCCGGCGGGACTTGCCTGAATGTCGGCTGCATTCCCTCCAAGGCACTGCTCGACAGTTCTCATCACTACCATAATCTGAGTCATCTGTTGCCCAATCACGGTATAAGTGTCACAAAACCGCAAATTGATGTGGCGGTGATGCAGAGCCGCAAAGATAAAATTGTCAAACAACTCACCCGCGGTATCGGCGGTTTGTTCAAGAAAAATAAAGTCACAGCCTTCTCCGGCACGGCCAGCTTTACTGCGGCGCACAGTGTTTCAGTTGCCCTGAGCGATGGGACAAACGAAAGCTTAAGTGCTGCCAATATTATCATTGCCAGCGGCTCTGTCCCGGTTGATATTCCGGTTGCCAAAACCGATGGCGAACGGATTGTGGATAACGCCGGGGCCTTGGCGTTCGCCGAAGTTCCCAAACGGCTGGGCGTGATTGGCGCCGGGGTCATCGGCCTTGAACTGGGCAGTGTCTGGAACCGTCTTGGCGCACAAGTGACCGTCCTGGAGGCCATGCCGGAATTCCTGCCACCGGCGGATAGAAGAATTGCCGCAGACGCATTGAAACTGTTCAAACAACAGGGCCTGGACATCCGCATGGGCTGCAAAGTCACCGCCAGCAAAGTTTCCAGAAAAACCGTCACCGTACACTACGACGATCAAAACGGCAGCCAAAAGATTGAAGTAGATAAATTGGTGGTGGCGGTGGGTCGGCGACCCTTTAGTGACGGGCTGAATCTTCAGGCTGTCGGCCTGCAACTCAATGACTCGGGCCGCATCCCGGTCGATAACCATTGCGCCACCGCAGTCAGCGGCGTGTATGCCGTCGGCGATTGCGTCGCCGGGCCGATGCTGGCGCATAAAGCCTCGGAGGAAGGGGTCGCAGTCGCTGAACACATTGCCGGTCAGGCCGCACATATTGATCACACGCTGATCCCCTGGGTGATCTACACCCATCCGGAGATTGCCTGGGTCGGCGCCAGCGAACATGCGCTTAAAGCGGCGGGAACCGACTACCGGGCCGGCAGTTTTCCGTT
>CAZAWX010000024.1:15692-22245 GCA_964488985.1 uncultured Ectothiorhodospiraceae bacterium
TGCTGGAAAATCTCCTGCGCAATGAAAATGGCGTTGATGTCAGCCCGGATGATATCCGCGCTTTGGCCAGTTGGGATCCCCAGGCGCAACCGTCCACAGAGATTGCCTTCACCCCGGCCCGGGTTCTGCTTCAGGACTTTACCGGTGTCCCGGCAGTCGTCGACCTGGCTGCCATGCGTGATGCCATGCTGCGTCTTGGCGGCAACCCGGATAAAATCAATCCGTTGTCCCCGGTTGAACTGGTGATCGACCATTCCGTGCAGGTGGACGTCAACGCCAGTCACAACGCTCCCGATTTAAATGCCCAAATAGAATTTGATCGCAATATCGAACGCTATGAATTTTTGCGCTGGGGCCAAACGGCATTTTCCGACTTTAAGGTCGTACCTCCCGATACCGGCATCGTGCATCAGATCAACCTTGAATATCTGGCCCGGGTCGTTTTCGATAGCCCTCAGGGAGAGCACCATGGTGCCTGGCCTGACACTGTGGTGGGAACTGATTCACACACCACCATGATCAACGGCATTGGCGTACTCGGCTGGGGCGTTGGCGGCATCGAGGCGGAAGCAGCCATGCTCGGTCAGGCAGTCACCATGCTCATCCCACAGGTGGTCGGCTTTAAACTGACCGGCAAGCTGCCAGAGGGTGCCACAGCGACGGATCTGGTCCTGACCGTTGTGGAAAAACTCCGCCAACTTGGGGTGGTCGGAAAATTTGTCGAATTCTTTGGCGAAGGACTGGATCACCTGCCTCTTGCTGACCGCGCGACCATCGCCAATATGGCCCCGGAATACGGCGCAACCTGTGGTATTTTTCCGATCGACAATGAATGCCTTCGCTATCTGCGTTTAAGCGGCAGGGATGAACAACACGTCGCCCTGATCGAAGCCTATGCCAAAGAACAAGGCATGTTCCGCGAGAGCGGTGCTGTTGAGGCTCAATACAGCGATGTGCTGGAACTGGATATGGCTGAGGTTGTGCCGAGTATTGCAGGCCCCAAACGGCCTCAGGATCGCATCCGACTCGACAATGCCGGACAGACCATCAGTGCCGCCGTGGCACAGATGGATTCAGGTACCGGTAGCGCTCAGGTCAGTAATGACGGGCAGGATTTTGAACTCGACAACGGCGATATTGTGATTGCCGCGATTACCTCCTGCACCAATACGTCCAACCCGGCGGTAATGCTCGGCGCTGGCCTGTTAGCCCGCAACGCCGTGGCCAAAGGCTTGAAAGTGAAGCCCTGGGTCAAAACCAGCCTTGCACCGGGATCCCTGGTGGTCAAGGAGTATCTTGAAAAAGCCCAGTTACTGGGCTCTCTGGAATCCCTTGGTTTCCACATCGTCGGCTACGGTTGCACCACCTGCATTGGTAACTCAGGTCCGTTACCTGAAGCCATTGGTGAGGCTATTCGCGGTAATGATCTTGTGGCCTGTTCAGTCTTGTCCGGGAATCGTAATTTTGAAGGACGGATTCATGCCGATATCAAGATGAATTTTCTTGCTTCACCCCCCTTGGTTGTTGCCTATGCCATCGCTGGCAGCATGAAACTGGACCTTTACAAGGACCCTCTGGGCACCGACGACCAGGGCAGTGCCGTGTACCTTCGCGATATCTGGCCAAGCACCCAGGAAGTCCATGACACGGTCGCCGGCAGCATTGATGCGGACATGTTTCGTGGCAGTTATGACAATGTGTTTACCGGTGATGACCGCTGGCAGGGAATCGTTGTCCCTGAGGGCAGCCAGTACGCGTGGAATATGGGCTCCACCTACATTCAGAACCCGCCCTACTTCGAAGATATGACCATGCAACCCCAGGGGATCTCGGAAATCCGCGGTGCCCGGGTTATGGCCCTGCTCGGTGACAGTATAACCACCGACCATATCTCTCCGGCAGGCGCGATCAAGGAAGATTCGCCGGCGGGTGCTTACCTCAATGAGCATCAGATCCCCACGGCGCAATTCAACTCTTATGGCGCCCGGCGCGGAAATCATGAAGTGATGATGCGGGGCACCTTTGCCAATGTTCGCCTGCGTAACCAGCTTGCTCCCGGAACCGAAGGCGGTTGGACTGTGCATCAACCCTCCGGTGAACAAATGAGTATCTTTGCTGCTGCCATGCGTTACAAGGAAGAAAATGTACCGCTTATTGTCATTGGTGGCGAAGCCTATGGTACTGGCTCATCAAGAGACTGGGCTGCCAAAGGCACGCTGTTACTGGGGGTGAAAGCGGTATTGGTAAAGAGCCTGGAACGCATTCACCGCTCGAACCTGGTGGGGATGGGCGTTTTGCCGTTACAGTTCAAAGACGGCGAAGATGCGCAAACGCTGGGACTGGATGGCGCCGGCAGTTACGATATTGAAGGTCTGAACGATGGCGTCAAAGAGGTCACTATCGTGGCTCGTTCTAAGGACGGTAGCGAAAAACGGTTCCAGGCCAACGTGCGTATTGATACGCCGAAGGAGTGGGACTATTACCGCAACGGCGGGATTCTGCATTACGTCATCAGGCAGCTTGCCGCCTGATTTTGGGACCAGGGTCGATGGCAAAGAAACGAATGACGCACACGAGGTATTTCGGGGAGTCCGGGAATGGATAAACAAACGCGCACCGAGTTGGAAGCGGCCGCCTTCAGGCGGCTGCTGGATCATTTCGCAGAACGCAACGACGTACAAAACATTGATTTAATGAATCTGGCTGGCTTTTGCCGTAATTGCTGCTCGAAGTGGTACCTCGCCGCCGCCGAGGAACGTGGCATTGAAATGAACTATGACCAGGCCCGGGAAGCCATCTACGGCATGCCTTACAGCGAATGGAAACAACGTTACCAGCGCGAGGCGAGTGCTGAGCAAAAAGCCGCTTTCAAGGCCAGTCACCCACACCACGATCCGAGCTGATTGACATACATATATACATTCTCAAATCATGGAATATAGTCCTTTGCATGCCCTGTCACCGGTTGATGGGCGATATCGTCGTCAAAGCACCGCGCTGCAGGAGATCTTCAGTGAATCGGGCCTGATTCGCTATCGTCTGCTCGTTGAAATACGCTGGTTGCAATCCCTTGCAGCACACCCGGATATCATCGAAATAGCACCCCTAAGCGCTGTAGCCAATCAGCACCTGAACACAATTATTGACAATTTCAAACCCGCAGATGCCAATGCCATTAAAGCCATTGAGGCACGCACCAACCATGATGTCAAAGCAGTTGAGTATTTTCTGCGTGACGCCTTTGTCAACGATCCTGAACTCCAGGCAGCCAGCGCATTTTTACATTTTGCCTGCACCTCAGAGGACATCAATAACCTGGCCTATGCGTTAATGCTGGCAACGGCACGCCGTGAAGTCCTGCTACCCATAATGGACGAATTGATCGCACAACTGCGTGCCCTGGCCAAGGCAAATGCCGACACCGCCATGCTTTCACGAACGCATGGTCAGCACGCCTCTCCGACGACCCTGGGTAAGGAAATAGCCGTATTTGTCAGCCGACTTGAGCGCCAGCGAAAGCAATTCGCCGAGGTTGTGATTCTTGGCAAAATTAATGGCGCGGTTGGAAATTTCAACGCACATCTGGTCGCTTATCCGGAGATCGACTGGCTGCAACATGCGCAACACTTCATTCAAGACCTGGGCCTTGAGGTCAACGATTATACGACCCAGATTGAAGCCCATGATTTCATCGCTGAACTGTTCCACGCCCAGTCACGCTTTAATACCATCGTCCTGGATTTGTGCCGTGATCTGTGGGCTTATATCTCCATCGGATACTTTCAGCAACAAGCTGTGGCCGGCGAGGTCGGGTCCTCAACCATGCCGCACAAGGTCAACCCTATCGATTTTGAAAATGCCGAGGGTAACCTGGGCATGGCAAACACCTTGATGTCGCATCTGGCTGACAAGTTGCCAGTGTCCCGCTGGCAACGGGATCTGAGTGATTCAACTGTTTTGCGTAACCTGGGCGTGTGCGAGGCACACAGCGTGATCGCCTGGAAATCGGTTCTCAAAGGCTTAAGTAAGCTGGAAGTCAACCGACAACGTCTTGAAGAAGATCTGCATGACGCCTGGGAAGTTCTTGCCGAGCCGATCCAGACCGTCATGCGCCGCTACGGGTTGGCTGATGCCTATGAACAGCTTAAAGAACTCAGTCGGGGACGCAGGGTCGATGCTGAATCGTTACGCCAATTCATCATTGGGTTACAAATACCCGACGCTGCCCGTCAACAGCTATTGCAACTAACGCCGACAACATACACCGGAATTGCGGAGAAACTTGCCAGAGAAATTTGAGGACTCGCTAATGACCGCTGTGGAACCAATGGATTTCAGCTCCTACACCCTCGGCACACGACACGATCCAATTCTCATGGACCGATCCGAGGATGTCCGTTCCGCCTGCCTTGCCCTGGCCAGACAGGCCAGACGCAGCATTATTATCACCAGTCGCCAACTGGATCCCCTTGTCTACAATAACAGCGACTTCGGCGTCGCAATTCGTGACTTTGCACTGTCCAGCCGCAACGCACGACTGCGCATTCTAGTCAGCGACACCGGACCTGCCATCCACTCCGGGCACCGCCTGATTGATCTGTCACAACGGCTATCAAGTTTCATAGAAATCCGCATTCCCGATCAGCAGCAAACACGCTATAACAGCGCCTTTGTGGTCGTCGACTCATGTGCTTATCTATTTCGGGAACAGAGCGATTTGTATGCTGCCCAATGTTGTTTTGGGGATCGAAAATTCAGTGATGAACTAAGTCGACAATTTGAAAACATGTGGGAAACGGCGCTGCCGGACTTAAATCTACGCAGGCTGCAGATATGAAATTCAATGCGCCTGCCGTACTTATTCTGTTTACACTACTCACCAGCCTTGCCTGGGCTGAGTCTTTGCAAACCGAAGTCCTCCAGACTCGACGTAACGCTGCCGAACTGGCCCAGGTTCTGCGGCCACTGGTCGCCACACCGGGCAGTGTCAACCATTTTAGAAATCAATTGATCATCCGCGCCGAAGCTGCAGAACTGGAACAAATTAAGGCGGTACTAAAGAAGCTTGACAAGCCTTTAAGCAACCTGCTGATCAGTGTTCGTTTCAGTGAAGATGCCGAAGTAAGACGTGATTTGGCACGGGCACGGGCACGGGCACGGCTGATCCCGGGATCAGCCGCGGCAAAAATTAATCTCGAACACTCAACATCCACCCGCACAGGCAACGAGGTCCACTCACTGCGGGTACTGGAGGGGCAACCGGCATTTGTTCGCACGGGAGTATCGGTACCCATGGGGCAGGAACAAACCTTCATCACGGGGAATACCGTCTCGACCAGCCGTAGTCTGCGTTTTGAGGAATTTGGTTCGGGTTTCTACGTTCGGGCAACCCTTGTGGACGACGAAGTACTGCTCGATATCAGTCCAAACAGGCGCCAGCTTGAAGGCTCAGCAAATGCCATCAACAGTGCGCGCGTTCAGGAGGCAGGTACACGGATCAAAGGCCCGCTGGGCTACTGGATGGAAGTTGCCGGAGTGGACAGTTCAGCCCACCGGCGCGCCCAGGGCTTGGCTAACTCACGGCTACGCACAACGCTTAATGAATCTCGTATTTTCGTAAAAGTCGTGCGATTAAACCTTTAACCCGGCAAGAACAAAAATAAAACCGAAAAAAAACCCCGCATTAGCGGGGTTCTTATGCCGGAGTCCCCTGGCTGGTGTCATCTGAGGTGACATCCAGCATCTCCAGCCCCTCCTAAATCGTTACCTTGCTTGGCTGTGTTACTGCGCAATCGGTTTATGCCCTGCGTCCTGGCCCGAGGCTGGTGCTGGATCAGCGGGCAGCGCAGCATTGGGGGCAGGCATATGATGACGCGGATAACTGCCCCGAGGATACCCTTGCATCGGCATGCCACCCATGCCACGGCCATACCCATAGCCTGGCATTGGACCCCAGTAGGGATTCATCGGCATCATATAGCCCGGTGGTGGCTGCCAGGCATAGCCACCGAAATACGGATTATAACCACGCATTTGTCCCCGATATCCCCAACCTTGACCCGGCGAGCCCTGTGGGTAGCCCGGGCCAGACGCCTGAGGATTCGCCTGAGGATTGGCGGCTGGTGGGGGTGGCGGTGCACTTTCAAGCGCATTTCCCGCCCCTGGTTGTGTGGGTGCCCAGGGATTTTTCTGCATATCTGCAGGAAGTTTGAGGTCGCCAGGAATTTTTACTGCTACTGTGTCCTGAGGCGTAACAGGCAACTTAATCCCAGCTTCTTTAAAGGCATCGGCAAGCGCCTTGGAGTCATCTTCCACAGCCGCATCCTTCACCGTATCGGGTGTCAACGGATGGCTTTGACTCACCGCAGGTTCCATGGCCGCTGGTGCTGCTGCGGCTGACGGCGCTCGCTCCTCATTGCTCATGACCAGGATCAGGAACCCCAAAATAATCAATGGGCCTGCAGTCACCAGCATCCCACTCATCCCGGGACTTTCGGCATCTGCATCATAGCTGTAATCACCCGCACCTGTGCTGGGCCCCGGTGGTGGCTGG
>CAZAWX010000024.1:22345-24972 GCA_964488985.1 uncultured Ectothiorhodospiraceae bacterium
GCCTGCTCAGTGGGGGCCTGCTCAGTGGGGGCCGGTGCTGCGGGAGCATGGTCAGGCGTAGCAACCGAGGCTCGCTTTACAGGCGTTTTTTTTGTGGTGGCTTTGCTGGCCGTTGTTTTCTTTGCAGTGGCCTTTTTCTTTGCTGTCTTTTTAACGACCGCCTTTTTAGCGACCGTCTTTTTCTTCGCGGCAGGCGCCTTGGTAGTTTCTGTATTGGGCTTGGTGTCTTCAGCCATGGTTACTAGAATCTCCGAATTGTTGTTGGGACATTATGGCGTACAGTCACAGTCCTTGACCATACCCTTTAGGTGCTTAAATTGCTTTTACGTAGATTTTGACCGCCCGCACAGCACCTGAAAATGATTTTCTACCTGCCATCAAGGCCATATTGGTCCTGTATCCGAGCACAAACTCAAGTATGATCCTGGTATTCAGATGAATGATTCCCTGCCTTTGACAACGCTGCTTCATCTCCATGGCGAGTGTGCTCTGTCCAATTTTAAACGGGGCAAATTGCAAGCACGAATGAGTGCTTTGCTGGCTGGCGATGTCGAAACCCAAAGCGATTGCAGTTCGCCCGTACTTGGCGCTGACTTCCACTATTTCGTCTTGGCTGATCAAGTGCCGGATGAACACACACTGGCGGTCCTCAGGGACCTGCTGCATGCCGCCCCTGCCCCTGCAACTGCACACAGACAAACGTACATGGCACGTTATCTGGTCACACCCCGTTGTGGCACCATCTCCCCCTGGTCCAGTAAAGCTACGGATATTGCCCACAATTGCGCACTCACCAATATCTTGAGAATTGAGCGCGGCATTGACTACCAGCTCACCGGCAACTTACAACTGACCACGGCACAACAACAGGCCATCGCCGGGCTGTTGCACGATCCGATGACTGAGTCCGTGTTTACAGATGCCGGGCAGGCAGCTGCATTGTTTGATCACCCGGCAGTCAGATACCTCGATCTGATACCACTGCTGGAAAATGGCAAAAGCGCCCTTCTCGAAGCCAATGCACAGCTTGGCCTGGCACTGAATGCGCAGGAAATCGCCTACCTGGCCGCTAGTTTCATCGCGCTGGGGCGAAATCCCACAGATGTTGAACTGATGATGTTTGCCCAAGCCAATTCCGAACATTGCCGGCATAAAATTTTCAACGCCAGTTGGAGCATTGACGAACAGGAAAAGTCCCACAGTCTGTTTGCCATGATCCGCCATACCCATCAGCAACACCCGGGCACCGTGCTCAGTGCCTATGATGATAATTCAGCTGTCATTAGCGCCAGTGAACGGCAATTATTTTTTGCTGCAGGTGCCGACGATGATTATGCATACCGCGCAAACACTGCCCAGGTTGCCATGCTGATGAAGGTGGAAACGCATAATCACCCCACCGCCATCTCGCCCTTTCCCGGTGCTGCGACTGGTTCGGGTGGAGAAATTCGCGATGAAGCTGCAACGGGCCGGGGCTCTTTCAGTAAAGCCGGGATAACCGGTTTCTCAGTATCCAACCTGAGAATTCCCGGCTATGAACAAGCCTGGGAACCTCCATCGGCCAGACCTGCACGAATCGCCAGCGCTCTGGATATTATGCTGGATGCCCCGATTGGCGCCGCCGCATTTAATAATGAGTTCGGCCGCCCGGCATTGTGTGGTTATTTCAGAAGTTTTGAGCAATGTGTCGAAGGTAAAATCCGCGGCTATCACAAGCCAATTATGCTGGCCGGAGGGATGGGCAATCTGCTCGTCGGGCAGGTGCAAAAACAAAACTTTGGCACCGGTACTGCAATTGTTGTGCTCGGTGGCCCGGCAATGCTGATCGGGCTGGGTGGTGGCGCAGCATCTTCACTGGCCAGTGGGGCCGGTGAGGAACAACTTGATTTTGCTTCCGTACAACGCGGCAACCCTGAGATGCAGCGCCGTTGCCAGGAAGTCATCAACCGTTGCTGGCAGCGCGGTGACGCGAATCCAGTAGTCTCCATCCATGACGTTGGCGCTGGTGGCCTGTCCAATGCTGTACCGGAAATTATTCATGACGCGAACTGTGGTGGTAATTTCGATCTGCGGAAAATACCCTGCGATGATGCAGCAATGTCACCACTGGAGATATGGTGCAATGAGTCACAGGAACGCTACGTCCTGGCCATAAACCCACAGCGCCTGGCTGAGTTTGAGTCCATCTGTGTACGCGAACGATGCCCTTTTGCCGTATTGGGAACCGCCCTGGCCGAAGACGTGTTGAGGCTGCATGACGGCCAGCACACAAGCCCAGACCCGGTTGCCATACCTATGTCGGTGCTGCTGGGAAAAACACCAGCCATGATGCGCACAGCACAGCACGTTAAACCCACATTGAATGCGCTGAAAAATTCCGGTGTCGACTATGTGCGACTCATTGATAACGTTCTGCGCCTGCCTGGCGTGGGCAGTAAAAACTTCCTTGTCACCATTGGTGACAGAACGGTTTCAGGACTGGTCTGCCGCGATCAGATGGTTGGCCCCTGGCAAATCCCGGTTGCCGATTATGCAATGACATTAGGCGACTACAGTGGTTTCAGCGGCGAGGTGATGGCGGTAGGCGAGCGTCCCCCGCTGGCACTCCTGAATCCTGCTGCTGCGGG
>CAZAWX010000025.1:0-24448 GCA_964488985.1 uncultured Ectothiorhodospiraceae bacterium
GGCAAGGGCCCTGATCCAGGGCCAGCGACAGGCCGAGTAGATCTTCATAGAAATGCGCGCTGATGTCTAAATCCTGGCAGTAACAAAAGGTGACCTGAGCATCGAATTGTGCAAAGTTTTGATTGTTGTTTGTAGTATTCATGAAACTGAGTCTGCTGGCACTCCAACTCAGGGTCAACACTGCATGGCAAAATGCGTCGCCGGATGTCTGTTACCAAGGCATGGTTCGTGGCCGTTTCAACCATGCGAACTGACGTAATCACGGGTAGGCTATAGCGATGTTAGCGGTGACGAGGATTTTTTAATCAATGCACGACAACACGACCTATCTTCATGTGCGGGTCTGGCGGGGTGATAGCTCAGGTGGTGATTATGTCCACTATCAGGTCCCGGAGCGTGAGAGTCAGAGCATCCTGGATGTGGTGACCTGGATTCAGCGCCATCTGGAGCCGAAACTGGGCTACCGGTTTGCCTGCCGGGTAGGGATGTGCGGTTCCTGCGCCATGATGGTAAACGGCAAACCGCGCTGGACCTGTCGGACCCATGTCAAGAAGGTGGCCCGGGATCATTGCCTGACCTTGGCGCCATTGCGTAATTTGCCTGTAATTAAAGATCTGGCTTGTGATATGAGTGAGTTCTTTGACAAGTGGCAGGAGGCGAAAGGGCGTTTTCATCCCTCCAGGAACCGCGAGAACGGCATTGCTCCGATCGATCCGCATTCAACTCAGCGTCAGGCGGCTGATGCCGGAATTGAGTGCATAAATTGTGCCGTGTGCTATGCCGCTTGTGATGTGGTGGCAGTGCATCCCCTGTATCTTGGGCCGGCGGCGTTGAATCGGGCCTGGACGTTGGTCAATGATGTGCGTGACGTGGCACAGGACGAACGTCTGCGGGCGGTTTCCGGCACTGGAGGTTGCTACAATTGTCATTCCCAGCAAGGTTGTACAGCGTATTGCCCAAAAGATTTAAACCCCACGGCATCGATTGCCGGGCTCAAACGCAAGGCCCTGAAACTGGGGCTAAGCAAGGAGGGGCACAGGCATGCTTAACGCCCGGCTGTATTTCCTGCAACGCCTGAGCGCCATGTTCATCGTGCCCCTGGTGCTGGGCCACCTGGCCGTGATGATCTATGCCATTCGTGGTGGACTGAGTAGTGCTGAAATCCTCTCGCGTACCCAGGGTAGTGTGTTCTGGGGTCTTTTCTATGGCGTGTTCGTGCTGGCAGTTGCTGTCCATGGGGCGATTGGCCTGCGGGTCATCGGCTATGAATGGTTACGGATCCCGGTGCGTTGGCTGGGGGCATTCACCGGGTTATCGGGCCTTGTGTTGCTAGTGTTGGGTTTACGCGCAGTCGTCGCTGTGGTGTTGTGATGATCAAGCCGCATCGCCGTCAACCCTTGTGGTTCGCCTATATCCTCCATCGTCTGTCGGGTTTGGTTCTGGTGTTGTATTTGCCCGTGCATTTTTACGTGCTGGGTTTGCTTATTGGTGAACCGGCGAGCCTGGATGGTTTTTTAAGATGGTCAGACCAACCGCTGTTCAAATTGATGGAAAGCGCTCTTGTGTTTCTTCTTGCGGTGCATATTTTTGGTGGCCTGCGGCTTCTGGCGCTGGAATTGCTGCCCTGGAATCCACGCCAGAAAACCTTTGCTGCGGGTGCGGGCGCACTTGCGTTTATTGTTGCCTGCGGTTTTTTGTTGCGGGCATTGTAAGAAGGCCGTAAGAGAAATGCTGGAACGACACGACACGGATGTTTTAATTCTCGGCTCTGGTGGCGCGGGGTTGTTTGCCGCATTGCATGCCAAACAAGCTGCGCCGGATCTGAAGATCACCATGGCCGTGAAAGGGCTTGTCGGCAAGTGTGGCTGTACGCGCATGGTCCAGGGTGGTTATAACGTTGCCTTGTCGCCGGGGGATAGCGTGGAACGCCATTTCATGGATACGATTCACGGTGGCAAGTGGTTACCCAACCAGTCGATGGCCTGGAAGCTGTGTGAAACTGCGGTGACCCGGGTGCGGGAACTGGAAAATGAGGTTGGCTGTTTTTTCGATCGAAAAGATGATGGTTCTCTGCATCACAAAGCCTTCGCCGGGCAGACCTTTGATCGCACCGTACATAAAGGCGATCTGACCGGTATCGAAATCATTAGTCGGCTGATGGAGCAGATTCTGGCGTTGCCCATTGAGCGCATGGAAGAACATCGGGCGCTGGCTTTCATCCCAGACAGGGCCGGGGAAGGACTGGCGGGAGTGTTGCTGGTGGACATGCGCAGCGGGGTATTTCGTCTGGTCCGCGCCAAGGCAGTGTTGTTGGGTACCGGTGGCGGTCCAAGCATGTATCGCTACCATACGCCCTCAGGTGAAAAAAGTATGGATGGACTCGCCATGTCACTGCGTGCCGGTTTGGCGATGCGTGATATGGAGATGGTGCAGTTTCACCCGACCGGCCTGCTGGCAGGGCGCGATACCCGCATGACCGGCACGGTGCTTGAAGAAGGCTTGCGGGGATCCGGTGGCTATCTGCTGGATGGTGAAGGGCGGCGGTTCATGTTCGACTATGACGAGCGTGGTGAACGCGCCACCCGGGATGTCGTCAGCCGTGGGATCTATGCGCAGATGCGCAATGGTCGCACTACCCCGAATGGGGGTGTTTATATCGCCATGGCTCATCTGGGCCCCGACAATGTCCGGCGGATGTTTCCCGGCATGGTGAACCGCTGTGCGGACTGTGGGTTTGATCTTGCGGCGGGCCAGGTTGAGGTGGTTCCCACTGCACATTATTTCATGGGTGGGGTCATTTGCGATGCCGATACCCACACCCCGCTGCCCGGTTTGTTCGTTGCCGGTGAGGATGCCGGAGGGACGCATGGCGCGAACCGTCTGGGGGGTAATGGGGTTGCCAATTCGACTGTTTTTGGTGGTGTGGCAGGGGACGTGATGGGGCCCTTTGCAGCAGCAGAAAAATTCTGGCGGGATCCGGATGAGGCTAACATTACGGCTGAAATTGATCGCGCCCGCCACCCTTTCAGCCAACCACCGGGTGATATTCATGGCTTGCGTGAACGGTTGATGAATATGATGTGGGACGAGGTTGGCGTGATACGCACGGCGCAAGGCTTACGCCGGGGTCTTCAGCATATCCGTCAATTCCAGGCTGAACTTTTGACGACCGGTTTGGCTGATGCAGATCCAGTGTTTAATTTGACCTGGCATGACTGGTTGAACCTGAGAAGCATGTTGGATATCTCCGAAGTGATTGCCGAGGCGGCACTGGTCCGGGAAAATTCACGGGGTGCACATTTTCGCGAAGATTTTCCGCAGGCCGGTGATTTGGAACAATCTTATTTCACCGTTGCCCGGCGGGTAGGTGAGGCGCTTGAGATCAAGCGTGAACAGGTCGAGTTCAGCATTGTGCGCCCGGGCGAGTCACTGCTTGATGATGACGCGCCACCGACAATGCCTGGACAGTGATGAGGAGTGTGCATGATTGCCTATAGCGATATTGAGCAGGCGGCCTATGAGATAATGGCCAGGGCCGCAATTGATATTCCGCCGGACTATCGTCAGGGAATCGATCAGATGGCGGATCAGGAAACTGGTGATCTGTCCAGTTTTGTCCTCAAGACCATGCTTGCGAACTGGGATGCGGCAAGCGAAGATCGCCGGCCCATGTGTGCCGATACCGGCTTGCCCCGTTATTATGTCAAGGTCGGTAACGAGGCGCTTCCCCAGGGAGGTTTTATTGCAGTCGAAAAAGCGTTACGCAGTGCAACGGCACGAGCAACTCATGAAATCCCCCTCCGGCCCAACCGGGTGCATCCTCTGTGGCGCACCGATCTTAATAACAACGTCGGCATCAATGCGCCTGAAATCGAGTGGAGTTTTGAGCCTGAAGCAGATTGGATCGATATCACCACCGTGCATAAAGGCGGGTTGTTCGGCACCGATTATCGGATGCTTTTTCCAGGCGACGGCATCGACGGCGTCAAACGTTTTTTCCTCGATACGCTGATTTCATTTGGCAAACGTGGCTTGGCATGTCAGCCTGCCATCGTCGGTGTCGGACTGGGAGGTTCGAAAGATACCGCTATGGTGTTGGGCAAACAGGCTGCGTGTCTGCGGGTGGTCGGGGACCGTAATCCGGACCCGGAAATTGCTCGCCTGGAAGGCGAACTGGCGACGCTCGGGAACCGCATCGGCATGGGCCCCATGGGTTATGTCGGTTCGTCCATGGTGGCCGATTGTCATATCGAAGTGGGCTATACCCATACCGGCGGTATGCCGATGAGTGTGCATACCTTTTGTCTGTCTTCAAGACGGGCGACAGCGCGTCTGCAAGCGGATGGCACGGTGCACTTTCGCACCGATCCCCAATGGTTTACTCCTTACATGCGACGGGAGACAGTTGAATGGCCGCAGCCAAACAGCAATTCAAAACAGTCCGGCTGAAAGTCCCGGTTGACGATGCGGATCTGGCCGGGCTTGAAATCGGCACGATCGTTTATCTTGATGGCGTGGTTTATACCGGTCGCGAGGGTGTTTACAAACGTGTCCTGGAACAAGGCGAGGCGATCCCCATTGATTTGCCGACGCTGAGCAACGCCAATTTTCATTGTTCACCTGCAGCAGCGATTGAAGCGGATGGCAGTTATAACGTCGGTGGTGTTACCGCCACCGCAAGTTTTCGTTTTGCCAAATGGATGGCGCAATGGTTCGAACGCTCCGGCGCGCGGATTATTATTGGTAAAGGCGGTATGTCGCAAGCGCACTACAAAGAATTGTTTGTACCGGCCGGGGCCATCTATCTGACCACTGTAGGCTATGGCACAGGTGCGTTGCTGGGGCGTGGAATCAAACGTGTCCTCAAGGCATATTGGGCCGAGGAACTGGGCAACGCCCAGGCACTGTGGGTGTTTGAGGTCGAGAACTTCGGACCGTTTATCGTCGAAAGCGATTTGCAGGGCAACAGTTTGTTTGAACAGCAAAGCAAATTAATCAACGCTAATTTCGAACAACTCTACGAAGGCCTGAAACCCCCGGCCCTGAGCCGCTATGGCGAAACCAATGATCGTAAAGACGAACTCATCTAGCTGACTCTCCCATGCAGCCCATAGCCGCATAGACCGTCGCACCGAACTTCCGACGCCCGCAGGTTCGGCCATGTGTTGAATTGCAGTGAAAATTGATCCACATAGACCATATATTTGCATAATAGATTGACCCACATGCCGAGCGATTAACCTGAAGTTCCTGGGGCATTCGAGCAGTTTTACACATGAATTCAATCAGTTAATTTGAATTCGTAGTACGCTGTACTGGCTACAAAGTGATTTGTCGTATAAGTTCGATGGCACGCCTTTGCTTAGAGCTTGGCTTGGTCGTGATGTGGAAGATGGCTGCGTCGTGCGCTGATAGGGGCGCCCGACAAGTATTGCGCACGATAGTCGAGAGTTCGTCCATCAGTGTGGTGAAGCTATGCGCCGGCGTCCCGTCTTCGAGTGTGTGGGCGCTGACTTTGCGTTTGGCACTCTCAGAGCGCTGCGCCGGTGCGACTGGGTCGCGTGTGGCCTTGGCCGCCTGCGCGGTATCGGCAAACAGCAGCTCGCGCCAGGCCTCACGCAGATGCCACTCGACGTAATAGGCGAGCATGCACAGGAAGATATGGGCGCGCACCCGGTCGGCCAGACGATGGTGGATGGGTCGAATTCTGAGGTCGACTAATTTGAGGGTACGAAAGGCGCGTTCGACCTGGGCCAGGGATTTGTAACGGCGTACACACTCGGCGCTGTCCATGCGCGTGGCCGATACTGAGGTGCGAATGACGTAGAGTCCGTCCAGCGTCGCTTCGGTGTCGATACACTCCTGCTGGCGCTGAAATGCAAACGAGCGGTCCTGGATCTCCAACGTGAAGTGCTTGGCGACCTTGTACTGATTGATCACCTTACCCACGCGCACCCCGATCTTATCTTGGCCATGCAAGCGCCCGGCCTGCACCATGGTGCGCACCTTCTGCAGATTCTTCTCGGTCGCCTGCAGCAAGTCTTCGCGTTTGTGCGCGCGCAATGCGGCCAACGGCGAATTGCGGCAGGCAACCAAGCGCTCACCCGGATAGTCGGGGTGGCTGAACTCAAACAAATTGCGCTCATCAAACAAATCCATCTGCAACTGTCCATTGTCGACCAGTGTACGGATGGCGCCACTTTTCAGTGCGGTGATCCAGCCTATCCCTTCGTGCTGGCGGAGAGTCGCAATAGCCTTTTGCGAGATCATTCCCCGATCCCCGACCATCACCACTTGTGCGAGACCAACGTCCTTGCGCAGCCGTTCGAGTTCCGGCATCAGCGTCTGTGGATCCGCAGTGTTGCCTGCGTACACCGACACCGCTACCGGACAGCCCCGCGCATCGGTCAACAAACCGTAGTTGCCCTGCAGCTTGCCCTTCTTGCGATCACGGCTGTAGCCGCGTTTAGCCAGCGGGCAGGTGGTGCCCTCGAAGTAGCTGGAAGACAAGTCGTACAACACCAGGGAGCCCTCTGAGAGGTGGCGGGCCGCGAGTTTTTTCTTGATCCGGTGCTGACGTGCCAACAACCAGTCCATGGCTGCGTACAGCTCATCCTCGGTGGCATCGGCCACTGAAAAGTCCTGTGCCAGCGTGGTGGTATGCCACCAGCGGGTGGTGGCCAGTTTGGTATGGGGTTTGATAATGCGTGCCGCGATCATGGCGACAACCAGGTCGCGTTCACGGCACGGTCGGGCGGACAGCAAGGTTGGGATTTTCAAGCGCGACATGGCTACATTAACGGCGTCCACATGGCCATGGGGACGGGAGTTCACGATCTCTAAGAGGGTATCAACCGGCGTCAGTTTTTGGCCAGACAGGATCGCGCGAAAGGCGGCAATCTGTTGTTGTGAAAGGGCGGAAAGATTTGCAATCGTGCGTTTTTTTACTTTCTTCCCAACGCGATAGGATTCCCGAAGCAGATACGCTGGGCGTGAATTACGATTGGGGACGACATCGATGTGCATGCATGTAAGCATACACGATCGTCATCAATAAACAAGTTATTACATGGGTGCAATATTAAGATTGAAACGCCATTAAAAGCCAGGTAAGTCGCTTATTTATAACAGTATTCCCTCCAATTACATGGGAAAATAGGGAGGAACTTCAGATTAAACACTGTAATAAATCAGATATCCACGAAGACATGATGTTAGCGAATATAAATCTGGCCTGGTATCTTTTATCCAAATCAGGCTTCGTGGAAACGTCGGGGCTACACCCTTACTGGAGACAACCTATGACCCGCGATAAAGATCTTGAGGCGAAAATCCTTCGCTATCACTTCGTCGAACACTGAGGCGTGAACACCATCGCCGACCAACTCAGTGTCCACCACACCACCGTGGACCGGGTACTGTGCCAGGCCGGTAGACCGAAGGCCAAGCGAACCTTCGTCACCGCCGCGAAACGTGGTAGAGCCACCCACCCGGTCTGATCAATCGAAAAGACACTCACTGCTGGGTGGACCTGACCTGCTACGAGTTCCCCACACCCGTGGGGATGAACCGGCGAAAACCAGTACGCCGACCGGATGGAATGAGTGTTCCCTGTTTCACGTCAACTATCTTGTCCGGATGAGTGGTAGTAGAAGGCAAGTGTTTTTTACCCATTTGAGGGGTGCCCTTGCCGAACCAGGTCAAACCTGAACCGGGAGATTGAATAGCCGGGGTCGTATCGTGGGGAGCCCGGACCGACGCTCCCTCATCGCGGCCATTGTGCTTCGTTACGCTTCGGTCAGGGCGCGCTCCAGCCCACGGTAACCCACGGCCAGGGTCATCGCCCGGGCCAGCATGAAAACGATCAGCGCGAGCCATAAACCGTGGTTGCCCCAGATGGGGATCAGAATCCAGACACAGGCAAGGAAGATCGCCAGGGAGGCGAGCATCGCATTGCGCATTGCCGCAGTGCGGGTTGCGCCGATGAAAATGCCGTCAAGCTGGAAGCTCCACACCGACACCAGTGGAGAGAGGATCAGCCAGTAAAGATAGTCAGCGGCTGCTGTTTGCACTGCGGGTATCGCGGTGATCAGGCTAATCAGGAACGTCCCGGCGAGCACGAATATCAGGCTGTAGAGCAGCGCGAACCCAATCGCCCAAAGGCTGGCGGCAGTAACAACATTGCGCAGGTCGGCACGGTTGCGGCGCCCGATGGCGCTCCCGACCAGGGCCTCGGTGGCGTGGGCGAAACCGTCCAGCCCGAAGGCAAGAAAGTTCTGGAAAAGCATCAGCACTGCATTCGCGGCCAGAATGGTGTCACCGAAACGGGCGCCGATTGAGGTGAAGTAGAAAAATGCGGAGGTCAGGCATAGGGTTCGAACCATGATGTTGGCGTTGACCTGCAACAATGCCTTGATGCGCGGCACTGACAGCAACGTGTCGCGCCGCCAGTGCCCGCCGCTGCGATGCAGATAAGCAACCACGATCCAGATCCCGACCCCGGCCGCTGCATACTCGCTGATCAGCGTGGCGAGGGCGACGCCGTCCACACCCCAGCCGAAGCCGCTCACGAACAGCAGATCCAGCAGCACATTGCTCAGATTCAGAACCAGTTGCAGCAACAGTGCGGCGCGGGTGTTCTGGATGCCGATCAGAAACCCGAGTACTGCGTAGTTGGCCAGTGCCGCCGGTGCGCTCCAGATGCGCACCGAGAAATAGACCCAGGCCAGATCTTCGACCCGGTCGCTGGCCTCCATTGCCCACAGCGCGAACCGCCCCAGGGGCCGTTGGGCGACAACGATAGCGGTACCCAGGATGAGGGCCAGCAGCAACGCACGCCCGATCACCGCGCGTAATTCGTCCCGATCACCCGCGCCCAGGCACTGGGCCACGAAACCGGTGGTGCCCATGCGTAGAAAACTGAATCCCCAGTACAAAAAACTGAAAATGATCGCGCCGACCGCGACGGCGCCGATGTAAATCGGATCGGGCAACCGTCCGACCACTGCGGTATCCACCGCCCCGACCAAGGGCACCGAGAGGTTGGAGAGCATGATCGGCCAGGCCAGCGACCAGACCCGTTGCCTCCACAGCCCGGCGTTGGCGGGGCAGCCAACAGGCTTGCCTGAATTCACATGCGTTACTCGATTGGGGAGGCCGGGCACGGATTATAAGAAGCATGAGCACACTTTTCACCCTCAGCAGACCAGGCTATGGACTCTTCAGCCGCCAGGATGTAGTGCAATGTTTGAAGTCAGAAGTGAATTCTATTCATATACCGTGTTTTCGAGGTTTCTCAGTACAGTGATTTTAATGACGCAATGCCAGAATATAATTGCCCTGCAATATTAACGGCGACCTGCAGACCTTCAAGCTTTGTTTTTGCCCGTCCACTGATATATCCAAGACAAACCGGATACCCCACACGATATCCAAATGCTGCGGAGGTGACCTGGCCACAAATCTTATCCGCCACCACTACAGGTTCACCCCCTTGAGGCCAGGCACCGCGCTGATCGAGCACGATGCTAACGAGATGTCGGTCAATACCCTCGGAGTTGCGTAGCTGTAACGCTTGTGCGCCAATGAAATCTGAATCCTTATTGAAGTTGACAGCAAAATCCAACCCTGCTTCATAAGGCGTCTCATCACTGGTGATATCGTGGCCAAAGGCGAGATAACGTTTTTCAATTCGCATACTGGTCATGGCCAAGGCTCCCGCTGGACGAATTCCCAGATCTTTTCCAGCCTCCATGAGCAAGCGGTAGACTCCGGCTGCAGAGTCCGTCTCTACAGTGAGTTCCCAACCGGGTTCACCGACATAGGATAGATGCGCCGCACGAACACGGATCCCTTGCAAAGGGATCGATTTAAATTGATATCGTGGCAAGTCTTGCAAAGGATTATCAATCCCTGCAGCAACACTCATAACCTCACCTGCGTACGGCCCCATTAATCCCAACACTGCGTACTGCTCTGTTATGTCTTCCAATTCCAATGAATGCTCAGGAGTTCTGTGGGTCTCTAACCACGCTAAATCCCGCCCCACAGCATTGGTATTCACGTACATCACAAACTGTTGCTCAGCGAGTCTTAGCACCGTCAGGTCACTCATAAAACCACCACGCTCATTGAGCATGGCGGTGTAGATCACCGAGCCTGGATCACGTTCTATATTATTCGCACACAGGTGCTGTAAAAAATTCTTTGCGTCAGGGCCGCTGACTTTAATTTTTCCAAAACTGGATTGGTCAAACAGCGCCACCGCCTGGTGTGCCGCAGCCACTTCTTCACCAACCACCTGATGCCACACCGGCTTTCCAAAGCAGGGCACATTGGCAAGGCCAGCGGCATAATATAATGGCCGTTCCCAACCATAGCGTTGCCCCCATTGTGCGCCATAACCCGTATGAATTGCGTCTAAGGATCCCTGGCGAAGTCCACGCCCACTGTCCCATTCACGACCCGGATAAGCGACAGCATAATGTTGACCCAAAACCTCCGGTATCCGTTCGCGTAATAACTCAATTCGAGTTTCTACTGCATGGAAGCGTCGTGGATCTGCCTGATGTAAATCCATGGGGGCATTGCCTTCGATAAGCCACTGCGCCAGTGCCTTTCCGGCGCCACCTCCTGTCGCCATGCCGACCGAATTCATTCCACACAACAAAAACAGATTATCAAGCTCCCCGCTTGGGCCAAGAAGGAAGGTCCCGTCGGGTGTAAAACTTTCCGGACCATTGAGGAGCATTTTGACTTCAGCACTCGCCAGATCTGGAATTCTGTGCAATGCATTGTTCATTGCCGGTTCAAATTGATCCCAATCTTCATTGAGCAACCCAAAGGAAAAATCTTCCGGTAACTCGCTAATATCGATGGGCTTACCCTGAGGTTCAAAACATCCCACCAACAATCCACCCCCTTCATCGCGCAGATAGAGAAATCCATCATGATCCGAAAGTGTCGGCAGGTGGCCTTGAATTCCCGCAAGAGGTTGGGTCAATAAATAATAATGCTCACAGGCGTAGAGGGGCACAGGCACCCCTGCCAACTCACCAATGGCCCGACTCCAGAGCCCACCGCTAATCACCACCTGCTCACATTCAATGAAGCCGCTATTGGTTTCAACACCGATCAATCGCCGGCCATTGCGACGCAAGCCCGTGACGGCTGTGTCTTCATGAATCAGGCCACCATTGCGGCGGATACTTTTACTCAGGGCAGCGCAGACATCACTGGGATTGACCCGCCCGTCGAGGGGTGAGAACACCGCACCTATAATGTCGTCAGCGTTCACCAATGGCCAGCGTGATTTCACTTCGGCTGGTGATATTTCCTCAACGTCGATACCAAAAACCTGAGCTAAGGCAGCCTCACGGCGGATGTGTATGAGCCTGTCCCGGTGGGTGGCGATACTGATAGAGCCTTCCTGCACCCAACCTGTAGCCTGACCTGTTTCAGCTTCAAGTTGTGAATACAGATTGACCGAATCTTGTACCAGACGGGTGAGATTTTGACTTGAGCGTAACTGCCTCACTTGTGCGGCAGAATGCCAGGTGGTGCCGCTGGTGAGCTTATTGCGCTCCAGCAACATGACCTTCTTGTCTGATAATTTACACAAATGGTAAGCGGTACTACACCCCATAATGCCGCCACCTATGATGACAATATCAACTGAACTATCCAGGGACTGTTGCGCTTTCATATTCGTTACTTCTGTTGTGGAGGCTTGGATGTGGCATGTACTGACCGGGAAATTGTCATAGGACATGCACTCAGCAACCCTGCTTCAGCGCCAGGGAATTTCTCTTCTGGTAGAAAGGAGATGGCGAAACCAGGGTTGCGTTTTGTAGCACTTTGAAACAATTGTGTCTATAATTACTTTATATCGAACGTTTGTGCTAATCCTGTTGCACCAGCCCAAACACAAGTACAAGGCTCAAATCAGTGTCCGATCTGCAGTCAATCATCAATCGTTTGACGGCTGACTATCAAAGCCTCAGCCCGCAATTACGCAAAGCTGCACGTTACGTTCTCGATACCCCGACAGAGATTGCGATTAAATCCATGCGCCGGGTTGCAGCCAGTGCCGGGGTGGCTCCGAGCACTATGTTGCGTTTGGCCAAGGCGAGCAATTTCCCCAATTACGAAGCGTTTCGAAAGCCCTTCCAGGAAGCCATGCGTGAACGTGGCGAGGGTTTTGGTGATCGCGCGAAGTGGCTGCAAAATGTTGCCGAGCACTCCGATAATGGCGCCTTGTTGAGCAGTATGGCGCAAGCCAATATCACCAACATGGAGTACGCATTTCAGTCCAATGGACTAGAGGCGTTTATTAACGCCGCCAAGTTAATCCGCAATGCCCGTCAGGCCTTCGTCATAGGTGCTGCAGGTGCTTACGGTATCTCCCACTACTTCCACTATGTGGCACACATGGCACTACCGAACCTACGCATGGCTTCAGTCAATGCGGGTTCATTGATTGATGATCTGGTGGATCTCGGCCCCTCGGATACCGTCATCGCGATCACCATGCGGCCCTATACCACAGCGACAGTGCGCGCCACTGCATTTGCCCATGAACGCGGCGCGCGGGTGATTGCGATCTCTAACAGCCGCAGTTCGCCTTTGGCACGAAATGCCGCATGCCTGCTCTTAGTACCAACGGAAAGCCCGCAGTTCTTTCCCTCCTATACCGCTGCAATGGCTGTACTGGAGACCCTGGTGGCCTTCATTGTTGCGGGTGGCGATAAACGTACGGTGGCCAAAATTGCCGATATGGAACAGTTTCGTTTCGGTGCCAACATTTATTGGGATGATTCCAGGTCCAGATAACATTCAAATGAGACAAAATGAATCAATTCTACTGGTAATGAAACATTTGAAACATAATTGTTGAACGATGACCCATTTGTGCTAGACTCACCGAACCTGACACAGAAGCAGGCTGCGGTGACTTGTCACAGCATGTTAATTTCCGCTTTAGATAACAATGTAAATGCAATTAAACCTGACTCCACTTACGGATAAGGCCACACCACAATAAAACACCTCCTGGAGGACATAAAATGTTCAAATCACTCACGCGTACTGCGCTCAGTGCAATTATTCTCGCTGGTTTCACTGTGGCAGCAACTCAGGCCAATGCCGCCAATGACCGTTTCAAAAAGGTCCTCAAGCGCGGCAAACTCGTGGTCGGTGTTAAAGCCGATTACAAGCCCTGGGGATTTCGCGATTCAAACGGCAAGCTGGTGGGAATGGAAATTGATATGGCCCATGATGTGGCCGATGCCTTAGGCGTCGAATTGAAACTGGTTCCTGTGCAATCTTCTAACCGCATGCAGTTTCTGCAACAAGGTAAAATTGACCTGATGATCGCAACCATGTCGGATCGTTCTGATCGGCGCAAACTTGTCGGTATCGTCGAGCCTAATTATTATACCTCGGGCACTAATATTCTGGCCAAGAAAGGCCTGATCAAAAAGTGGTCGGACCTCAAAGGTAAACCGGTCTGCGGTAAACAAGGCGCGTTTTACAACAAGATCGTTGCCAAGCGTTATGGCGCCAAGGTGGTTGCTTTTGTCAATAATGCTGAATCCAAACAGGCGTTACGTGATGGCAAGTGTGTGGCCTGGGTGTATGACGATTCCTCTATTGGTTCCGACCTGGCCTCTGGCGAATGGCCGGGCTATGAAATGCCCCTCAACTCGGAAGACGACAATCCCTGGGGCCTGGCGGTTCCTCTGAAAGAACTCAACGGTATCTGGGGTAACTTCATGGCGGGTATGCAGTACCGCTGGTTGACCTCGGGCCGCCTCATTGAATTGGAAAAAAAGTGGGGCATCAAAGCCACCTCCTTCCTGCAAATGCAGGCTAAGAAACTAACCCCTGCGCGGAAGCATTTGAAGTAAGTTGATCCTGGGGCACGAATCTCTCCACTGGAGATTCGTGCCCTTGCCCATCTATGGATGCCGGTATCCGGTCGCCTCAAAAAGGTAATGTCCTATGGATCTATTTGCTGAGTTTTTCAAAGAACTTTATGATTCCACTGGCTGGAATTTCATCATCTTCTATGAAGAATACGAATATGTCCGGTTTCTGCATGGGATGTGGACGTCTGTAAAACTGATTATCTCCAGCTTACTCTTCTCTCTTGTGGTCGGTTTCGTTGGCGCCTGGGCACAAGGCGCGCATTCAAGAATTATCCGCTACGTGATGGCCGGGTATATTCAGATTTTTCGCAATACACCGCCCTTTGTACAAATCCTGTTTTTCTATTTTGTTCTGGGTAACCTGACCCCCTCTTATGATGCAGGTGGTTACCAGGTGGGGTATATCGAGAGTTTCGGCTGGGCCGTCATCTCGTTAGGGTTCTTTGCCGGTTCTTTCAACGTCGAGATTTTCAGATCGGGCATAGAGGCGGTCCCTAAATCAACCGCCGAAGCTGCCGAAGCTTTAGGCTATACGCGACTTAAGTCGTACCTCTATATTATTTTCCCTTTGGCGTTTCGCGTCTGCTTACCCGCACTGAATAATAATCTAGTGAATTTATTGAAGACGACCACCCTCGCCTACGGTATCGCTGTACCGGAAATGATGTACACCGCGAATCAAATCTGGTCTGACAATGTCAACGTTCCAGAAATGATGATCGTGTTATTCCTGTTTTATGTCGGCCTGGTCTCAATCCTGGTCTTCATTATGCACAAGTGGGAACGCCAGATGAAAATTCCGGGGTACGGATAATGAATTCAAAGCGCCCGGGAACAAACTTACCGGTACTGCTACCTCTGGCTGAGCAGACCAGACAAGCCGCGTTAATTGAGCGCCGTAATGGCACTTACCACCTCAATATGCAGCCACAGTTTGCCCTTTGGATTGGCGTCCTTTTCCTGTTAGCGGCCATTACCGCACAAGCCGCGACACCTGCGGGAAAAATCGGCCCTACCGATGCACTGCTCAAATGGGCGAGCTTTATTCTTTGGGGCCCGGAGGGTGCTATCAAAGGTTTTGCCCTAAACTTGATCATCAGTTTTTTTGCAATGTTAATTGGAACGATTGCCGGTGCTGCATTAGGACTGATGCAGGTATCGCTTTTGTTACCGGTGCGCCAGTGTTCCTGGCTGGTCACGCAATTATTCCGAAACTCACCATGGCTGGTCTTACTGTTCACTATCATGCTGTTGTTCCCATTCGAAATTGATCTGGGGTTTGTGGTGATTCCAATCCCGGATTGGATGAAAGCGGTTATCGGTTTCTCGTTACCGGTGATGGCCAATATCTCTGAAGTGGTACGTGGCGCCGTGATCTCTTTGCCTTCAGGACAATGGGAATCGTCTGAAAGCCTCGCCTTCACCAGACGCCAGACCCTGTGGATGATCATCTTGCCCCAATGTGTGAAACGGATGATTCCGCCGTGGATCAACTGGTATTGCATCCTTGCCATGGCAACACCTTTATGTTCGATCATGGGGGTCGAGGAATCCGTCACGTTTGTGAGCCAGGCTTTGAATGCTGAAGGCGATCGCCCAGAACTAATCCCAATTTTTTATTCCTTCCTGTTGGTGATCTTTTTTATCTACACCTACCCCATTGCGCGCTGGTCTATCAGTCTCGAGAAAAAATTTGCGGTCAACACCTAAGAGAACTCAATGAAGAATGACTCGACAACACCGTCTGCATGGACACCCGACCAACCCATGGTTTCCATTAAAGATGTGCACAAATCTTTCGGTGACCTGGAAGTTCTTAAAGGGGTTTCCTTGGATATTATGAAAGGTGAATGCATTTGCATTATTGGACCCTCGGGTTCCGGGAAATCAACACTCATCCGCTGTGTGAATGCCTTAAACGATATTCAGTCCGGTTCGATTACTGTCGAAGGCCAGGAGGTTAATAATCCAGAACTAGACAAACTTGAGTTGCGTAAAAAAGTTGGCATGGTGTTCCAGCAATATAACTTGTTCCCGCATAAAACTGCGATAGAAAATATTATGATGGCGCCGATACACGTCTTAAAGCAGGATGAACAAGAGGTTGAAAAGCGGGCTCGCAAACTCATCAAGAAGGTTCGACTTGAGGGCAAAGAGAATAATTACCCGGGTGAACTTTCTGGAGGACAACAACAACGCGTTGCTATTGCTCGTTCATTGGCAATGAATCCTGATGTGATGTTATTCGATGAAGTGACCGCAGCGCTTGATCCGGAAACAGTGAAAGAAGTTTTAGTCACCATTCAAGATCTGGCTGAAGACGGAATGACCTGTATCCTGGTCACCCATGAAATGGGCTTCGCCCGCGAAGTTGCAGATCATATCTACTTTACTGATCGCGGTGTGATCGTTGAGCATGGCCCACCCGCAACCTTCTTTGACGATGCCAAGGATCCCAGGACTAAGGAATTCTTAAGTCAGATTTTGTAGTGGCATAACAAAGAGATGACGCTAGCCCAAGTCCAGGCGTGCATGGACCAGCCAGGGCCGGGATAGGTATCGGGTCCGTAACACAATGCACCTGTAGCAACGGATAGAATTCTTTCCTTATTTGGAGCCACCTCAGCATCTTAGCGCCGGACCCGAGGCCGGCTGGTGCAATATCCGGGCTAGGTTTCACCAATAGGCGAGCACTTGAGCCTACAAGAGTGTGTTGGGCTTATGTACGAGTGGCGGGCAGATTGTTCGTAAAAAGTTCGCGATGTGTACGTAACTGACTTAAACAAAATAGCAAACCATAGATGAACATTCCGCCCACTGCCCATATTGGCAACGCAGATACTACAATCTCTCCGACATCGTAAAGTGGTCTGTCTAACCCAGGAAGCCAGAATGGCATAAGCATGGTGATTCCGATAACGAAGACGAGTAGATAAACGAAAACTGGCACACCCCATATCACCCAGGGTTTCATCTTAATCAAGGCGAAGCCAAGTTTAAACAACCAGACACACAATGCCACACTCGGGAGGAAAGTCATGAAGGATAAAGTCAATACAGAGAATATTACGACGCATCCAACAGCCAAGCCGCTCAAATATGCGAGACAGGCGAGGACTCTGAGTGATGCTGGGAGTTCGGCAGGTGCATTTGAAGTATCTGAATTAAAACTCATGTCTGCTTACACTGTGCTATTGGTGGCGGTATTGTCACATTAACTAGAATTCCGTAACACTGCACGGATATGAATGCACTATAGATTTAGACAACCCCGGTACACTGTGACTAAGTCTGATGTTGTAGCCTTGACAGTTCTAAACACCTGACCTACGGTAGTTCAATGCTCGGCAACCCCAACGTCCACGGATTTACGCGCGCATGCATGGTACAGCAAAGGAGCGGATAAGCGCTTTTGCAACTCAACGTTGGCAAGGCATCCGCCGGAAACGATGTTCAATCTTGACGAAGAAATTTACTTGCCTCAGCCTCAAATTACTCCCAACAACGATCAAGCCAGGGACATCTACACACGCTTGGTTGCTAATATTGAAATTGCAGTCAGCGGCCACAAGGTTGCACTCAGGCACTTGTTGGCCGCCCTGGTCAGTGGTGGACACGTGCTGCTGGAAGACTATCCGGGCACCGGCAAGACCACATTATCCAAGGCAATTGCAAAGTCCATTGGCGTGGATTTTAAACGCGTCCAATTCACACCTGATCTGTTGCCCTCAGATATTCTTGGCGTCTCAGTATTTGATCAGCAGCATCAGGTTTTTAATTTTCGACAGGGACCGATTTTTACCGATATTTTACTCGCGGACGAAATTAATCGAGCATCTCCCAGAACCCAGTCCGCACTGCTGGAAGCCATGGCCGAAGGTCAGGTCAGCATCGAGGGTGAGACATACCCGCTGTCAGATTTGTTTTTCGTACTCGCCACTCAGAATCCTGTCGAATTTCGCGGGACCTATCCCTTACCGGAAGCGCAAATGGATCGTTTTGCGGTGCAGTTGAGTCTCGGATATGTTGGTCTGGAGCAGGAGATCGGTATTGTCGCCGCCCAAAACAGCGGTCATCCACTGGAACGGTTGCACCCCTGTATTACACCGGATGAATTACGAACTCTCAAACAACAAGTGCAAAACGTGCAGATCAGTGCGGAGCTTATGGAATACATGGCCAAAATTGTTCGCGCAACACGAACCGCAACGTCCGTGGTTCTGGGTGCTGGGCCCCGCGCTACACTGGCCTTGGTGAAAACCGCCCAAGCCCTAGCGGTTTTCGACGGGCTTGATATGGTTGTTCCCGACCATATCAAGGAACTCCTGGTGCCGGTTATCGCACATCGTATGGTGATCGATTCACGTGCACGTTTTTCCGGTACCACTGCCGCCGCTATCGTACTGGATCTCCTGCAAGAATTACCCCTGCCCGGTTGACCCTGCCCGCCGAGTAGCGTCATGCGCCATATTCTGTATAGAAGTTTATGGCTGTTCTCCGGCCTGCAACTCTGGCTGAGACGCCGATTCACTCCACCAGGATGGCTTTGCTTGTCGTTATTACTCGCAGCCGCGGTCGTGGGTATCGATACCCAGCAAACTGTTGCCTACCAGATTTTCACCTTCATGCTGACACTGTTCATCCTCGCCATGCTCAGTGCTTTGATGTTCCGAACTCGTTTTAATTTTCGGCGTTCACTGCCACCTTTTGTCACCGCAGGCGAAGCCTTTACTTACAGGGGCACCATCAGCAATCTGGGAACACGAATCGAATCCAACCTCAATCTGCGCGAAGAAATGGCTGATCCCCGGCCCGATTATGATAGTTTTAAAACCCTTCCGGAACCGGACCACCTGTCGCGCAACCGGCTTGATCAAGCACTTGGCTATCATCGCTGGAAAGCCGCACTCAAACAAAATCAAAATGCTGATATTGAACCCCTGGCATTGCCCGACCTGCATCCGGGAATTGATGTCGAGGTTGTGATGCATGCCAAGGCCCATCATCGCGGCTATGTGCGTTTCGAGCGGTCATGCCTGACTCGCACTGATCCATTCGGTCTGTTCAGTGCCATGAGGCCCACCCCTGCCCGACAATACCTGCTGGTTTTACCAAAGCGCTATATCCTGCCCGAGATGTCTCTCCCGGGTAACCGCACCTACCAGCATGGCGGTATTACTCTTGCCACCTCCGTAGGGGATTCGGAAGAGTTCATCGGATTACGAGATTACCGCCCCGGGGATCCTCTGCAGACTGTGCACTGGAAAAGCTTTGCCCGCACCGGCAAACCCATGGTGCGTGAATTTCAGGATGAATTCTATGAAAGACATGCACTGATCCTGGACACGTTTGCCTCACCCCGTCAACGAGAACGGCTGGAGGAAGCGGTCGCAATTGCCGCATCGTTCGTGTGCACACTTGAAACTCAGGAGTGTTTGTTGGACTTGATGTTTGTGAGTAAAAAAGCCTACCGCTATACCACCGGGCGAGGCCAGATGCAGACCGAAGACATGTTGGAGGTGCTGGCCGGCGTCAGCCAACCCGTGTATCAACAGTTCGATGAGTTACACGATGTTGTTCTGGAAAACAGAGGGGCTCTGAGCAGTTGCATCATTATTCTGCTGGATTGGGATACATCACGAAAGCAGCTAATCGACGAGCTGCATGGGACCGGGCTACCGATCCGGGTGATACTGATTTCTGATCCCGACAGCGAATATTCTGAATTACCCACATCAGTCCTGCGCCTGGAAGTTGGTGATATTCAGGCAGGACTCGCCACGTTATGAAAACCCCGCCATTTCTATCTGCACTGACGTTGCTGTTCTGGGCCTGGCAAACAGGGAATTGGGTACCCGGAGTGGTCTGCGCGATGGCAGTGGAGAGTCATAACCTGCTGCCAACACGCTGGCAATTATCAGTGACCGATATTCGCCAGGCTGCCAGAGCAGTTTGCCTGTTAACCGTTGCGCTTTTTATCGCTTTCACCATCTCCAGAGGGCTACCATACTCGGTCATCCCGACCATCATCTGGCTACCCATCACCGCAGTACCCTTGCTCCTGGTTCAGATCTACGCGGGTCAGCAAAGTATTGACACTGACGCATTATTCATTCTCAAACGCGAGCCGAAAACGGCATCCTCTGCACAGCGGCATCTCAATGTCCACTGGCCATTCTTTGTCATTGGTCTGCTGGCAGCAAGTGCTGGCAATGCCCGCGACTTGAGTTTTTATGCCGGAATGTGTTTTCTAACAGCCTGGGCTTTGTGGCATATTCGACCTGCAAAAACACTCGTGTGGCTTTGGCTCATCATGTTGTGCCTGGCCGGGTCCGGGGGCTACGCGGGGGCAGTAGGTTTAGCTCGATTGCAAGTATGGCTAATGGACTACAGCGGAGATTTTTTTGGCGGCGGTAATATCGATCCTTACCGCACCACAACGGATATCGGTGAAATCGGTGAACTGAAACAAACCAACCACATCATGTTGCGCATTACCGGTCCGCGCAAAGATTCAGGCTCATTCCTATTACATCGGGCCAGTTATGACAGTTACGGGAGCCCGACCTGGTTTGCCCGCAAAGCCACCATGACTCCCCTCACTTCGTTAACATCGGGAAAACAATGGCAACTGAGCAACACCAACGCCGAACATGGCGCTGATAAATTTTCCAACATGCGCATTATTGACGAATTTCCACGTGGCTCCGCAGTACTGTCTCTACCCGCGGGCGCCACCAGCATAACCAGTGATGATTTCGAAACCCTCAAGCAAAACCGTCTTGGGGTGGTTAAGGCCTCTGGGCGCGCTGGTTACATTGGTTATTCACTCGCTTACCTGCCGAATAAAATTCGCGAGGCTCCACCCACTGATCAAGACATAAAAATTCCACGCCAGGACACCGAGGTCCTGAAACGACTGGTCGCACAATTACAGCTCAGAGCAGACAACAACTCAGCGGCCCAGCAGGCAGTAAAACTGTTTTTTGATCGTGAATTCAAATATGCGTTGTTCCAGCCAGAGCGGAACTTTAAGACTTCTCCACTGGTCGATTTTCTAGTTCACAATCGCTTTGGCCATTGTGAATACTTTGCAACTGCAACGGTCATGTTATTGAGGGCGGCGGGGATCCCGGCACGCTATGCAGTGGGTTACTCGGTGCAGGAATACAGTGCCCTTGAACATGCCTGGCGGGTACGCCAGCGCCATGCTCATGCCTGGGCTCGGGTCTGGACAGGGTCCAGTTGGGTGGATCTGGATACGACGCCGCAGGCCTGGCTCGATATAGAGAATGCCCGTGCCTCAATCTGGGAACCGCTGGTGGACCTGATGTCCTGGCTGCGGTTTCAGTTTGCCAAGTGGCGCCAAGCCCTGGCCAAGGCAAACCTGTCACCGCTGTGGCTATTATCGTTCATCGTGATATTGCCCTGGATAGCATGGCGGATACGCAAACGCGGCACGAAAAAGTCGGCGCCAGCAGCCGATCACATTATCCCGATTAGTGTGGGCCCCTGGCCTGGGCAGGATTCAGGTTATTATCGAATCGAACGGCGGCTGGCTAAGATCGGGTTGCTTCGCCAAGCGAACGAGACACAACAAGATTGGAGTCGCAGAATTCTGAGTACCCATCCGACTCTGCGAAACCTGCCAAACCTGGATGCCATCATTGAGGCCCATTACTACTATCGTTTCAACCCCCGTGATGTGCCCGAGGATAAGTCCAGGACACTGACTGACGAGGTCACAAACTGGCTCAACAGCTTTGAGCAACTTTTTGAAGAGCACCGGTAACTGACTTCTTAAAATGGCGATTGGAAACGTGATCACACTCTTGCGCATTCTTGTTTTCGTTTCAATTTCGTGGCTTGCATATCAACTCCTCGCTCCCCGTATGGGACAGGAGACACATTACACCGCAGTTGCCGACCAGCCGAATTATGAATCTTTTTACATTGTTGCAAATCAGGATCAGTCGGTTTCGGGGCCCGCCGTAATATTGTCATGGAAAGACATTGAAAAGTTCAAAATCAGTCATCCCAATTATAGTTTTTCCAAGATCCCTTCCAGTGGTGAAATCCCCAGACATGACAAAGAAGCCAAATAACCAGATATTTCACACGGCGTTTGTCAAGAGAGTTGCCGCCTGAAGTTTAAAATTATGCCGCCTTGTTTTCCTCAGTGTGAGATGGTTTCTTCTCTGGGTTAAGGTGAACCTCCTCGACCGGTTTCCAGTTCCTTGTATCGCCACTCCATCGCTCTGGATGCCTTGATCTTGCCCGTTCATATACCTGCTTGCGATTAGCCAATATCTTTGCGTCCAGTCCCATGTGGCGCTGCTCAGGTGTGACAAAATTTATCGCACTATGTAGATGCTCACGATCGTATCAATCGACAAATTTCTGCACCCGAGTACGTGCTGCCAGCAGACTCAAAAAAGGTCGACCAGGATATTGCGGTGTGTATTTAAGCGTGCGGAATAACGACTCAGAATAGGGGTTATCATTGCTCACCGATGGGCGGACAAGCGAGGGGATAACGCCCAGTTCCTGCAGTGTCGCTAACAGGATCGCACCTTTCATCGGGATGTCATTGTCCGAATGCAGCGCGACCTGGTTAGGACTAGTGCCTTCTCGTCGGCAAATGTCGGTCATGAATCCACCGGCCAAAAAGTTATATTTTGGTTGGAGACCAGACATTGAGAGAATTTATACGAATTTCCGCTTATGTTAAGGGTTGTCAGATGCCTGCCACTCAGCACGGCACGCACCGAAGTGTTGCGGTTCAAAGGCAGTCGTCGGAAAAGCCTCAAGGGAGGAAACTGCGGGATAAAGACGCGGTGCTATGGGGATTTGAGTTTGGTGCTGTTGTGCGGGCTTATATGTTCCGTAGTACTGTGGCGATGAGCCCGGCATAAACGTATCTGCATCACCCATTGTCGTGCCATTTCAGTGGCTTGATATCTGGAGTCGGTCACTGTGAGTGGTCCCGTTGCGAAGCCAGGCATAACGGTATCGGCGCCGGTGGTCAGTCGGCGATATAGGGTTTTGTGTGTCGAGGATTTACAACGCTTGGGGGTCACGGAGGAGCGCCTCCACGGTGCGCCGTTGCACAGGGCGCGTGACCGGGTTCGAAGATTTCGATGATGCGCATCGTGTGCCCGCACGATGGACACTATAACCAGTCGGCGGTGTCCAGGTCATCAGCATCGTCGTTAACATCGTTGTGGGTGATGACATGGAGCAGAGTTCTGGCCTTGGCGAGGTTCTTAGCGCGCCCCCCGTTGGCGGACAAACCGTAATGACGAATACGGTGGAATCCGCGAGGCGAAACGTGGATAAGGAAGCAGCGAATGAACTCAGCCGTATCAAGCGACATGGTCTTATAACGATTGTCTTGCTCGGCGCGATAATCCTTCCACTTGAAGGTGACGCGTTGTTTGTCGCAGGCGATAAGACGCGAGTTAGCGATGGCCACGCGGTGGGAATATCGGGACAGATACTCAAGTACAGCGCCGGGTTCGGCAAACGGAGCCCTGGCATCGACCACCCACTCGGTGTTGCGCAAAGGACTAAGGAAGTCTGTGAAGGCTTGCGGTTTTTCAAGCGTGTGGAGTTTACCGAAGAAGGACAACTGTCCATTCGCATGGAGTTCAGCCATCTGCTCGAGGAACAGGCGTCGGAACAACCGCGAGAGCACCCGTACGGGTAAGAAAAAGGAGGGTCGGCAGGCGACCCAGCGTTGGCCGTCCAGGGAAAGCCCTCCGCCGGGAACGATACAGTGCAGATGAGGGTGATGGGTTAGGCCTGAGCCCCAGGTATGTAGTACGGCGGTTAACCCTAAGAGTGCCTCGAGGTGTTTCGTGTCGGCGCCGATGGTGAGTAAGGTCTGGGCGGCGGCCTTGAACAGGAGATTGTAAACCACCGACTTGTTCTGATAAGCGATGCGGGCAATCTCACCTGGCACGGTGAACACCACATGGAAGTAGGCCACCGGCAGGAGTTCTGTCTCGCGCGGCAAGCCACTTTCTGGCCACCGCGCCTTGGCATTTTGGACAGTGCCTGTTGCGACACGAGTTATAGGCAATCTCGGTGTGCGAACACGCATCACAGTGCGTGACGTGGCCGCCGAGCGCTGCGGTACGACACCGCTCGATGGCCGACATTACCTTCAGTTGCCCGAGGCTGATATGGCCGACATTGGCTTGACGCCAAGCGTGGCCATGGTCGCGGAATATATCAGCGACCTCCAGTATTGGCCGGGACACTGCCGGCGCAGGTGGGTGGCTTCGAGTCCAGTGTCAGATGTTCCAGTGGACTGACAACGTCGCGCAGTGTGCGTGTGGCCACTTGGCTGTACAATACCATGGTATTGAGCTTGGAGTGTCCAAGCAGCACCTGGATCACACGGATATCGACTTTTTGCTCGAGCAGGTGAGTCGCAAAACTGTGTCCAAGCGAGTGGCAAGAAATCTTTTTTTTAATCTCAAATCACGCACCACGGCGGTCATGGCAACCTGGGC